>SICG01000150.1 GCA_009691525.1 Candidatus Latescibacterota bacterium | reverse complement strand
TCCAGCAGGTGCTGGTCCGGGGTAGCGGTGTACAGGGGCAGGGGGAGGAAGGCCGTCGAATCAGCCTTCCCACCGGGCAGGTAGTACTTGTCGAGGATGCGTTGGGCCACGGCGGGAATTGGGAAGTGGGCGAGGGCCCGGCGCATGTGGCCTTCCGGATCTCCCTGTTGCAGGCGTCTGGCCAGGATGCTGTCGAGGGCCGTGCCGGAGACCACGCCCAGTTGGCCGGCCATCGAGACGGCCCTGGCCAGGCGCCAGTCGGAGATGCCGGCGCCCATACCGCCCTGGATGATGCGCGGATGAGTCATAGCGATCTTTCCTTCAGGTGGTGGGTGATAAACCTGCGCAAGGGCCTCACTCGGCCAGTTTCCAGGCCGGGTCCAGGCCGGTGTACTCCCGCACGAAAGGGTGCAGCCTGGAGGGCAGGGCAGCGCAGAAGCGGCGAGCGCTCTCGGTCAGTGCCCAGGGAGCGGGGAAGGGCGGTGCGCTGGGCCGGAAGACGAAGCCGCAGGAGAGGCGCGCCTCGCTGCCCCCGTGGGGGAAGGCCGCGTGGTAGGTGCGGGTATTGAAGACAATCAGGTCGCCTGGCTCGGTGAAGAGGGGGACCATGCCGGGCACCTCGAAGCGGTCGTGGACCTTGGGTTCCTCGCCGCGTGGGTGGAAGGAGCGGCGGTACTCGGTGAAGGCGAAGCCCTCGGGGCCGGCCCAGTCTATGGTGTGGGAGTCGGCGATCACTGCCAGGCCGGCGCGGCTGGGGTGGGTGCCGTTGAGGTAGAACCACATGCCGTTGGGCCACTCGCCCCGGTTGAGGACTTCGTTGGGGGTGCGGGCCGGCAGGGGGCTGTACCCGTTCCAGTCGGTGTGCCAGGTCACCGGGCCGGCGCCGGCGTTTTTCAAGATGGCGGCGGAGCGGTGGACGGTTAGATCAGAGGTGCCGAGGATGGCCCGGTTGAGGCGGAGGAAGTCCTCGTGTTCCAGCAGGTCCCACAGGGGTGGGGCGTGTTCGATGAAGTCGCCCTGTCCCCGGGTCTCGCCCGGTTTGAGGGTGCGCTCCGGGTCCAGCACCCGCCAGGTGGTCTCCTTGAGCTGCTCGACCTGGGTCCGGTCCAGCACCCCCCGGACCACGGCGAAGCCATGGTCGCGGTTGCAGGCGGCGATGGCGGCGGTTTCGGAGGGGGCAAATTCGTAGCGGTAGGGCAGTTGTACCGGCTGCAAAGCGGCGGGGTCCATCGGGTGTCCTCCGTTGCTCAGGATGAGGGTTTTGCGAACATTTCCGATAGTGTGCCCTCGGGAGAGGGCGCGGTCCTTGGTCACAATCATGAAGATAAGCAATTGGGAGGGAGCACGCAGATGGAAGCACTGACCGGCGTCGAGCGTATCGGCAATATTCTCAGGCGCAAACCAGCTGATCGCATCGGGCTGTACGAGCATTTCTGGGGCGATACTTTGAAGGTGTGGCAGGAGCAGGGACAGGTGCGGCCGGAGGAAGACCTGGCCCTGCATTTTGGCTTTGACCTCTCCACCTGCTGGGCCTTCAATATGGTGGCGCGCCTCGATTTTGTCCCCCAGGTGCTGGAGGAGACCGAGGAGACGGTGCTCACCCGCGACGGCAATGGGGCGGTGCTGCGCCGGCACAAGTTGCACAGCTCCACCCCCGAACACGTGGACTTTGAAGTCAAAGAGCGGCCCGCCTGGGAGGAGGGCATCAAGCCGATGCTCAAACCCGAGCCCCGGCGCGTTGACTTCGACGGCTACCGCCAGGCCGAGGAGGAGTGCCGCAAACACCAGCGTTTCTTCTGCTGGTCCGGGATAAACTCCTTTGAGCTGATGCACCCGGTCTGCGGCCACGAGTACATGCTGATGGGCATGGCCCTCGACCCTGACTGGGTGCGCGACATGGCCGACACCTACGCCGAGCTGACCATCAATCTGATGGAGATCCTCTTTGCCCAAGAGGGCAAGCCGGACGGCATCTGGTTCTACGAGGACATGGGTTTCAAGGAGCGGCCCTTCATGTCACCCGACATGTACCGGGAGCTGCTCCATTCCCACTACCACCGAGTACCAGACCTATCGTACTACCTGGATGAGGGACTGCGCCTGGGCAAGTACTGAATTTTGCCGGGAATGGTTTTTATCTCGATATTAAAAACCGTTCCAGCACCCAGGAGAAGCGGAGGAAGACCGCAATGCGCGCCAAATTGCTCTCCAGTTCGGTCGGCAAGAAGTTGGGCATGGCCCTGACCGGACTGGCCCTCTACATGTTTCTGGTCGGCCATCTGGCGGGCAATCTGTTGTTGTTCAAAAAAGACGGCGGAGCGCAGTTCAACGCCTACTCCGAATTTCTGCTCAACCATCCGCTGCTGGTGCCAGTGGAGTTGGGATTGATCGCGGTGCTTTTTCTTCACGTCTGGCTGGCCATCAGCGTCAGCCTGGACAACCGTCGGGCTCGCCCGCTGGGCTACCAGGTAGAACGCGCTTCGGGGGGGCGCAACTGGGCCTCCCGCACCATGCTCTACTCGGGCCTCTTCACCTTCCTCTTCGTGGTCATCCACCTCGTGAACTTCAAGTACGCGGATCGGGCCGGGGGCACCCTCTACGACCTGGTGATCAGGAGCTTCAAGACCCCGCTCTACGCCGGCGGCTATGCCCTGGCCATGATCCTGCTGGGGTTCCACCTGTGGCACTCCTTCCAGAGCGCTTTCCAGACCCTGGGTATCCAGCTCTCGGCGCGGCTGCGCTCGGCCAGTGTGCTTATCTGTCTGGTTCTGGCCGGCGGCTTTGGGGTCATCCCCCTGTGGATCTTTCTATTCACCCGATGAGGTAGGGCGATGACCCTCGACGCACACATCCCCGGCGGCCCGCTGGAAGAGAAGTGGGAGCGGCACCGCTTCGAGTTGAAACTGGTCAACCCGGCCAACAAGCGCAAACGCACGGTCATCGTGGTCGGCACCGGTCTGGCAGGAGCCTCGGCCGCCGCCAGTTTGGGCGAGTTGGGTTATCAGGTGCTCAACTTCTGCGTGCAGGACAGTCCGCGTCGGGCCCACAGCATTGCCGCCCAGGGCGGGATCAACGCGGCCAAGAACTACCAGAACGATGGCGACAGCATCTTTCGGCTTTTCTATGATACTCTCAAGGGCGGCGACTACCGGGCTCGCGAGGCCAACGTCTACCGCCTGGCCCAGGTCAGCACCCAGATCATCGACCACTGCGTGGCCCTGGGCGTGCCTTTTGCCCGCGAGTACGGCGGCACCCTGGCCAACCGCTCCTTTGGCGGGGCCCAGGTCTCGCGCACCTTCTACGCCCGGGGCCAGACCGGCCAGCAATTGTTGTTAGGGGCGTACAGCTCGCTGATGCGGCAGGTGGAGACCGGGCAGGTGACACTTTTTCCCCAGCGGGAGATGCTGGAATTGGTGCTCATCGAGGGCCAGGCCCGCGGCATTGTGGCCCGCAACCTGGTCACCGGCCAGTTGGAGCGGTACGCCGCCGACGCGGTGCTCTTGGCCACCGGCGGGTACAGCAATGCCTTCTACTTGTCTACCAACGCCAAGTCCTGCAATGTCACCGCCATCTGGCGGGCCCATCGACGAGGCGCGCTGCTGGCCAATCCCTGCTTCACCCAGATCCACCCCACCTGCATTCCGGTCTCTGGCAGCTACCAGTCCAAACTCACCCTGATGAGCGAGAGCCTGCGCAACGACGGGCGCATCTGGGTGCCCGTGAAAGGCGGCGACAGCCGCGCCCCGGCTCAGATCCCCGAGACTGAACGCGATTATTTTTTGGAGCGGCGCTATCCCAGTTTTGGCAACCTGGTGCCCCGCGACGTGGCTTCGCGCGCGGCCAAGGCAGTCTGCGATGAGGGCAAGGGCGTGGGGGGCTCGGGCCGGTCGGTGTACCTAGATTTTGCCGGGGCCATCGCCCGCGACGGGGAGGCGCTGATCCGCCAGAAGTACGGCAACCTCTTCCAGATGTACGAGGAGATCACCAGCGAGGACCCCTATCACGCCCCCATGCGCATCTATCCGGCGGTGCACTATACCATGGGTGGGCTGTGGGTGGACTACAACCTGATGAGCAACGTGCCCGGCCTCTTTGTACTGGGGGAGGCCAATTTCTCCGACCACGGGGCCAACCGTCTGGGCGCCAGCGCCCTGATGCAGGGCCTGGCCGACGGGTACTTCATCATCCCTTATACCCTGGGCGGGTACCTGGCCGGCACCTCCGCCGCCAAGGTGGGCACGGACCACGAGGCCTTCCGCGAGGCCGAGGAAGCCGCCACCGCCCGCCTGAATCGGTTGTTGGCAGTGAAGGGCAAACGCACGGTGGACGATTTTCACCGGCAACTGGGATTGCTGATGTGGGATTACTGCGGTATGGGGCGCAAAGCCGAAGGTCTCAAACACTGCAAGGCCCAGGTGGCCCAGATCCGCGAGGAGTTCTGGCAGAACGTCACCGTGACCGGCACCCCAGGCGAGTTCAACCAGGTGCTGGAGCGGGCCGGCCGGGTGGCCGACTTCATGGAATTCGCCGAGCTGCTGGCCCACGATGCGCTGATGCGCGACGAATCTTGTGGCAGTCATTTCCGCGAGGAGCACCAGACCGAGGAGGGCGAGGCCCGGCGCAACGACGAGCACTTTGCTCACGTGGCCGCCTGGGAATTCACCCAGGTGGGGGCCGATCCGGTGCTGCACAAGGAGGCCCTGGTATTCGAGCGCGTCTCTCCCAGCCAGAGGAGCTATAAGTGAGTGCGGGCATGATCATGAATCTGAGACTCAAGGTGTGGCGCCAGCCCCACGGTCAGGCGCCGGGCCGGATGGTGACCTATACAGCGGCCGGCATCTCTCCGGACATGTCTTTCCTGGAGATGCTCGACGTGGTGAACGATCAACTGACGCTCAAGGGAGAGATCCCCATCGCCTTCGAGAGCGATTGCCGCGAGGGCATCTGCGGGGCTTGCGGCCTGGTGATCAACGGCGTGCCCCACGGGCCGGGCAAGGGCACCACCACCTGCCAGCTCTACATGCGCAGCTTCAGGGATGGTGACACCATCCACATCGAACCCTGGCGGGCCACGGCTTTTCCGGTGATCAGGGATCTGGTGGTGGACCGCTCGGCCTTCGACCGGATCATGCAGGCCGGGGGCTACACCTCGGTCAACACCGGCTCCTCGCCCGACGGCAACGCCCTGCTCATCCCGCAAGAGGTCGCCGAAGAGGCCATGGACGCGGCGGCCTGCATCGGCTGTGGGGCCTGCGTGGCATCGTGCAAGAACGCCTCGGCCCGGCTCTTCGTGGCCGCCAAGGTCAAACACCTCGGCATCCTGCCCCAGGGGCAGCCCGAGCGGGGACGGCGGGTGCTGATGATGGTGGAGGCCATGGATCGGGAGGGGTTCGGCAACTGCACCAACGAGTACGAGTGCGAGGCGGTGTGTCCCAAGGAGATTTCGGTAGGGCACATCGCCTTCTTCAACCGTGAGTATCTGAAGGCGGGACTCAAGCGGAGGTAGGCGCGGGGGAAGAGGCTACTCGATACCGTGCTCGGCCTCGTCGTGCGGTCTGGGTTTTAGTTTGTGGCCCTCGATCAGGCGCACGCAGGTGTTCCAGCGCAGGATGGCCTCGTCGTTGCCCAGGGGGCGCAGGGCCTCGGCCTTGGCGAACCACTCCAGGGCCTGGAGGAAGAGATCGTAGGCATCGAACCAGGCCCCTGGGTATTCCCGCTTGAGCCGGGCCCTGGCCTGGCGTTCGCAGATGATGCCCGAATAATAGGCACCCTCGTACTCGCCGCGCAGCCGGGGAACCAGCGCCAATACCTGAGAGATACCCAAGTTCGCAGCCTCGCCGAACTGATCGGTCAGGGCCAGGACCAGGGTGATCAGGGCCTGCTGATGGTCCGGGTCGATGGACAGGATATCCTGGCAGATGCTCTCGGCCACCGCTGGCTCGTTGAGCAGGCGGTAGCGTTCGGCCCGCTCCAGGGCTTTGGGAATGGCTTCCCGCGACAGGGATTTGAGCTCGAACATGGCAGTAGGATACAAAAATTCTCCCCTGCGGGCAAGACAACTCCTCGCTCGCGATGGTATTGCCTCCCGCTAGTCCCCGTGTTATCTTAGACAAGTTTTTTAATTCCACTGCCGCCTTTGATAGGGAGTTTGTATGTCTTCGTCCGGCCTTTCCTTGAAGCAGAGCGGGTTTGGCGTCACCTCGCGCAGCGATGCGTGGTGGCTGCAGCCCGCTCTCGTCTTCCTAGGCCTTTCGGCCTTTATCGCCTACTCGACCTGGGCGGCCTTCCAGGGCGCGCATTATTACCTGGGGCCGTATCTGTCTCCCTTTTATTCCCCCGAACTCTTCGGCGGCTCGCCCCACAGCTGGTTCGGGCCCCGGCCCGAGTGGTGGCCAGGCGGGGTGCCTTTCTCGCCGGCCTTTCTCATCCTCTGGGCCCCTGCCGGATTCCGCCTCACCTGCTATTATTATCGCGGGGCCTATTACAAGGCCTTCTGGGCCGACCCTCCCTCCTGTGCCGTGGCCGAGCCGCGCCAGAGCTACCGGGGTGAGGGGTCCTTTCCGCTGATCATGCAAAACGCCCACCGCTACTTTCTCTACCTGGCCCTGGCCTTTGTGGTCTTCCTGGCCCACGATGCGTGGAAGGCCCTGTGGTTTGAGGACCCCGCCACCGGGCAGGCCAGCTTCGGCATCGGGGTGGGTTCCCTGGTCCTGATGGTCAATGTGATCCTGCTGGGCAGTTATACTCTGGGCTGTCATTCCCTGCGCCATTTGCTGGGCGGGCGCCTGGACAGCCTCTCCAAGTTCCAGCTCCGCCGGCAGGTCCATGCCTGCTCCAGCTGCCTGAACCGCCGCCACATGCTCTGCGCTTGGATGAGTCTTTTCTGGGTCGGTTTCTCCGATCTCTATATCCGCCTGTGTTCGATGGGCATCTGGACCGACTGGAGGATTCTCTGATGGCGCAGTACCAGGTACACGAACACGAGGTGCTGGTCATCGGCGCCGGCGGCGCCGGGCTGCGGGCCTCTATCGAAGCCTCGGCAGCCGGGGTTTCGGTGGGGCTGGTGTGCAAATCGCTGCTGGGCAAGGCACACACGGTCATGGCTGAGGGGGGCATCGCTGCGGCTATGGCCAATGTGGACGACCGCGACAGTTGGCGGGTCCACTTTGCCGACACCATGCGCGGCGGGCAGTATGTCAACAACTGGCGTATGGCCGAGCTACACGCCCAGGAAGCCCCCGCCTGTGTGCGCGAGCTGGAATCCTGGGGGGCCCTCTTCGACCGCACGAGTGATGGCCGCATCCTGCAGCGCAACTTCGGCGGCCACAAGTACCCACGCCTGGCCCACGTGGGCGACCGCACCGGGCTGGAGATGATCCGCACCTTGCAGGACCACGGCATCCACCAAGGCGTCGAGGTACACATGGAATGCGCGGTCGTCGCCCTGTTGCAGAGCGGCGACCGGGTGGTGGGCGCTCTGGGGTACGACCGCGAGCGGGGGCGCTTCAGGGTGTTCCGCGCCAAGGCCGTGGTGCTGGCCACCGGCGGCATCGGCCGGGCCTACAAGATCACCAGCAACAGCTGGGAATACACCGGCGACGGCCACGCCCTGGCGTACCGGGCCGGCGCCGAACTGATCGACATGGAGTTCGTCCAGTTCCATCCCACCGGCATGGTCTGGCCGCCCAGCGTGCGCGGCATTCTGGTCACCGAGGGGGTGCGCGGCGAAGGAGGGGTCCTGCGCAACAAGGAGGGCCGCCGTTTCATGTTTGACAGCATCCCAGACCTGTACAAATCCCAGACCTCCACCGACGAGGAAGAGGGCTGGCGCTACACCCAGGGCGACAAGGACGCCCGGCGGCCCCCCGAACTGCTCACCCGCGATCACGTGGCCCGTTGCATCGTCCGCGAGATCAAGGAGGGCCGGGGGACCGAGCATCAGGGGGTGTACCTGGATATCTCCTGGATCAAGGAGCGCCTGCCCCACGCCGAGGAGCACATCAAACGCAAGCTGCCCAGCATGTACCATCAGTTCAAACAGCTGGCTGACATCGACATCACCAGCGAGCCCATGGAGGTGGGGCCCACCACCCACTATATGATGGGCGGCATTTCGGTGGACGCCGACTCGCAGATGTCCACGGTGCCCGGTCTCTTTGCCGCCGGGGAGTGCGGTGCCGGCTTACACGGGGCTAACCGCCTGGGGGGCAACTCGCTCTCAGATCTGTTGGTCTTTGGCAAGCGGGCCGGAGCGTACGCAGCCCAATACGCCAAAGAACACGGGGCTGCCCCGGTGGACGAGAGCCAGGTCGAGGAAGAGATGCGGCTGGCCCTGGCGCCTTTTGAGCGCGGCACCAGTGGCGAGAATCCCTACCATTTGGAACACGAGTTACAAGAGAGGATGCAGGAGTTGGTCGGCATCGTGCGTCAGGAAGGGGAGATGCAGCAGGCCCTGGAGATTGTCCGCCAGCTCGAAGCGCGCCGGCAAAAGGTGGGG
The DNA here is from genome assembly GCA_009691525.1 of Candidatus Latescibacterota bacterium. Taxonomy (GTDB): domain Bacteria; phylum Latescibacterota; class UBA2968; order UBA8231; family UBA8231; genus SICG01. The sequence continues at coordinate 2,603 of SICG01000150.1, read as the reverse complement.
GTGGCGGGCAACCGCGAGTTCAACCCCGGCTGGCACACCGCCCTCGATCTGCGCAATATGTTCGCCGTGGCCGAGGCTATCACCTGCTCGGCGCTGGAGCGGAAGGAGAGCCGAGGGGCCCACTTCCGCGACGACTATCCCGACAAGGACCCCAACGCCGCAAAATTCAACATCGCCCTGCGCAAAGGGGCAGACGGACGGATGCAGATCGAGCGCCGGCCCCTGACGCCGGTGCGTGCCGACCTGCAGCAGATCATCGAGGAGATGAAGTGATGGCCAGGGCCAAATTCAGTGTCTGGCGCGGCGACGCTCAAGGGCACTTCGAGGACTACGAGACCGAGGTGGCCGAAGGCATGGTGGTGCTGGACGCCATCTTGCAGATCCAGGCCGATCAGGCCAATGACCTGGCCCTGCGCTGGAACTGCAAGGCCGGCAAATGCGGCTCCTGCTCTGCCGAGATCAACGGCCACCCCCGACTCATGTGTATGACCCGGATGCGGGATATGCCGCTCGACCAGCCCATCAAGGTCGAGCCGATGAAGGCCTTTCCGCCGATCAAGGATCTGGTGACCGATGTCTCGTGGAATTTCCGCGCCAAGAAACAGGTCAAAAAATTTAAGCCACGGCCCCCAGATGCCCCGGACGGGACCTGGAGGATGTCCCAGGATGAGGTGGACCGGGTCCAGGAGTTCCGCAAGTGTATCGAGTGTTTCCTCTGCCAGGACGTGTGCCATGTGCTGCGCGAGCACCAGCTCCACGAGCAGTTCATCGGACCGCGCCTGTTGGTCTACACTGCGGCGCTGGAGATGCATCCCCTGGATGTGGAGGACCGCACTGAAGATCTGAAGGAGGCGCACGGGGTGGGGTACTGCAACATCACCAAGTGCTGCACCAAGGTCTGTCCCGAGGAGATCACCATCACCGACAACGCCATCATCCCGCTCAAGGAGCGGGTGGTGGACGAGTACTACGACCCGCTGCGCCGGCTGTGGAAGGCTATCAAACCCGGCGGCAAGGGCGGCTGATCAGGGTTCCACCGAGCGTTCGAGTAGTTGCTGCAACTGTTCCGGGAACCCCTGATAAACCTCGCGCCGCACGCGCGGCCACAACTCGGGCCGGTGTACGAAGCGGGGGATATAGGCGACGTTGGCGCCCATGCGGTGCTGGTCAACGCTGGTATTGGCCCCGTTGCGATGCCAGACGCCTCCCAGCCAGATGAGCACTGCGCCGCGCCGACCCAGGGCCGGCACTTCTCCCCCATCCTCGGTGGTCCCAGGGGGCTTGCCACTCAGGTGGGTGCCGGGGACCAGCCGGGTGGCCCCGTTCTCCGCGGTGAAATCCGTCAACATCCACATCGTCTGCAGCAAGAGGGGCCAGGGTGGATAGGGCTGGGGCACATCCCCGAGGGGCCAGTCGGCGTGTAAGTGGCCGCCGGGCGCACCGGGCTGGCACCACATCATGCAGGCGTTGTTGACCAGGTAAAAAGGCGCACCCAGGAAGCGTTCGGCGAGGCGCAGTACTGCCGGGTGTATACACAGGGGGGCCAGGGCGGGGATCGGATTGAGTGCCCCCTCCAGTTTGACGTACCCGCTCCGGTCGGCCATCAGCTGGCGGGCCTGGGTGTCGAGCCGGGCGGCTTCTTCCTCGTCCAGCAAACCCTCCAACACGGTGTACCCCTGGGTCTCCAACTGCCGGCAGGCGGCTTCTTCGGCGGTATTGAGGATTTCGCTCATCAGCGCAGAAGGGCTACTTCAGTCTCGGTATCTGGGGCAAGTGGTCGAAGTGCTGGTCGCGGGAGAAGACTGCCAGATCATGCTCCACGGCCAGCGCGGCGATCCAGATATCGTGGGTGGGAATGGGTGTGCCCTGCCGGCGCAGTTGGGCGTAGAGGTGGGCAAAGTGGTGGACGGTCGCCTCGCCGGCATAGAGCATCGACACCCGGGGGCTGTTGAGGAAATGGATCAGGGTGCGTTCGTTCTGGCGGGCCTTGGTCCCGCACAAGAAGCCGGCGCGCAACTCGGCCAGGGTTACAAAGGGCAGGAAGAGCCGTTCGGCGGTCTGCACTCGATCCAATGCCACCGGATCTTTGGCGCAGAAATCGCGGTACCGGTTGGTGTCGAGCAGCAGCCTCATTTCCAGAGCGCCGGGTCCACCTGGTCCATAGCCTCGATGGCCCGGTCAAAGGCCGGGTCATGCACCCAGGTGCCAGCCAGGGCGTCCAGGTCGTGATAGCGCAAGGGTTGGCCAGCCAGGCCCAGACCCTGCTTGAGGGCTTCCAGGGCGATCTCGTTGAGGCTGCGCTGCTCCTTGCGGGCGCGCTTCCTCAGCTCCCGGTCGATCTGGGGCGGGACTTTGCGGAGGGTGTACTGAATCTGTTTTTGCGTCATGCCTGCAATATACGGATTGGCTGCCTGCACTTCAAGACCGACCACTGGTGCTGGCCTTGCCATCTCCGGATACGGGGGCACCACTCCTGCTTGCGCTGGATCACCTGACGCATAATTCGTTGTGCGGGGTTTTCTGGGGTCACGGTGGTTTCCTGCAGGACGTACGGCGCGGGTGCCAAACGCACATCCAAAGGATTGGATGAAACCACCGTCACG
>SICG01000149.1 GCA_009691525.1 Candidatus Latescibacterota bacterium | reverse complement strand
GCGCTGCGCCGACCCGGCCCTCCAGCTGGCGGCCCCTGCCACGCTTCCCTTTGGTGCCTACCGCGTCATCGACTACCTCGTCGCCGCTGCCGCCACCGTGGGCGAGGGTATCGGCCACTTCGTGCGCTTCTTCGGCCTGATCGCCGACGCCGTCGCCCTTGGCGTCGACCAGGACCGCGACGGGTACTGCCTCTGCCTGAGCATGGCCAAGGGCGGCCCGGTGCCGCCCTTGTACGTGGATTATGTCTTCGCAGCGCTGGTCAGCCGGATCCGCATGCGCATCAAACCCGACCTGCAGGTGCGCCAAGTCGAGTTTCGCCAACCCGAGCCGCCGGCAAGGGCCCTATGCCGACCTTTTCCGCGCCCCCGTGTCCTTTGGCGCCGACGCTGACCGGCTGTTCTTCAGTGCGGAGGAATGGCACTCGCCGACGGCCGGGGCCGACGCCGCCCTCGCCCAGGTCCTAGAAGAACACGCCCGGATCCTCTCCCGGCAGCTCCTGCCTGCCCCCTCCAGCTTCGGCGCCGAGGTGCAGCAAGCCATCGCTGCCGCTCCCGTTGCAGGCGGGTCAGCCGCCCAGGTGGCGCGGGCGCTCCATATCAGCGTGCGCACCTTGCAGCGGAAGTTGGTGGAAACCGGTGCCACCTTCAGGGAGGTCTCCGACAGGGTCCGGGGCCAGCTCGCCGAGGGCTACCTGACCGACCCGCAAGTGTCGATCGTGGAAGTGGCGTTCCTGCTCGGTTTCAGCGACCAGAGCAGCTTCAACCGCGCCTTCCGCCGCTGGACCGGGGAATCCCCCGGACGCTGGCGGCAGCGGCGGGGCGGAATCCAGCTTGCCGCCCCCGGCCTTGGCTCTTAAGTTTGGGTTACCCTCTGTTTCGCTGCCCCGCGCAACTCCCCTGCCTTCACCTGACCAACCGCCGTGGATTTTAATCGCACTGCCGTGATCGGTGCCGGTGCCATGGGCTGCGGCATCGCCCAGGTCCTGATCAGCTCCGGCCTCGAGGTATACCTGTACGACGCCGACCCCGCCGCCCTCCAGCGCGGCCTGGACCGCATCACCGGGCGCCTGAGCCGCCAGCAGGAAAAGGGCGAAATGAGCGCCGCTGCCTGCGCCCAATCCCTCCAGCGCCTGAGACCCATCGCCGAGTGGACCGCCTTGGCCACCGTGGACCTGGTCATCGAGGCGGTGCCCGAAAAACTGGCGCTCAAGCAGGAGGTTTTCGCCCTGCTCGACACCCATTGCCGTAGGGAGGCGGTGCTGGCCAGCAACACCTCGGGCCTGGACGTGGAGGCCCTGGCCCTGGTCACCGGCCGGCCCGACCGCGTGCTGGGCCTGCACTTCTTCAACCCGCCTCCGCTCATGCCCCTGGTCGAACTGGTGCGCACCTCACACACCGATCCCGAAGTCCTGGCAGCGGTGGAGCGCCTGGCCCTGCGCCTGGGCAAGGTCCCCATCGCCGTGCGCAACCGCCCCGGTTTTGTGGTCAACCGCATCCTCTTCCCCATGATCAACGAGGCCATCTTTGCCCTGGCCGAAGGGGTGGCCTCGGCCGCTGACATCGACCGGGCCATACAACTGGGCGCCAGCCATCCTCTGGGCCCCCTGGCTCTGGCCGACTTTGTCGGCCTGGACGTGACCCTCGACATCCTCGAATCCTTTGCCGAACGCTTCGGAGACCCCAAGTACCAGCCCTGTCCCCTGCTGCGCGAGCTGGTGGACCGGGGCGAATTGGGCCGCAAGACCGGCAAAGGTTTTTTCGTTTACTGATTTTTGATGCGTGCCCAGGTCCTCACTCTCCTGCTGCTGCTGAGCGGCTGCGCCTCGGCCCCGCGCTACACCCCTCCCGTGCGCCCCGGAGACCGGGGCGTGACCCGCGAACTGGAAAAACGCCAGCAGGCGATGTTACACGGCGACCGCAGCCGGCTGATACGGGTGGCCCAGAGTTACGTGGGGGTACCCTACCAGTGGGGCGGCAACACCCGCACCGGCATCGACTGCTCGGCCCTGACCCGAGCCATCTACCGCGAAGCCTACGGCCTGGAACTGTCGGGCAATTCCCAGCAGCTGTACCAGTTGGGCAGGAGCATCTACTCCCAACGCCAGCTCCACCCCGGGGATCTGGTCTTCTTCCGCATCTCCTCGCAGGGGCAGGGGGTCTCTCACGTGGGGGTGTACCTGGGCAAGAACCGTTTCGCCCACGCCAGCCCCTCGATGGGCCAGGTAGTCATCGCCCCCCTCTCGGCCCCTTACTTCCAGGCGCGCTACGCCGGGGCGCGCCGCGTCCTGCGCTGACATGTCTGGACTCAGATCCCAGCTCCCTCTCCTGCTGATCGGACTGGCCATCGAGGCCGCCTGGTGCTGGATACGCGGGTTGGGCCCCCTGCAGACCCAGATCCCCTGGTTCTGGGCCGCCCTGCTGCCGGCCTTTGCCGCTTATCTGGCCGCCGCCTGGTGGATCTGGCGTCGGCCCGCCGGCCCGCTGTGGCCCATGCTCGTCCTGGCCCTACTCTTCCGGCTGACCCTGCTGGTCAGTGAGCCCAGCCTCTCGGACGACGTCTATCGCTATGTTTGGGATGGCCGCGTACAACTGGCCCATATCAATCCTTATCTATACGCTCCCGAAGCCCCCGAGGTGACCCACCTGCGCGACGGGCTCTACGCGGGTATCAACCACAAGGAAGTCTCCACTATCTACCCCCCTCTGGCCCAGCTCTTTTTCTTGCTGGTCTGCAGCCTCCACCCCAGCCTGTTAGCCATGAAGGGCGCCCTGGTCCTGGTCGAGTTGGCCCTGGTACTGCTGCTGGTCCGCATCCTGCGCCAGCGGGGTGAGGATACGCGCCGGGTCCTGCTCTATGCCTGGAACCCCCTGCCGGTGATCGAGGTGGCCGGCAGCGGCCATCTCGATGTGCTGGCCGTATTCCTGCTACTCCTGGCCCTGTACTGGCTGGAGGCAGGACGCCGGCTGCCGGCGGTATGGGCCGGCGCTGCGGCCTTGCTGGCCAAATTCCTGCCTGCCCTGGCCCTGCCCCTGTTCTGGCGGCGTCTGCGGGGCCAGCGCCGGCTGCTGTGGTGGCTGCTGCTGCTGGTGGGGCTGGGCTTTTTTCCCTATGCCGGGGCAGGCAAACAACTCTTCGCCGGCCTGCAGGCCTATTTGCTCAAGTGGCGCTTCAACGATGCCTTCTTCTCACTGTGTTACCAACTGCTCAAGGACCCGGCCCTGGGCCAGGACGAGGCCGCCCTGCATCAAGCCAAGCTGCTCTGCGCCGCCCTGCTGGGGCTGGTGGTGCTGTGGGCTTGTTGGCGCGGCAGCGACCTGTACCGGGCGACCTTCGCCATCCTGGGCGCTTATCTGTTGCTCACCCCCACTCTGCACCCCTGGTACCTAATGTGGGTGCTGCCCTTCTTCGTCCTCTTCCCGGTGCCGGCCTGGCTCTTCCTGAGCAGCGCCATCTTCCTTGCCTACAATGTCCTCAGCGTCTATAGTAGCACCGGCCTCTGGGAAGAACGTCCCTGGGTGCTGTGGGCCGAGTTCCTGCCCTTCTACCTGCTCTTGCTGGGTCTGCCGCTGTATCGCTTCCTGAAGCGCCGCACGGGATGAAACTTTCACCCCCCTTGGGCCGTCTCTATTACGCATGCGACTATTGGTGTTTTGCCTCCTCCCGCTGGCCCTCTCCATGCCCGCCTGGCCCCAGGACGCCTTTATCCTTCACACCGGGGACACCCGCTCCTTTCTCGAAGTGTGCGGCTGCGCCGACGGGCAACTGGGCGGCATCACCCGGCGCGGCACCCTGATCGAGCTGCAGCGGGCCAGCGGCACCCCTTTCCTGCTGATCGACGCCGGCGGTTTTGTCGACGGTGAAGAAGAACTTGATCACCTCCGGGTGGAGACCTATGCCCGGGCCATGGTGCAGCTGGGATACAGGGCGGTCAATCTGACCGGCGACGACTTCCACTTTGGCGCTGAGTTCATCACCCGGCTGGCCAGTCAGCTCAACCTGCCTTTCGTCTCCACCAACCTGCGCCAACCCCTGGCCGGGGTGGCTTCGCACCTGGTACTTCCCCTGGGCAAATGGCAGGTGGGCATCCTGGGAGTGGGCGCACCCCAGGCAGACCAATTCGTCGAACCCGCTGTCGCCCTCGTAGCCCCCATCGCCCAGCTGAGAGCCAAGGTCGATTACCTGATCCTGCTCAGCGATCTTGCCGCCGCCGACAACAAAACCCTCGCCGCGCGTTTTCCCCAGCTGGATCTCATCGTCAGCCGCCAGGCTCTGCCCCGCCAGGAGGGCCGGCCTGCCCTGGTCGGCTCGGCGCCCCAGGGCACCCGCCTGGGCCGGGTTAAACTCCAGGCCGATCCCGCCGGCAAGCCGGTGCAGGCCAGCGCCGAGGAAGTGCCGGTCAGCGCTGCCCTGCCCGAAGCCGCGGCGATGAAGGCGCTGATCGCCGCCTTTCAGGACAGCGTGGCCCGCAAGGCCAGCCTGCAGACGCCCATGCCCTCGCCCTTTGCCCGTTATGCGCTCGAAGCCGCCCCGACCCACACCTACGCCGGGGAGGCGGCCTGCCGGCCCTGCCACGCGCAGGAGCACGCCCAGTGGCAAGGTACGCTGCACGCCCACGCCTTCGACACCCTGCGCCAGAAGAACCGCCATTTCTTTCCGCAGTGTGTCACCTGCCACACCACCGGCTTTGGCCTGCCCAGCGGCTTTGCCCTAGCCCAGCCCCGCGAGGCCCTGGCCGGGGTGCAGTGCGAGGTCTGCCACGGCCCGGGCCAACAACACGTCCTGCGCCCGGAGCCGGCCAATATCCGCCGCAACGCCGATGCCGAGTTCTGCCAACACTGCCACACCCCAACGCAGAGTCCAAAGTTTACCTTTGCCGAACACCTGCCCAAGATCGATCACCGCACCCCGCCCCGCACCCTCGAACAGGTGCTGCAGCAACACCTCCAACAGCAGAGCAGGGCCGCGTTGGAACTCTTTGTGATGAGCCTGTGCCCCTATGGCATGGAAGCCGAGCAGGCCTTGCTGCCCCTGCTCGAAGGTTTTGGCGACCAGGTGCATCTAACTGTATACTACATCGCCAATGAGCAGGACCAGGCCAAACCCCAGCACACCCGGACTCGCCCCCAGGAGCGGGCCGGCTGCACCGGTCAGGAGTCCTCGGGCGAGGGGCCCTTTGTCAGTCTGCACGGCCAGCCCGAGATCGACGAGGGCCGGCGGCAGTTGATCGCCCGCCAGGATTTCCCCCAAGCCTACCTGCCCTATCTGCTCTGCCGCAGCCGCCAGGGCCCCAGTGGGGACTGGCAGGCCTGCGCCGTGGCCGCCGGCCTCGACCCCGAATTCCTGCAACAAGAAGCGGCCGGCCCCCGGGGCGAGCAACTCTTCCGCGAGAATATCCGGCTGGCCAATTCCCTGGGCATCGACCTGTCGCCCACCCTGCTGATCGACGGGGAGGAATTCAGCGGCGAATTCGCGCCCCTGCCCCTGGCCCGCCGCCTCTGCGGCGACCGGCCCGAAAGTCCACTATGTCGCGAACTGCCCGCCTGCGGCAGCGACACCGATTGCGCCCCGCCCCCTGGGAAAGGTGCCCTTTGCCGCGATCCCAACACGCCGCAGGCACACTGCGAGTACTACGAGCCGGTGCCCTTCTCGCTGCAGGTGCTCAACAGCGCCACCTGCGAGGTCTGCAATACCGGGACTTTCCTGGCTTCCACCCTCGAACTCTTTCCCCAGGCCCAGATCAGCGCCCACCGGCTGGAGACCCCCGAGGGCCAGCGCTTGGCCGGGCAATATGGCATCCAGGTCTTTCCTGCCTATATTTTTAGCGCGGACTTCGCCCACGATCCGCGTTTTGCGCGGGTGCGCCGCCTGCTCGATAAAAAAGGCGATTCCTATCTGTTGACTCCCCGCCTGGTCGGCGCCTCCCTGTGGCGCCAGCGGCCCTCCAGGCCCGGGCAGTTGGAGATTTTTGCGCCGGCCTGGAATCCAGACGCCGAAACGGCATTGCTCCATAATTGGCCCGCAGATCCGGCCGGCCTTCACCTCCGCCTGCTCCAGCGCGGCGCCGAGCCGGGCGGCGAAGAACTAGAAGTGCGGGCCTGTCTGGGGGCCGGGCAGTCCGGGCGGTACCCAGCTTATGCCACCGCGCGCGATTCGGCCGCCAGTTGGCGCGCCGCCGCCGCCCTGGCCGGGGCTGATCTAGGTGCCCTAGCCGCCTGCCTGGAACAAGGGCGAGGGCAACAGCTGCTGGGTGAGGCCGCTGCCCTGGCCGATTCCCTGGAGCTGGAAACGGGCACGATCTCGGCCCTGCTCGACAACCGCGTGCTCTTGCGCCGCGCCCGTCCCGAGGATTTTTGGCCCCTGTGGAAGAAAGGAACCGGACCTTGAGGTACTATCTAATCCTGGGTTGGCTGCTGGTGGTTGGCAGTCTGTGGGGTTGCCTGGAGACGATCCGCCGGCCTGCGCCCGACCGACCCGCAGCGGCCCAGGCGGCAACCCGGCCGGCTGCGGGAGCGACCCTGCCGGTAAAACACCCCGCAGCGGCACCCCCGCAGCCGGCCGCCAGGAAACGCGCCGCCACCCCCGGCGCCAAGCAGGTCAACGAATACGCCTACTGGTGCATCGGCAAAGGCCTGTGGCAGGAGGCCCGGCTGCACCTGGAGCAGGCCGTCCAGCACGACAGTCTGACCGCCAGTTATCACAACAACCTGGCCATCATCTACGAACACTTAGGTCTCGAAGAGCAGGCCGCTGCCGCCTACACCCGGGCCCAGATCCTCCAGCCTGAGCAGGAGGCGTACCAGGCCAATATCCGGTATTTCGGGGACCGTCAGCGGGCCGCTCATCCCGACTCGACCGCGCTGCTCCAGACCGACCCCCAGCCCCCCACAGGAGAGTGAGGATGCAGGCACCCATCAAAAGCGCAGGCCCCTTGCTGGCGCTGCTGGCCTGGATGGCATGGACCACGGCGCCGGTGTCCGCCCAGGACATCCTCACCACCCAGCTCGAGCAGGGCTTTGGGCAGAACAAGGTCCGCTACAAGGATTTCAAGTGGATGGTGATGGAAAGCCAGCACCTCAACCTCTACTACGAGCCCGAGTTCGCCGACCTGGCCCAGCTCGCCGTCCATTACCTAGAAGAGGCGTACACCCACATTAGCCAGGTCATGCACCACGAGCTGTCGACCAAACCGCCCATCGTCATCTTTAAATCGCATTACGAGTTCGAGCAGACCAACATCGTCCAGGACTTCCTGCCTCCCGGCGTCGCCGGCTTTGCCGAGCCGCTGCGCTACCGCATGGTTATTCCCTTCGACGGGGACCTGGACGAATTCCGCAATGTGCTCACCCACGAATTGATGCACATCTTCCAGTACGACGTTCTCTACAAGGGGCCCATCAAACGCCTCTCCTCCAATCCGCTCAGCTCGCCGCCCACTTGGATCATGGAGGGGCTGGCCGAGTACGCCACCGAGGAGATGAGCACCATCGACGAGATGGTGCTGCGCGATGCGGTGCTCACCGACGAACTGATCCCGCTCAAGATCATGGACGCCCAATGGGGCATGGGCAATGTCTTTCTGGCCTACAAGCAGAGCCACAGCCTGATGCAGTACATCGCCACCAATTACGGCCCCGAGAAGATCAGCCGAATTCTGCGGGCATGGGACAGCCAGAACGACACCGACAAGTTGCTCAAGCGCCTCATCGACCTGGATATGGAAGACCTGGACGAGCGCTGGTCGGCCCAGCTGCGCAAACACTACTGGCCCCTGCTGCAGAGCCGCGACTACCTCAGCGAGATCGCCCACAAGATCATCAAGACCGAGGATGAGTACGAGAACTACAGCAATCCCCGCTGGTCGCTCAGCGGCGACATGCTGGCGGTGCTCTCCACCGACGGGGTCGAGGAACACGTCGACATCATCCGTATCGACGACGGCAGCCTGGTGCACCGGCTCACCAGCCACATGCGTACCGCCGACTTCGACCAGTTGACCTTCGGCTCAGGCACCGTGGCCTGGGCGCCGGACGGCCATACCATCGCCTTTGTCGCCAAGAAAGGCCCACGCGACGTGTTGCTCTTGTGGGATCTCTACGACAAAAAGCTGAAGGAGACCCTGGAGTTCGACGAGTTGGAGGTTATCGAGTCGCTGGACTGGGCGCCCGACAGCCGAAGGCTGGCCCTGGTGGGCACCGGTGACGGGCAGAGCGACATCTATGTGATGGATGTGGCCAGCCACCAGTTGCAGCAGATCACCGGTACCCCGCAACGCGACGACTACCCCGCCTGGTCTCCCGACGGCAATCACCTGGCCTACAGCGCCAAGCAACAGGGGCAGTTCGATATCAAGGTCTACGACTTCCAATCCGGCAAGACCCAGACCCTGATCGACAACCCCACCGATGATCTGTGGCCCTTGTGGATGCCCGAGAGCAACAAGCTGCTCTTCGTCTCCACCCGCGAGGGTATCAACGATCTTTTCCTCTACCATCTCGAAGAGGATGTGGAGTACCGCCTCACCCGCACCATCAGCGGCATCATGACCCCGGCCCTTTCGGCCGACGGCAAACAACTGGTGATGGTGACCTACTATCACGGCCGGCGCGAACTCTACCGCATGGAGATGCCCTCTTGGCCGGAAATCAAGAAACGCAGCACCATCCTGGCGGAACGAGCTGCAGGCCGCCCCCTTCCCTTGGCCGATTTGTCCGCCCAGGTGGTCTCCCCGGTTGACACCCCCGCAGCACCGGTGGCGGTGGCGACCCTGCCCCAGCCGCTGCCACTGGTTGACCAGGCCATCCGTTCACCCAACGCGGTGAAGCTGGCCCAGCTCACTGACGCCCTACCAGAAGCCACCGCGGCCGAGCAACCCATCCCACTCCTGCCGCAGCCGGCCGCAGCGCTGGCCACCGACCAGACGCCAGCCCCTGCCGTGACCGACAGCACCCGTGCCGACGCCCTGCCCCATCATGCCTACACCCCGGAACTGGAATTCGATGGGTTATCCGTACAGATGGGTTATTTCGACGGCTTTTTCTCCTCCGTCGCCCAGTTGAGCATGAGCGACCTGCTGGGCAACCACGACCTGTCGATGTCCACCGATTACGTGACCTCGCAGCAGATCGACAACGACTTCAACTTCGCCTTCTCTTACACTTACTACGGCCAGCGCCCCACCTACAATGTGGTGCTCTTCAACTGGAACCAGTTCTTCAACGACCGACAGAACCGCCTCTTCTTCTACCGGGGCACAACCGTGCGCGGCATCGAGCGCAGCCGGCAGAGCGGGCTGCTGGCCAATATCAGGTACCCCCTCGACATCTACCGCCGCCTCGACCTGAGTTACACCTTTGTCGACGAGCAGAGCCAGCTGGTCTGGCCCACCGATGAGGTTATCGAAAGCTTTGGCACCCATCTCTTCCGCGCCGCCTACGTACACGACTCCATCGCCTATGGCCTGCTGGGGCCCACCAGCGGACGACGGTTCTTCCTCTCGGCAGGGCGCACCCTGACCCCGGTCGAGGGCGACCGTTCCTTCTCCCACCTGGAGGGGGACTACCGCCACTTCCTGCGCCTGGGACGCTGGTCGGTGCTGGGCCTGCGGGCCACCGGCGTCAGCTCCCTGGGCCGCGACGGCCTGCACTACAACCTGGGCGGGCCGGCCTGGTTTTTGCCCTTCTACAGCGGCTTCAACCTCAACATGGGGCCGCTGCGCGGCTACAGTTTCACCGAGTTCGAGGGCACTAAGGTGATGCTGCTCAACAACGAGGTGCGGGTGCCCTTCATCCGCAATATCACCTTCGGCTGGCCCGGCACCTTTGCCATCCCCGCGGTGGACGGCAGCTTCTTCCTCGATATCGGCACTGCCTGGAACAAGGGGGATACCCTGAAGCTGTGGCCCCTGCACAATCCCCACGATCCCCTGCCACGGGCTGCGGCAGAGGTGGCGCAGCAGCAGCGCCTGCACGGCAGCGTCGGTTTTGGTCTGCTGGTCTACTTTGTGCTGCCGATGAATTTCGAGTTCGCCAAACAAACCGACCTGCGGGGCAACTACTCGGATTACAAATTCCACTTCAGCTTCGGTAAAAGCTTTTGAAAAAGCGCGCATCCATACTCCTCGTCCTGCTAAATGTTCTGGCCTCCTGCGCCACTGCGGGCGGCCCCTTCAAGCAGGTGGCCTTCCAGGCCCCCTCCCAGCCCGATCCGGAATTGCGCCCCTACCTCAAGGACGTGCATCGCATCGGCGTGCTCTCCACCACCAACATCGAGCCGCTCAAGGAATTAGACATCGAGAAGGTGATGGACCGGCTGGCCGAAGCCACGGCCCGTGGCCTGGGCAGCCTGGCAGAAAGAACCGTGGTGGGCCAGGACGAGATCCGCTGGAACTGCAAGGACCTGCGTTTCGACTCCACTGGGGCACTCAACCCCGAGAGCCGGGTCACCCTCCGCGATCAGTTGCCCCTGGATGCCCTGGTCTTGGTGGAACTCAAATCCCTCAAGGCCCAGGTGACCCCCATGTCGCCCAGCCCGTACGGCGGCATGACCAGCCAGCCCGGGTTCGATCTGTCGGTGGATCTGCAGGTGACCCTGATCAACCTGCGCACCGGAGAAACCTGGACCCAGCGCGGCGAACCCCGGCGCAACTGGCAGCCGGTCCAGGCGCAACTCCTCGGCGATGACCAGGCCGAACGCCAACTGCTCCAGGCCCTGGCCGGTCCCCTGAAGAAATTCCTGGACCGTTTGGCCCCCCCACCCAACCAGCAGGTGCGCCACTTCGACCTGGGCGAAAAATAAAAAACCCTCCCGGGGCTAGGTTGCCGGGGAGGGTTGGGTTTCGCCTAAAGAGAAGAGGTGTTTACCTGACCAGCAACATCTTGCCCACTGCCACCTGCGGGCCGGCCTCCAGCCGATAGAGGTAGATCCCTGTGCCTACCTGACGGCCGCTTTCATCGACCCTGACATGACCCCTCAAATTTGCGCCACATGGGATGTGAGTATTTCTTCAGATCGACGGAGGGATACTCATGAAGCGGAAAGTCCAGAGCGTCGAAGAGATCATTCGGATTCTGCGGCAGGCCGACGGCGGTGAAACGGCCCAGTCGG
>SICG01000148.1 GCA_009691525.1 Candidatus Latescibacterota bacterium | reverse complement strand
GAAGAAGCCGTAACACCGCTTCCGTTTTGCGCCGCGACGAGAACCGGCCACTCGCGGTATTCTTGGGTTTCTTCGTCATCAGACAGACTCCTTTCCTGGGGAAAGATAACCCCTAAAGACTGTCCAATATAACCGTAGGGCGATCCAGGTCCCTCAGATGACCACGCTGCGGTCGAGGGTATAGAAATTGTTGTCGGTCTCCTGGATGGTCACCTCGATATGATATTCCACCTGCCGACCCGGGAAGAGTTTGGCCAGCACCTCCACTGCTTCGTTGAGACAGTAGAGGGCCACATTCTCGACACTGGGATTCTCCCCTGGCAAAACCACCACCCCTTCCGGCGCAAAGAGTTTGGGGTCGAGGAACTGCAGGTCGTTCTTGGAGACCAACATCTTGTGGTCGAGGCTGCGGAAGATATCCTTGAGCGCCCCAAAATCCACTGACATGTCCAGCTGGGGGTCGCGCGGAAAACGCGCTGCCTTCACCACATAGGTGCCCCTCCAGGTATGGCCATGCACAAAGGCGCATTTTCCCTGGTAGTGCAACTGGCGGTGGGCCGCGTGGAACTTGCCCTGTGCTCGAAGGGTCTCCATAGCTCTTTCCTCTCTTATCGCTGAAGCTGGCCCAGATGCTTCTCTATTTTCAGGCGATACATCCACACCGCCAGCGAACAAAGCGCCGCCAGGACGATCAGATAATAAAGCAGCCGGCCAAGGGTCTGCACCAACTCTCCGGTGGAAACGGTGGTCATCAGGATAATGGTGGCAAAAGCGCCCAGGATGACTCCAGTCATCAGGCGCAGGAAGCGCTGACAACTCTGGATGCGCTCCTGGGTTTCGAGGTCGGTACTGCTGGCGGTCATAGAACTCCTTCTTGTTATTTTTTTGCTATCCACGCGGCGGCCAGCCGGCGGCCCAGGCCATCAGCCTCCAGCACCGCCTCCAGCGAGTCGGCCGGTGCCGGGATGTGGGCTTCGAGCACCTGCCGATTGAGTTCGGCGATGTCCAGAAAGCCGATCTCCCCCGCCAGGAAACCCGCCACCGCCACCTCGTCGGCCCCGCTGAGCAGGGCCGGGGCCGTGCCCCCCAGACGGCCGGCCTGATAACACAGGTCCAGGCAGGGGAAGTTCTCGCGGTCCGGGGCGCTGAAGCGCAACTGCCCCACCTGAGTCAGGTCCAGCCTTTCCAAAGGGGCGGGCCGGCGCTGGGGATGGGTGAGGGCGTACTGGATGGGCAGGACCATGTCCGTGCGCCCCAGATGAGCCAGCATTGCCCCGTCAGTGAACTCTGCCAGGGAGTGGACCACCGATTCGGGGTGGATCACCACCTCCACCTGGTCGATGCCCACCCCAAAGAGCCAACTCGCCTCGATGACCTCAAAACCTTTGTTCATCAGGGTCGCCGAATCCACCGTGATCTTGGCGCCCATCTTCCACGTGGGATGGCGCAGGGCCTGCTCGGGTGTGACCCCGGCCAGTTGGGCGCGGGTCCGCCCGCGAAAGGGCCCGCCAGAGGCGGTCAGGATCAGCCGCGCCAGGGAGCCTTTTTCTTCGCCCTTGAGGCACTGCCACAGGGCGTTGGGCTCGCTGTCGAGCGGCAGGATCTGCCCCCCGCCGGCCCGGGCAGCGGCTAGCAGCAGGCCCCCGGCCATGACAATGGGTTCCTTGTTGGCCATGCCCATCACCTTGCCGGCCGCCAATCCCGCCAGGGTGGGCCGCAAACCCACCCCCCCGGCCAGGCCATTGACGATCAGGTCGGCTTCGGGCAGAGAGGCCAACTGGCACAAGCCTTCTTCCCCAATGAGCACCTTGGTCCCCGGCAACTGCCCGACAACTGCTTCCCGGTCCCCAGGGTCAGCCACGCACACCCAGGCTGGCTGCCAGGTCCGGGCCCGGGCCACCAGTTTATCCAGTTGCCGACCGCCGCTTAGGCCCAGCACCTGGTACACCCCACCCAGACCCTCCAGCACCTTGAAGGTGGTGTCGCCGATGGAGCCAGTGCAGCCCAGGACTACAACCTGCTTCATATATCCCAGACCATGGGCGGGCACTGCCGCAGCTGCTCAGGGGCGGACAAAATCCAGCTCCCCTTCAGCCTTCAGTTGGGGTTGGGGTTGGTCTTGAGACGGGACTGCTGGCGGGAAGGACCGCCGCGGCGGCGGTTGCGCAGCCGGCCGGTGTAGCGCACCGCCCGGGTCTCGCGCACCACCATCACCTTGACCTGGCCGGCAAAGGTCAACTCGTTCTTGACCCGTTCGGCGATGTCGAAGGAGAGGATAGCTGCATCGTCGTCGCTGACGCGGTCGCCGCGCACCATGACGCGGATCTCGCGGCCGGCGTTGATGGCGAAGACGTCCTTCACCCCTTCAAAAGAATTGGCGATCTCCTCCAGGCGCATGATCCGGCGGGCATAACCTTCTAGGTCCTCGCGCCGCCCCCCCGGCCGGATCGAGGAGATGGTGTCGGCAGCCTTGACGATGAAGCAGATAGGCGAGATCCGCTCATTGTCCTCGTGGTGCTCGGCGATGACCTCCTTGACCACTGGGTGCTCCCCGAACTTGTCGGCCAGACTGACCCCCAATTCGATGTGGGAGCCCTCCATCTCGCGGCTGACCGTTTTGCCAATGTCGTGTAACAGACCCGCCCGACGGGCCAGCCGCACATCCAGCCCGATCTCGGCGGCCATCAGCCCGGAGAGTTGGGCCACTTCTAGGCAGTGCTGTAATAGATTTTGGCCAAAGCTGGTCCGGTATTTGAGCATACCCACGTAGTGGGCCAGTTCGGGATGGGTATCGCTAGCACCGATCTCGGCGAGAGCCTTGCGACCGGCTTTTTCCATCTCTTCCTCGACGTTCTGCTTGCACTGCTCCACCACCTCTTCGATGTGGTTGGGCGTGAACCCGCCGTCGGCGATCAGGCGCTCCATGGCCCGAGCGGCCACCTCGCGTTTGGCCGGATCGAAGGAGGAGAGCAGCACAGTATCTGGGGTGTCGTCCACCACTACCTTGACCCCAGTGGCGGTTTCAAAGGTGCGCACATTGCGCCCCTCCTTGCCGATGATGCGGCTCTTGATGCTCTCGCTGGGCAGGGCCACCGTGGAGGTGGAGACCTGCACCGCCTCGTCCACGGCACAGCGCTCGATAGCCTGGGCGATGATCTTCTTGGCCTCGCGCTCCGACTCCTCGCGCACCCGCGCCTGCTCGGCGCGGATCAACGCCGCTGAGCGGGCGCGCACCTCGCCAGCCAAGTGTTCCAGCAACTGCTCCTTGGCCTCCTCGGCCGTGAGGTTGGCCGTCATTTCCAGCTTCTGCCGGTAACTTTCGAGGGTGCGCTGAACCTCGGCCTCCACCTCTTTGTTGGACCCTT
The DNA here is from genome assembly GCA_009691525.1 of Candidatus Latescibacterota bacterium. Classification (GTDB taxonomy): domain Bacteria; phylum Latescibacterota; class UBA2968; order UBA8231; family UBA8231; genus SICG01. Next base: position 7,805 of record SICG01000148.1, on the reverse strand, counting down.
CCTGAAGGGCCAGGCGCTTTTCATGGGTGCGCAGCCGGGTCCAATCTTTCTGTAACTCCTCGCGCTGATTATTCAGCTCGCGGCTTCGGGAGGCCAGTTGTTTGTCGCGCTGCGCCATTTCCTGGGCCTGCCCCTCGAGGGTCCTTTCCTGCTCGGTGCGCTGCTTGTGCCACTGGTCCTTCCCCTCGAGCAGTTGCAGCCGTTGGGCCCGCTCTTCTTCCGCGAGGCGCCGCTGGGCACGCTGCCCGGCGGCCTCCTCCAGCTGGGCGATGGTGTTCTTCTTTATTTGTTGGCTGAGGAAGTACCCCAGCACCCCGCCCAGGACCAGCATGCCCAGGTAATAGAGGATGGAGATGGATTCACTCATGGCTTGTCGACTCGTCTGCCTTCTGGATGGTTTGCCTAAGGGCGAGGCCGGCTTTCCGCCTCTTTGAGCGCCGTGTGTATCACCGCCGCCCGCTCGGCCCCGTCCTGCCAGCGCTGCTGGATCTGGGGGGCCAGGGTATGTACGGGATCAAAATAATAAAAATAGGCCCCAGGTCGCACCGTGGGGCTGGTAAAGACGGCGATACCGTGTTCGCGATCGTAGTGTTCATACGAATGTACATCGCGTTTGCCTCCCCCGCCCATGGTATCCAACACAAAAGCCGGAGTGTTGAAGCCGGCGGTGGTGCCGCGCACTTGTTTTTCCAGGTCGATGGCCTGCTGCAGGGTAGTCCGCAGTTCCTCTACCCCTTTGACCATGTCGTGTACAAAAACATAGTACGGCTGGACATTGACGTAGCTCAGGCGCTTGACCAGCAGCTGCATGGTCTCCGCCTGGTCGTTCACCCCGCGCTGCAGCACACATTGGTTGCGCACTACCACCCCGTGCTCTGCCAGGCGGTCCAGCCCCGTGCGGGTGATGGCGGTGATCTCGCGGGGATGGTTGAAGTGGGTGTGCACGGCCACCGATTTGTGGAGCTGCCGGCTCCGCTCAACCACCCCCAAGAGGGCGCCCACCCAGGCGTCGTCTCCCACCAGCCGCTGGGGCAAAACCGCTGGCCCCTTGGTGGCAAAACGCAGGCGGCGGATGTTGTCCATCTCCAGCAGGGTCTTGCCGATGTGCTCGAGCTGTTCAGGCCGGAGGTTGTACACGTCCCCGCCGCTGACCACGATGTCCTCCAGCTCGGGGCGGGAAGCGATGTAGGCGAAGGCCTGCTCCCAACGTTCGGTGCTGGCGCCGAAATGCACCTTTTCCACGTTGGGGGTGTCTAGGCCGATGGCGTACGAACGAGTGCAAAATCTACAATAGACCGGGCAAGTATCCAGGGCCAGAAAAAGGGCCCGGTCGGCGTAGCGGTGGGTGAGCCCGGGGACGGGCGAATGCGCCTGCTCGTGTAACGAGTCCAACGCCAACTCGGGGTGATCGGGCACCCCGCGCGAGGCCAGGGGCATGAATTGCAGCCGCAGGGGGTCGTCGACCGGGTCGTGCCAGTCGATCAGGCTCAGGATATAGGGAGAGATGCGCAGGCTCATGGTCGAACGCAACACCCCCTGGCTCACGTCCTGGTAAAAGGAGGCGGGCACCAGGTCTCGGAGCACCTCCTGGAGCTTGGCTATGCTGGTGACGCTGTTGCGGCTCTGGAAGCGGTAATCGTGGAATTCCTCGGCGCTCAGTCCCCGGTAACCGGGCAGCTGCTGCCAGAAGGTGTCGTCGCGCAGGTCCCGGTGAGAGACGGCCGCCGGGGCCGCCGGCGGCTGCAGCAATGGCAATGGGGCGGCGGGTCCTAGGACTTGGCTCATGGCACTCCCCTTCCCTAACGGTCCTTGCTGTCCTTCATCAACAGATCCAGGAATTCCTTGCGCACCACTTGGTCCTCAAAACAACCGCGGATGGCCGAGGTAGTGGTGTAGGCCCCCGGCTTCTCCACCCCGCGCATCTCCATACACAGGTGCCTGGCCTCCATGACCACGATGGCACCCTGGGGCGCCAGTTTCTCCACCAGCAAGTCGATGATCTGCTCGGTGAGGCGTTCCTGGAGTTGGGGCCGGCGGGCATAAAAATCCACCACCCGGGGAATCTTGCTGAGCCCCACGATGCGCTGGTCGGGGATATAGGCTACGTGGGCCTTGCCGAAGAAGGGGATCATATGGTGGGCGCAGACCGAAAAGAACCCGATATCCTTGACGATCACCATGTTGCTGTACTTCTCTTCGTTCGGGAAGGTGGTGAAGACCGGCGCGCTCTTTTCCTCCAGGCCGCGGAAAATTTCTAGGTACATGCGCCCGACCCGGTCCGGGGTCTCCTTGAGATGTGGATGGTCGAGGGGCAGGCCGAGGACCTTCATGATCTCGGAAAAATGGCCGGCGATCTGGTCGACCTTGGCCCAGTAGGCCTTCTGCCCTCGCGGGCGCTTTCGCTCGTCGGGGTCTTCCGCATCGCGGTGCATACGTGCCATGCCTTTTCCTATCGCCTCGGGAACTGGACAATAAAGGCAGAGGGGCAAAAGCCTGCGCTCTGCCCCTCTGCCGACGAATCGCGCCCGAACTTCAACTCAGCGACTCAAGGCAAGCCTTGATCGCCGCAAAATCCGGCAGCACTTTGGCGTCATCAGACACCGAGGCGAAGCGGACCACTCCGGACTTGTCGATCACGAAAGCGGAGCGTTTGGCCACGCCCTTCAGCCCGATGAGTTCCTCGTATTGCGCCCCATACGCAGCACTGACCTCTTTGTTGAAATCGCTCAGCAGCGGGATGGTGATCTTCTCCTTTTCGGCCCAGGCGCCCAACGAAAATGGGCTATCCACACTCAGCCCGAGCACCTCAGTGCCGAGCTGCTGGTACGCGTTGAGGCCGGCGGAAATCTCGCACAGTTCGGCCGTACAAGTGCCGGTGAAAGCCAGAGGCACAAAGAGCAGCACCACGTTGCTCTTGCCCTTGAAGGACTCCAGACTCACCTGCTCGCGTTTGGTATTGGGCAGGGTAAAAGCCGGAGCTTGGTCGCCTACTTTGAGTACCATCTGATCTGTCCCTTTCAATTGGCGGCCTGGAAGCGGCGCGCCACTTCGGCCCAGTTCACTAGGTTCCAGAAAGCGGCGATATAGGCGGGACGGAGGTTCTGGTAGTTCAGGTAATAGGCGTGCTCCCACACATCCAGGCCCAGGATGGGGGTGCCGCTGCCGTCCATGAGCGGGCTGTCCTGGTTGGGGGTGCTCAGCACCTCTAGTTTGCCCCCTTTGACCACCAGCCAAGCCCAGCCGCTGCCGAAGCGGGTGGTGCCGGCGGCAGTGAACTTCTCCTTGAAGGCGGCGAAACCGCCCAAGTCGCTGGTGATGGCCGCGGCCAAGTCGCCGTCGGGCTCCCCGCCGGCCTTGGGGGCCATGACGGTCCAGAAAAGGCTGTGGTTGGCGTGCCCGCCGCCGTTGTTGCGCACGGCGGTGCGGACGTTTTCGGGCACGGCGTTGAGATCCTTGATCAGGTCCTCGACACTCTTGGCCGCCAGGGCCGGATGCGCCTCAAGGGCCTTGTTGACGTTGGTAATGTACGTGTTGTGGTGTTTGCCGTGGTGGATTTCCATGGTGCGGGCGTCGATGTGCGGCTCAAGCGCATCGAAGGCATAGGGCAGGGCGGGAAGGGTGTAAGCCACGGGGCTCCCTTTCAGGATGAGGTTTGGGTGATTGGGTCTGGGTTCTCTGCTTTGCAGCGTTTTTGATGGTCTTCGAGGGCGGCCCGCAGCGCATCGGCAGCCAGCACTGAGCCGTGTATCTTGAGCGGGGGCAGCCCGCCCAGAGCGGTGTTGACCGCCTCGCTGGTAAATTCCTGGGCCTCGGTCAGGCTGGCGCCGGCCAAGAGTTCGGTGAGCATCGAGCCGGCGGCGATCGAAGCAGCACAACCGAAGGTCCGAAATCGGGCCTGCAGCACCTGGCCTGCCTGGACCTCCAAGTAGAGATGCAGCTCATCTCCGCAAGCTGCATTTTCGGCCCGGCCCACTGCATTGGCCTCGGCCAACATGCCCACATTCCGGGGGTGTCGATAATGATCCAATACCGTGTCGTTATACAGGGCGACAAACCCTCCTTCACGCCTTGAGGTCGACCAGGCCCCCGCCCTTGTTCTTCCAATACTTGCGCGCCAGTTGGACCAGGTCCCACATCAGCGTGTCGCGCGACAGCGCATCGATGAGGGCCTGCTGCCCGGTGGCCTCGTCACCGCCGATCAACCCCACCCCCTGCAGCATGGTCAGATGGTGGATCACCCCGGTCTGCAGCAGCGTGCGGTTCATTTCCGACAGGGGAATCTGGCTTTTGTCGGCGAACTCCTCGAGGAGTTGCTGGTAGAGTTCGGCCAGCTCACCGGTCAGGGTGACTTCGATCTTGAAGGCTTTTTGCATCGCGGATTGGCGCCGACCATCGCCCTCCCTGGCAGGGGCCAGAGGTCTTGTCAGCGGCTGCGGGCTAATATAGGTAGCGAAGAGGGGCTGTCAAGAAGGGCTGGGGCTACTTGCCGATCAGGGCGTGCCGGCGCAGCAGGTGCCGGAAGCGGTCGTAGGTCAACCCCAGGTCCTGGGCGGCCTGCTTCTGGCTCCCACCGGCCTGCTCCAGGGCCCGGCGCAGCAGGCCGGCTTCGAGCACACCTAGTTTCTCGTCGAAGCTGCCCGGGTCCGCCGCCTGGGGCATCCGCCCCTGCACCTCGGGGGGCAGGTCCTCGGTGGCCACCTCCCTGCCTCTGGCCACACAGAGCGCCCTTTCCACGGCAAACTTGAGCTCGCGCACATTGCCCGGCCAGGGGTACGCCGCCAACGAGGCCAAGGCCGCAGGGCTGAAAGATCGCAGGGCGATGGAGGGCACCTCGCGGCAGAGTTGCACGGCGAAAAACTCTACTAGCAGGGTGATATCCTCGGGTCTTTCGCGCAGCGGTGGCAGCGGGATCACGGTGAAGCGCAGGCGGTCATAGAGGTCGGCGCGGAAACGACCGGCGGCGATTCCCTCGGGCAGATCGGCATTGGTGGCGGCCACCACGCGCACGTTCACCTTGAGGGTTTTGGTGCTGCCGATGCGCTCGAACTCCTGGTACTCGATCACCCGCAGCACGTTTTTTTGGAATTCTAGCGAGGTGTTGCCCACCTCGTCGAGAAAGAGGGTGCCCCCGTCGGCGCTCTCAAAACGGCCCCGGCGCAGATCGGTGGCGCCGGTGAAAGCGCCTTTCTCGTGGCCGAATAGCTCGGATTCCAGCAGCGTTTCGGAAAGGGCGGCACAATTGAGTTTGACAAAAGGCCGCTCGCGCCGGTCGCTGCCATGGTGCAGCGCGGCGGCGATCAGCTCCTTGCCCGTGCCCCGTTCGCCCTGGATGAGCACCGGGCGCGCGATGGAGGCAATACGGTCGACCTGCTCGAGGATACCCGGATGGCCGGGCTGCGGCTGACGATCTGGTACTGCCGCCCCAGCTCGCCGCGATAAAAAACATTTTCCCGCCCCAGGGCCTCGTTTTCCGCCCGCAGGCGGGCGTTCTCGCGCAACACCTGGAGCATGCGCTCTACCTTCTCCATGCCCAGTTCCAGCTTGTCCTCTACATAGAGATCCTTCTCGATAAAGTCGGCAGCCCCGGCCTGGATGGCCTGCACCGCCGCCTCGACACTGCCCTTGCCGGTGAGGATGATCACCGGCAGGTCTGGCCGACGCTGCTTGAGCTGCCTGAGAATTTCGATGCCGTCGGCTCCCCCAAACCCGAAGTCCATATCGAGGACCACCAGTTCCACCTCGCCATTTTTCTGATCGAGGTGGGCCACCAGGGCCGATCCGCTGGCAAAAACGCTGACCTGCTTACCCCTTTCTTGTAATTTTCTGGCCAGCAACTGGCGCACCTCCGCCTGGTCGTCGGCGATGAGCACTCTGCCCGTGTGGGGTTCTTTCATCGATTCTCAGCCCAGCGCCTGTAGCTGGGTGATGCTAGGGGTCACTTCGAAATTGATGGGCAGGTCGAGGCGGAACACCGTGCCATGCCCCATCCTGCTCTTGACGCGCAGCTCGCCGTGATGGGCGTGGGCGATGCGCCGGGCGATGCTCAGCCCGTACCCGTTGCCCTGTTCCTTGGTGCTGAATCCGGGATCAAAGACATGCCCCAGGTGTTCGGGAGGGATGCCGGCACCGTCGTCCTCCACTTCGATGAAAACTAGCCCCTGGTCTAGATTGCAGCCCAGCCCGACCGTGACATTGCCCGGACGACCTGCCAGGGCCTCCAAGGCGTTTAGACACAGGTTGAGCAGCGCCTCGCGCAACAGGCGTTCGTCGGCCTCTACCGGCGGCACTTCGTCCTGGATGCGCAGATGTAACTGCACCAGACCGGCCTGGATCCCGACCGCCGCCAAGACCCGCCGCACTACCTGCGCTGGATCGAGCAGCACCAGCCACGCCTGTTCGGGCTTCATCGCCCCCAGGTACTTCACCCATTCCCCGTACAGCCGTTCCTGCTCGGCAGCCAACTCCCCTAGCTCGGTTTCCCAGGCGGGAGTCCCCTTTACCTGCCGCAGTAGACCGCGCAGCCGGCTGCCCATCAACCCCATGAGATTCTTGAGCTGGTGGCCCTTGGAATACAGGCCCTCATAGGTCTGTTCGCGGCTCAGCTCCATCAGCTCCATCGACAGCCTGGCCAGGACCTGGGCTGCCCGCGGTCCAAACTCCTCGGTGATGTGGGCGTATTCCTGGGAGAGTTCCTCGGCCTCGACATGCTGGAAGAAGAGTCGGGCCAGGTGCAAGTAGGGTGAGGCCAGTGCCGGGTCTAGCTGGATAGCCACCTTGAATTCGCCGAGAGCGCCCAACACCTGACCGCTTTCCCGCAGCAGGAGCCCCAGGCTGTCGTGGCCCGGAGCCGAAAGCGGATTGAGGGCCAGCCCCCGGCGGTAGATCCTGATGGCCTGGGCACGGGTCTGGAGTTCCTCGGCGTAGAGGTTGCCGAGGGCGAAACAGACCCGGTCTTCCCCTGCATAGGCCTGACCGGTCGCGCAGGCGTGCAAGATGGCTTCGAGATGAGCCGATGGCCTGCCTGGCCCCGACGCCCTGGCTGCGCCCTTGGCGTACCCATAACAGGGCCAGTTGGAACCGCGCCTCCAGATGGCCCGTTTCGGCGGCCAGGGTAAAGGCCTCCAGGGCGGGTTCGGTCTGCCCAGCCTGCAGCAGGGCCACACCCTGGCGGAAATCCGTTTCTCCGCGCTGCCAATTCGGTTCCACGGCCACTGGGAGTCAGCGATTGATCATCCGCCATCCGTAGTAGACCAGCACCACCACCACCGCAGCGGTGAAAAGTATCGCGATCAGGGAGAACAGGAAGCCGATGGTTGTGAAGAGCAGTTTCACCCCCAGGACCACGCCGATCACCAACAGGAAAGCGCCCAATATCTTGGCCAGCATCTCTACCCCTCCTATTACTTCGCCTGCTTCATTTCGAAGTGTTCCAGCTTTTCGTCAATGGCCAACACCACCTCCTGGATGTCGCTCAGGCGGCGCTCCAGTTCGGTCAGGCGTTCTTCGATGCGGACGTAAAATTCTTTGTCCTGCTTCTTGCCAGAGGTCTGCTTCTCCATGTAGATGTTGATCCAGTTGACCAGTCCGCCGCACAGGATAATCGCGCAGACACCCCAAAATATGATGGCCAATACGTTCATAGATCCCTCCCTAAGGCCTGTAAAGCCCTAGGGTAAATGGGCAGTGGATTGGTGGTCACCCGGCCGCTTCAGCGATGCGAGATTCTCTCAGGTCGTGCCGCACTTGAGATGGCGTTGGGTAGCCATGGCGCTGCAAGATCCACCGGGTGTTGTATTGCTCTTTGA
>SICG01000147.1 GCA_009691525.1 Candidatus Latescibacterota bacterium | reverse complement strand
TGAGGGTGCCATCGGCGGCCCGGGCCCCGTCGGAGAATTCGAGATTGTAATCCCCGAAGGTGGCGTGAAACGGGCCATAGGCCAGGCGCTGGCTGTCGATCCAGAAGAAGGAGCCCAGATCGAAGAAGATCTCGCGGTCGTTCTCGGCCCCCAGGGAGACCACCCCGACGAAGGGACGGGAAAAACTCTCCAGATCCCCGTCGATGAAGCCGCCCAGGCTCAGGGTCTGGAGCGGGGCGCTGGCCGTCCCCCTGCGCGCCAGGGTGCCACTGAGGATCTCGTCCCCCTCGGTCCACACCTCCAGCTCGGCCAGGCGGGGCCGTTCGCGGCGAAAGTAGTGGATGCTGCCCTGGCGCTCGGCGGGCAGATCCCGATAGATGTCCAGATCCACCTGGATCTCCCGGCCGTCGGCCAGGCGTTTGTAGTACTCCACAGCTCCCTGCTCCCCAGCGGCCAGGACTGCGTATACTCCCTGGGTGACCTCGCGGCCACGGCCAAAATCGCTGCCATTCACCACCACCTGCACCAGGCGTAGTCCCTCGCTCTGTACTTCCGGATTCTCCCCCTGCAGGTCGACCTCAAAGAGGCGCTGGCTCTTGTTGGGCTGCAGCAGGCGCATCACCGTCTTGTACTCCGGAGTGGTAGCCCCCACCACCCGGGCCGGTTTGGTGCCATCGGAGACCAGCACGTCGAAGAGCAGAAAGGGATCCCCCAACTCCTCGTCGACGAACTTGAGCACGATCTTTTTGGCAAAAACAAAACGCCCCAGGTCGACCACGAACCACCACTGAGTGGCCAGATCTACCCCTTCGCTGGGCGGGGAGGGCTCCCAGTAGGTGGCAGGATCCCCGTCCAGGGCCAGGGGCACCCCCTGGCGGTTGGAGCCGGCCTGCACCGCGTCAAGCAAGGTCAATTCTTCGGGCTCCTTCTTGGCCAGGGTGTTGGGCGTGTACAGGCGCAGGTAGTCGACGATGTCGGCGGTGGCGTTGATGTTCTTGCGCAGCTGGTGGGCCCGCACCCCGCCTTCGGCGGTGAACTCCAGGGTGCCTGGGGCGTACACCCAGTTCTGCCAGTGGCGGCGGCTGTTGACCACCACCTGGTCGCCGCTCAGCTGATGCCCCTGAGCCAGGGCCTGGCCGGCCAAGATCCAGGCCGCCAGGATGCCGCTCCACTTGATCATGGCCTCGTCCTGTCTTAATAGATTAGCGCGATGCGCCGCAGCAGACTGCTGCGGGACATATCAGCTCCCTCGGTGTCGGCATCCAGGCTCAACCGGGCCAGGTAGATTCCCGCCGGGGCCAGCCCACCCTGCCCATCGCGCCCGTCCCAGAGGACCCGGCGGCGCCCCGTCCCTACCGATTCACCGACGCTTTCCATTCTTCTCACCAGGCGCCCTCCCAGATCGCGGATCTCGACCACCACCGGACTGGTGTCGCCCAGCAAGACCACAGAAAATTCGAGTACCACCTGGTCGTTGATCCCGTCCCCGTTGGGGGTGAAGAGCGGGGGCTCCACCTGGAACTCGCCCAGGGGCTCCTTGCGCTGGACCACGCCCACCAGGGTCAGGGAACTGCTCTTCACTCCGGCAAAGGCATTGCCCGGATCCACCCGCTGCCACTGGCTGGCCCCGACGCCGCTGTGCTGTAGGGCTACCTCCACTACCGCGCCGGCGGCGAAGAGGGCGCTGTGGAAGTCCACCCGCAGCAGCTCAATGCCAGACTGGGGGCCGATGGGCGGAAAGGACAGGTGCAGGGAATCGGCCCGACTTGGGATCCGTTCCACCCCGGCCACAGCCAGGCGCTCCAGTTCAGGATTTTCGAAGTCAGCCGGCCCGCCCGCGTACACTCCGTCCAATTCCAGCCACATGTCCGGTGGCACCCGCAGCAGCAGCTGGTCGAAACCCAGGGCCGTACCGCCAAAGTCGGGTTTCACGTAGAGCGAGAAACCCTGGCGCTCCCCCAGGCGTGGCAACTGCACCGGATACAGCTCCCCCACCAGGCCCTGGGCCACTGGATCGGCAAAATGCAGGCGCACTTGGCTCAGAGTGGCGGTGGCCTGCGGGTCGGCGGAGAGCAGCACGGCCCTGACTTTGAGGAACTCGCGCGGCGAAGGCGAGGTGATGAGGCTGCCCTTCGGGTCGGGGTAGGGCTCGGACCAGTCGCTCCAGCCGCTGCCCTCCACCTCGCGGGAGACAATCTCCCCCTTGAAAATAGATAGGAGTTTCTTGTACTGTGCCTCGCTGACCTCGGTGCCGTCTTTCTTGAAGTAGTGGGGTTCCTCCTGCAGGTCGTCGCCGGTGCGGGTCTGAATCTGCACCTGGGTGCCTGGAGGCGTGTCCTTTCCCCACTCGATGCTCAGTAGATTGCGGCTGCCCCCTAGGCGGATCAGAGCCGACTCCAGCTCCACCTGGGGCTGGTAACCCTCCCCGTAGAGCTGGATCTCGGCCAGGTTGGCCGTCTGGTGCCCCCCGTTGCTGAGGGTGTACTGCAGCCGGAAAAAGCGGGCCTTGAGCGGCGCAAAGCGGTTGCCATCGAAACGCACCCCGTTCTGCTGGGCCTGTTTGCGGTCCACGGCCCGCGTCCACTTGATACTGCCGTCAGCGGCCAGGGTGCCGTCGGAGAAATCCAGGCGGTAATCGGCCATGCCCCCCCGGTACAGGCCCCGGCCGTAACACATGCGCTGGGTGTCCACCCAGAAGGTGGAGCCCAGGTCGAAGATCAGGCTGCGCTCGGGCTCGGCTACCTGCACCACCTTGCCGATGATCAGGTTGGAGTCGGTCACCAGGTCGCCGTCGACGAAGCTGCGCAGGTTGACGTCTTCCCCACCGGGCAAGGCCACGTTGCCGCGGCGCTCAAAGGTGCCGACCAGCAGTTCGTCACCTTCGGCCCACACCTCGAGTTCGGCCAGGCGGGGCCGTTCGCGGCGGAAATAACGAATGCTGCCCTGCCGCTCGGGGGTCAGTTGCTCGTACACCGCCTGCCTCACCCCTACCTCCCGGCCGCCGCTGAGGCGTTTGTAATACTCCACCATTCCCCGTTCGGTCAGGGGCAGGGCTTCGTACTCCTGGCGGCCCGTTTCCCGGCCGCGGTCAAAGTCGCTGCCGGTCACCACCACCTGCACGAAGCGCAGGCCCTCTCCGGCCACCACCGGGTCCAGTTTGGTCAGGTCGATCTCGAAGGTTCGCTGGGTTTTGTTGCGCTGCAGGGTCTGGAGCACGCTGCGGTACTCGGGGTTGGCCGCCCCGCGCACCCTGTCCGGCCGGGTGCCGTCGGAGACCAGCACGTCGAAGAGCAGAAAGGGATCGCCCAGCTCCTCGTCGACAAACTTGAGCACGATCTTATCGGCAAAAACCAAGCGGCCCAGGTCCACCGCCAGCCACCACTGGGTGGCCAGATCCGCCCCGGCGGGCAGGGGGGTGGGTTCCCAGTAGGTGTTCGGATCCCCGTCGAACAGGGCGGCCACCTGGCCCGGGTTGGAGCCGGCCTGCAGCGCGTCTGACAGGGTGATCTCTTCTGGCTTCTTGCTGGCCAGAGCCGCCGGGGGGTTGAGTCGCAGAAAATCGACAATGCCCTCTACGGCGTTGATGTTTTTGCGCCACTGCCGGGCCCGCACCTCGCCCTGGGGGGTCAACTCCAGGGTGCCTGGTGCATAGCGCCAGTTCTGCCAATGCCCCTGGGCGTTGACCACTACCTGATTGCCGACCAGTTGGTACCCCTGCCCCTGGGCAAGGGCAGCGCTGGCCAACGCCAGCAGCCAAAGAGCGCCCCAGCTGTTCATGCTCAATACACCACCGAAACCACTCTAAGGATTTGCTGGCGGTCCAAGTCCGCCCCTTCGGTGTCCGACTCCAGGCGCAGCCGGGCCCCGTAGACCCCGGGCGGCACCCTGCCCCCGGACTCGTCTCTGCCGTCCCAGCCCACCAGACGGCGGCCGGTGCCCCGGGACTGCTGCTCGACCAGACGCCGCACCAGGCGGCCGCCCAGGTCGCGGATCTCGATCACCACCGGGCTCTGGTCACCCACCAGCACCACCGAGAAATCGAAGCGGGCCTCGTCGTTGATCCCGTCTCCGTTGGGGGTAAAGAGTGCCGGCTGCACCTGCAGGTTGATGATCACCTCCTTGCGCTGGGCAATGCCCACCAGAGTGGTGGAGTTGCTCCCCACCGCGGCCAGGGCATTGCCGGGCTCCACCCGCTGCCAGAGACCCTCCCCGCTGGCGCTGTTTTGCAGCGAAGCCTCCAGCACCGCCCCGGTGGAGTACAGGGCGGTCTGGAAGTCGAGACGCAGGGCCTGGCCCGCAACTGCGGGCTTGAAGGGCGCGAACCTCAGCCACAGGCTGTCGGGACTGGTGGGGACCACCACCACTCCCTCTACGCGCAGCCGGGCCAGGTCCCCAGCCCCGGCGACTAGCTCATCCTCCTCCCCCTGGTACAGGCCGTCGAAGCGCAGGCGCATGTCGGCGGGGACTTTGAGCAGCAGGCCGTCGAACCCCGGATCGCGGGCAGCGAACTGTGGCTGGATGAAAAGGGAGAAGGGCCGCTCCACCCCCAATTTCTCCACCTGCAAGGGACTGACCTCGCCGACCAGACTCTGGGCCACCGGGCTGGCAAAATTCAGGCGGATGCTCCGCAGGATAGCATGGGTTTGCGGGGAAGAGGAACGGAGGATGGCGCGGATCTTGAGGTACTCCCGGGGCGAGGGCGAGCCAACGGAGCTGCCCTGCGCCTCCTCGTACGTGGTGCTCCAGTCGCTCCAGTCGTTGCCGGGCACCTCCTCGGCCACCACTTCGCCTTTGAAGAGGGAAAGGAGTTTCTTGTACTGGTCTTCGCTGACCTCGGTGCCATCCTTCTTGTAATAATGGAAAACCTGGCCCAGTTCGTTGCCGGTGCGGGTCTGCAGCAGTACCTGGGTGCCGGGCTGGGTGTCGGCCTCCCAGCTGATGCCGAGCAGGTTGCGGCTGCCCCCCAGGCGGATCAGGTCCGACTCCAGCACCACCTCGGGCTGGTAACCCTGGCCGTAGAGCTGCAGCTCGGCGATCACCCCCAGATTGGCGGGAAAGGTGGTCAGGTGGGGGGTGTAGCGCATGCGGAAGAAACGGGCCTTGAGCAGTTCGAAATCATTGCCCTCGCCCACCACTTTGATCAAGGACTGCTCGCGGTTCACCACCTGTTGCCACTTGAGGCTGCCGTCGGGAGCTTGCGACCCATCCGAGAAGTCGAGCCGGTAATTGGCAAAGCGCCAGGAGTGGTAGTTGGTGGGATTGTACGCCATGCGGTGGGCATCGATCCAGTAAAAGGTGCCCAGGTCGAGGAAGACCTCGCGCTCGACAATGATGGTGCCGCTGATTTCCTGGTTCATGCTGGCGTAGCTGTCGATGTCGCCGTCGACGAAGGTGGCCCCGTTGACTACCTGAGTGGAGGTGATGAACCCGCCCCGCTCGATGGTGCCGTTGACCATTTCGTCCCCTTCGGTCCACACCTCCAGCTCCGCCAGGCGAGGCCGTTCGCGGCGGAAATAGCGCACCGTCCCTTGCCTGGCCGGCTCCAACTGATTGTAGACCTCTTGTTTGACCACCACCTCATTGCCCTCGGCCAGGCGCTTATAGTACTCGACAGCACCCTGTTCGCGGGCCTCCAGTTGCCGGTATTCCTCCTGTGAAACCTCCCTGCCGCGGGCAAAGTCGCTGCCGTTCACCACTACCTGCACGTAGCGGGCCGCCAGGCTGCCCAACTCGTTGCCGGCGCCCACCGCCACCATCCCTCCTCCGTCGCTCTGGTCGCGGGCCCGGGTGTCCTCGGCCAGACTGGCGGAGGCACCCAGCTCCACTTCGAAGACCCGCTGGTTTTTGTTGCGCTTGAGGGTGCGCAGCACCGTCTGGTACTGGGGGCTGGCCAAACCCTGCACATTGCCCGGCTTCAACCCATTGGAAACCAGCACGTCGAAGAGCAGGAAGGGATCGCCCAGTTCCTCGTCGGCGAATTTGAGCACGATTTTCTGGATGAAGACAAAGCGGCCCAGGTCCACGTTGAACCACCACTGCGAGGCCAGGTCGATGCCCGCCGCCGGCGGGTCCGGCTCCCAATAGGTCGCCATATCTCCGTCCAGCACCGCCACCACCCCTGCGCGGTTGGAGCCGGCCTGCACGGCATCGAGCAGGCTGAGTTCCTCGGGCTTTTTGCCCCCCAGGTCCTTGGGGGGATGGAGGCGGAGGAAATCACTGATGTCCCGCACCGCGTTGATATTGCGCCGGATGAAGCGCGGGCGCACCGTCCCGTCTTTGCCCAATTCCACAGTGCCGGCCGGAAAACTCCAGTGCTTCCAGTGGTCGAGCCCAGCCACCACCACCTGATCGGCGGTGAGGCGGTACCCAGTTTGCTGGGCAGGCGCCCCGGCTGCGGCGAGCAGCACCAGGGCGAGGCTGATTCGGTTCTTCTTTGCCATCCGGCCCTCCTCAATAGACCAGGGAAACCGCGGCCTGGCTGGTGGTGGTGCCCTTGTCCGCCTCGACCTTCAGCCGCACGATATAGAGCCCTGGTTCCAGCAGGTGGCCCTGACCGTCGGTGCCGTCCCAGGGCCGCCCGGAGCGGCCGCTGACTTGGCGGTCAGCGTAGATCCGGGCGCGCATCCTGCCCGATAGGTCGAAGACCTCCAGGCTCACCGGCACCCCCCCGGCCAGGTTGAGCAGGTTGTACTCGATCAACACCTGGTCGTTGATCCCGTCGCCGTTGGGGGTAAACGCCTCTGGCACCAGGCGCAGGTCCTGGATGGCCTGGGCATCCAACTCCTCCAGATCCACCCGCAGCGCCTCGCCCTCCACTAGTTCATCCGCATCCCCCGGGGTCAGGGCCTGGGCCACCTCTTGGGGACGGGCACTGTTGAAGACCCGGCCGGTGAAGATAGTGCCGTATCTGAAGATCTCGGCGCGGAAATCCACTTCGATCAGCTCTTCGGTTCCCTGCAGATCGATGGGGGGGATACGCAGGCCCAGGCCGCGCTCGTCCAGGCGCACCAACTCGAAAGCCACCGGCTGGCCGCTGATCCGCACTGCGTCCACGCCCTGGGCCCGGGCCGGGGTGTCGATCTCGATGGTATCGAAGCCCAGATCCCCGGCATTGAGGCTGGGTTTGATCCGGTAGATGAAGGAGGTAGACCGGCCAGCCGGGGCGGCCAGCGGGGCGATCTCAGCCAGCACCTGGGTGGCCAACGGCGGGATGGACACCGAGAACTGCAGGTAGTCCAGCTGCCCTCCGGCGTTCTGGTCCGAGAAGAAATCCGCCTTGAACTGCACATAGCGCCGGGGGCGGGAGGCGGCCATGGCCGCCTGGCCGGGAGCAAAGTCATAGGGCGGCGACCAAAAGTCCCAGTTTTCGGTGTCGTGCGTGGCGCCGGCCTTTTCACCCTTTTCCAGGGCAGTGTAGGTAGCCAGGATCAGCGGCCGACCCTTGGCGTCGAAACGGGTCCGCTCCTCGCCCCGGAAGGTGTAGCGCCAATAGGTGTTGGGTTCGTTGTCGTCGCCGCTGCGCATGCCCAACTCAACCCGTGCCCCCGCATCCTGCCTTCCCCCCCAGGTCAGCGAGCCCAGGCTGGCCAGGCTGCCCAGGTCGATGATGTTGGACACGTACCCGGCACCGGGCACATATCCCTCCCCGTAGATCTCGAATTCGGCGATCTCCCAGATGCCGCGGGTATTTTCGGGGATCTGGAAGAAAAGCCGCTGCACCGGCCCGGGCGGCAACTCCAGGTCGATGAGAGGCTTGGTGTTCTCGCGCACATCGTAGGCGATGTCGAAGTCCAGCACCCTGACCCCATAGTTGCCCCCGGTGCGAAACTCGCGGGTGCCGTCCTTGAGCGGGTCGCCGTCGTTGATACCGATGCGGAAACGCTCGATAAAGCGCTCGTCCATAAACTGTTGGCGGGGGAAGAAGCGGACGCGGCGGATGGGGAAGGGTCCGGCGAACTCAAAAAACATGTTCTTTTCGGCCGGGCCATGTACGGCAAAGTGCCCGTCTCCCAGATACGCGGTTTCCGGGTCGCGATCGAAGAAGAGGATGTTGTCCTGGACCTTGGGCTCCCAGCCGGTCCATTCCAACATGTAAAATTGCCCTCCCTGGTCGAGGAGGGTAGGGGTCAGATTGACCGCCGGATCCAGCTTCAAGGGTTCGATGGTGCCCGGCAAGATCGTCAACAGGCGGGATTCACCGTGCTGGCCCTGGGCCGCCGAGGCCCAGGACAGTTGTACGAATTCGTGCGGTACCCCTGGGTCCGGAGGCGGCAGGGTTTCGCCGCCGATGCGATAGATGGTCAACGCCCCGGCCTGGCCCACCCACCAACTGGCCAGCGCCGCGAAGATCAGCTTTCTCATCTCAGTTCCTTTCCTCAGTACGCCAGCGAAACCACGGTCTGGGCCACTGCCCGCCCTTTGTCCGCCTCCACCTCCAGGTGGAGCACGTAGATCCCCGGGGGCACTGGCCCACCCCCTTCGCCCCGGCCGTCCCATTGCAGGGCGAAGCGGCCGCTGGCCCGGGTGCCTCCCTCCACCGTCCCCACCCGGCGGCCACTCAGTTCATAGATTCCCAGCCGCACCGGCACTGCCCCGACCAAGTTGAGCAATTCGCACTCCACCTCCACTTGATCGTTGACCCCGTCGCCGTTGGGGGTGAAAAGTGCGGGGTCGACCCGCAGCGAGCGAATGGTGCCCACCTCCAGCGAGCTGAGGCCCACGGTCAGGGTACTGCTGTCCACCAGGCCGTCGGCATCCCCGGCGGTCAGGGGCTGGTGCACCTCGTGCGGGCGCTGGCTGTCGAAGATGCGGCCGGGGAAAACCGTCCCGTACTTGAAGACCTCGGTGCGGAAGTCGACCTCGATCAGTTCCCCAGTCTGCTGGGCTCCCACCCTGGGCAAGCGCACGGTCAGTCCGCCCTCCTCAAGGCGCGCCACCTGGTAGTCGATCGGCACCCCGCTCAGGCGCACGCCCTCTACTCCCAGAGGCCGGGCCGGAGTGTCGATTTCGATGCTGTCGAAACCCAGATCCTCCCTCCGCAGCCTGGGCCTGAGTTTGTAGGTGAACAGCGTCGCCGTGCCCGCTTCGGCGACCAGGGGGATGATCTCGGCCAGGGCTTCGGTGGCCACCGGCGGGATGGAGACAGCAAATTCGAGATAATCCAGGCGGCCGCTGGTCTGTTCAGTGGAAGAAAATTCGGCGCTGAACTGCACGTAGCGCCGGGGTTCTGCCGCTCCCATCGCGGCCCTGCCAGCGCCGAATTCGTAGGCGGGAGACCAGAACTCCCAATGTTCTGTGTCGTGGGTGACGCCCGCCTTTTCAGCCGACTCCAGTTTGTTGTAGGAGGCCAGGGTCAGGGGTTTGCCCGCCGCGTCAAAGCGGCTGCGTTCATCGCCGCGGAAGGTGTAGCGCCAGTAGGTGTTGGGCTCCTCGTCCTCCCCGCTGCGCATGCTCAGGCTCACCTGGGCGCCCTGGTCCAAGTGGCCCTGCCACGACAACTGCCCCAGGCTGGCCGGGCTGCCCAGGTCGATCACGTTGGAGACATAACTGGCAGAGGGCACGTAACCTATGCCATAGATCTCGAATTCGGCCACTTCCCAGATTCCCCGGGTGTTATCGGGAGCCTCAAAGAGCAGGTGGCGAATGGGGGTCCGGGGCAGGTGCAGTTCGATCATGGATTTGGTATTTTCAACCCCTTCGTAGGCCACGTCGAAGTCAAAGGCCCCGCCCCGACCGCCGAAATTGTGCTTGCGGGTGCCATCCTTGAGCGGGTCGCCGTCGTTGGTGCCGATGATGAAGCGCTCGACAAAGCGGTTGGCGAGAAAGCGCTGGCGCGGGTAGAAGCGGATCCGGTCGATGAGGAAGCGCCCCCCCAGGTCGAAGACCACGGACTTGTTCTTGATTACCCCGTAGTCCCCACCCCAATCCCCATCGCCCAGGAAGGCGGTATCGGGATCTCCATCGAACATGTCGAGATCGCGCCCAAAGGCCGGATTCCAGCCGATCCAGGTCAGCGAGAACACCTGCCCGCCCTGCTCCTTGAGCCGGGGTGCCAGATTGACTCCGGGATCTAGTCGCTGGGGGGCGATGGCCTCCTGGGACACCTGGATCTGCTCGGTGCTCCCGTACCGCGCAGCCTCGATCGCCGACCAGGGCAACTGGACAAAGTCGAAAGGTACCTCTAGCTGGGGCGGCAGGGTGCCTTCCCCGCCGATCCGGTAGATGGTGAGGCTGGCGGCCGGCCCTACCATGCCCAGCGAAAGGAGCAGCACCCAGTGCAGCGCAGCTTTCCCGGTGTGCATGGACGAGCCTCCAATCATTACAGTCGAGTTGTTATATATAAAAAAAAGGAGGGCAGATCAACAGCGATCTGCCCTCCCCAGCCAACCAGGTCTGCGAATCAGTTGCTCACTGGGGTGAAGGAGGCCTTGATATGACCCCAAGTGTCGTTCTCCACCGCAGTCGGCAGGCGCTCGTTGTCGACCGGGAGCAGGATAAAGTCGCTGAAGGAGCTGGCGTTGCCGAAGATGTCTGACTGGCCGCCCAGCACCCACTTGGCAGTGCGGGGATCTTCTGCGGTGGGGCCATTGTCGTTGTCGACCACCTGCAGGCCGGCGCCGATAATCTCGCCCTCGACAAAGTCGTGGCGCACACTCACCTCGGGACCCTGGTAGTTGAAGTCATCCCAGGAGACGGTGTACCATTCGGCCTGGAAGGTGGATTCGCTGCCGTGGCTGCCGTTGAGGGTGAAGGAGGTGGGGCAGCATTGGAAGGGCTCCTTGTCGTGCCAGTCAGAGCTGCTCATCCAGAACCAGGACCAGCCAAAGGGAGCCAGGGCCGGCCAGCGGTAGTGGCTGGTCTGGGCCTGGCGGCCGCGGTTGCGCTTGAGTTCCTCGTCGGTCCCCTCAAAGGCCCAGAAGAAATCGCCAGTGTGGTCTGCATCCAGACCGACCTCGATGCTGTCGTCCCCGCCGCAGCAGCCATTGCCACCCGCGTCGCGGTCCCAGACATCGTCAAAACGGTCATAAACATAATAGATGCGGTCGAGGTCGTTGTTCCAACCCATGGCGAAGCGGAAGTTTAGATTGGCGGTATCAACTTCGCGACCCACATCGCCTTCAGCCACTGAGGTCTGGAAGATGTCGATCCAGTATTCCGCCGGAACGACGTTCCACTCGGAAATATCCCCGTCGAGATTGGGAAGATGGGTGCTGGGCCACTGCCAGGCGGCAAAGACCTGGCCTTCGGGTACGTGAGCCCAGGCACCGGCACTCAGGCTCAGCACCGAAGCAACAG
>SICG01000146.1 GCA_009691525.1 Candidatus Latescibacterota bacterium | reverse complement strand
CTGCTCGATGCCGAAGGGCAGGTGGCCGGCCTGTACCGCAAGATGCATATCCCCGACGACCCGGCTTATTATGAGAAGTATTACTTCACGCCGGGGGATCTGGGTTTCCGCGCCTTCGACACCCCGATGGGGCGGGTGGGGGTGCTGATCTGCTGGGACCAGTGGTATCCGGAGGGGGCGCGGCTGACGGCACTGCGGGGGGCCGAGATCCTCTTCTACCCCACCGCCATCGGCTGGCATCCACATGAGAAGCAGGTGTACGGCCCGGCCCAGCACGATGCCTGGCGCACCATCCAGCGCAGCCACGCCATCGCCAACGGGGTGTACGTGGCGGCCATCAACCGCATCGGCCACGAACAGCCGGTGCCCGAAACCGCCGGCATCGAATTCTGGGGTTCCAGCTTTGTGGCCGATCCCTTTGGCCAGGTCGTGGCCGAGGGCAGCACTGACCGCGAGGAGGTGCTGCTGGCCGAGGTGGATCCGGCCCGCAGCGAGGAGGTGCGCCGCAACTGGCCCTTCCTGCGCGACCGCCGCATCGACGCGTACACCGGCCTGGACCGGCGTTTCCTCGACGAGCCATGAGCAGTCCGCGCGAACAGGGTTTTGCCATGCCCGCCGAATGGGCGCCGCACCGGGCCACCTGGCTGGGCTGGCCGCACAACCGCGGCGACTGGCCCGGCAAGATCGCCCCCATCCCCTGGGTATACGGCGAGATCGTCCGCAAACTCGCCCCAGGCGAAAAGGTCTGCATCCTGGTCAATTCACCGGCCCACCAGGCCCAGGCCAGCCGGGTGCTCAAACGCGCCGGAGTATCCTTGGAGGCTATCGAGTTCTATCAGTTCCCCACCAATCGGGGATGGACCCGAGACTTCGGCCCTTTCTTCGTGCGCCGCGAGCAGCCCGATCCGGAGGTGGCCATTGCCCGCTTCCAGTTCAACGCCTGGGCCAAGTACCCCGATTGGGAACTGGATTGCCAGGTGCCGCTGCGGGTGGCGCAGCAGCGTGGGCTGCGGCTCTTCGAGGCCAGTGCGGCGGGCCAACCAGTGGTGCTGGAGGGGGGGAGCATCGAGGTGAACGGCGAGGGCCTGCTGCTCACCACCGAGGAGTGCCTGCTGGACCCCGAGGTGCAGGTGCGCAATCCGCAGTTGGGGTGCGGAGAGTTGGAGGCGGTGTTGCGGGAATACCTGGGGGCCGAGCAAGTGCTGTGGCTGGGGCGGGGCATTGCCGGGGACGACACCCACGGGCATATCGACGATCTGTGCCGCTTTGTGAATCCCCGGACGGTGGTGCTGGCCAGCGAGCCGGATGGGCGGGACGAGAACCACCGTCCGCTCGAAGAGAACCGCGAAAGGCTGGAAGGTTTCCGGCTGCGCGATGGCGCGCGCCTAAAGGTGGTGCGACTGCCCATGCCCTCCCCGCTCTACCTGGACGGCCAGCGATTGCCGGCCAGCTATGCCAATTTCTACATCGGCAATAGCGCGGTATTGGTGCCCACCTTCAACGATCCGCGTGACCGCCAGGCCCTGGGTCTGCTCGCCGACCTCTTCCCCGACCGCCCGGTGCTGGGCATCCACGCCGTGGACCTGGTCTGGGGCCTGGGGACTTTGCATTGCCTGACTCAGCAGGAGCCGGCTCTCCTAGCTTGATCACTCGTACCCGTACTCCCTCAAGATGTCCTCGTCGAAGCCCATGAAGTGGGCGACTTCGTGGACCAGGGTGATCTCGATCTCCTCCACCAGTTCGTCCAGGTCGGGGAAGTCCTCCTCCAGGGAGCGTTGGTACAGGGTGATCATGGCCGGCAGTTCGCCGCTGTCATCGAGCCGGCGCTCGGGAAGGGGGGTGCCGCTGAAGAGTCCATAGAGCAGTTCGTCGGGATCGCCGGTCACTTCCTCCACCACTTCGGGATCGGGCCAGTCCTCGATGACGATGGCCACGTTCTGCATGGCCTGCTGGAAGGGCTGGGGGATTTTCTCCAGGGCGCGCTGGACTAGGGTCTGGAAGCGATGGCGGTTCATCGGGGTTCCTCAAGTGGTCGGCGAGGCGTCGAGGAGCGACCCGCTCAGGCCTTTCCCAAGGCGCGTCCTGCCCCCTCGCTCGCTCTGGCTCCGCTGCCCCACCACCCTGCCACGCGGACTTCCCGGCCCGACCACTCCCCGGGAAAGACCATCGGGGTCATCTCCTCGCCGCCTTGCCTATCAAAACAACGACAGTTGCTCCACCTCAGCGCGGCGGGGTGGTTCTATGGTTTCCTTCACCAGCAACGCGGTAGGTAATTCGTGCACAAAAGGGGATAGGTTGGGTTCCACCCGCTGTCCGTACTGTTGCCGGCTGCGGGCGGCCACCAAGATCAGTTCCTCGCGGGCGCGGGTGAGGCCCACGTAGCAGAGCCGGCGCTCCTCTTCTATCTCCGCACCGCTCAGCGGCAGCAAGCCCTCCTCCATCCCACACAAAAAGACCACGTCGAATTCCAGCCCTTTGGCTGCGTGCAGGGTCAGCAGGCGCACGGCCTCTACGTCAGCGCTGCGGCGTTCGTAGTCAGCGCCCACACCCAGGGCCACCGTGGCCAGCAGTTCCTCCAGGGAGGCAGCGCATTCGGATAGTTGGGCCAGGCGGGATAGGTCAACGTCAGCCCCGTACTCCTGCTGATAACGGCGTACCAGTACCGCCGGACTTTCTTGGGCAGCGAGGTGGCGGTACTCCTGGGCAGCGGCGCACAGGGTCCGGGCTGCGGGCAAGGTTTCGGGTGCCACTGGCCGGGTCAGCTGCCGGCCCAGCGCGAGCAGGGCCTGGGGGCCGGGGTTGAAGGCGGGCAGTTCGAGAGCCTGGAGCAGGCGCAGGGGTTCTTCGGGCTGGAGCACAAAGCGCAAGAAGGCCAAGGCCTGGCGCACGGGCGGGGCGGAGAGGAAGTTCTTCTCCCCCAGCAGGTGATAGGGCAGGCCGGCGTGCAGGAAACATTCTTCCAACACCAGGGCCTGGGCGTGGGTGCGGAAGAGCACGCCAAAGTCAGCGAGGCTGCGGGTCTGTTTGCCGTGCCCGGTCTGGCGGTCGGACTGGATCATATCGGCCCCGCCCACCATACGACTGATCTCCTGGACCACGGCGATGCCCTCGGCCTTTTCGCCCGGCACTGAGAGCAGACGCAAGAGGGCCCCGCCCTCTCGGGCCGGCCGCAGGTGCAGGGGCTGGCGTCCGGGGTTGTGGCTGATGAGGGCAGCGGCGGCTTGCACGATGGGCGCGGCGCAGCGGTAGTTGACCTCCAGGTGGACGAGGCGGGCGGCGGGAAAGTCGGCCAGCAGCCGGGCGAAGCAGGAGGCGTCGGCCCCGCGGAAGCCGTAGATGGCCTGGTCCGGGTCGCCGATGGCGAAGAGGCCTTCCCCGCTGCCGGCCAGGGCGCGGACGATCTGGTACTGGACCTCGTTGAGATCCTGGAACTCGTCCACTAGTGCTTGGGTGAAGCGGGCGCGCAATGCCTCGCCGGAGACGCGCCGCGTCGGTGAGCGACCCATTCCAGCCTTTCCCAAGGCGCGTCCTGCACCCCCGCTCGCTGTCGCTCCGCTGCCCGACCCCCAACCACGCGGTCTTCCCTGCCCGGCCACTCCCAGGGAAAGGCTTCCAGGGTCATCTCCCCTCCGCTCGTTTTGGCTGGCGAAACCTTCGTCGCCGATTTCCAGTAGATCTAGGAAGTCCAACAGGATCTGATCGTAGTCCCAAACCCCGTAGCGGGTGAGTTGCTCCTGGTACGCGGCATAGACCAGCCCCAGCTTTTCGTCCGCCAATTCCTCGGGCCGCAGGCCGGTGGTCTTGGCCAGCATGATGCCTTCCTGCGCTGCGGCCAGAGAAAGATTGGCTCCACTCTCGGCTATGGCTCTGGAGATCAGTTGGCGGCTCTCCCATTCGTCCAGCACCGGCTTGAGCGGCACGCCCAGGTCGGCCATCAGGTGCAGGGCTACTTGATGGAAGGTGCCCACGTGCAGATCGGCTACGGTATTGGTGTCGCCGAGTAGGAGTTGCAGACGCTGGCGCAACTCGGCGGCGGCCCGCCGGGTGAAGGTGAGGACCAGGATCTGGCCGGGGGGCACGCCGCGCTGGTCGATCAGGTGGGCGATGCGCTGGGTGAGGGTGCGGGTCTTGCCCGAACCGGGGCCGGCGACCACGATCACCCGGCCGTCTTCCATCTCAACGGCCTGTTGCTGGGCGGGGTCGAGGGCTGAACTTGGGGTGGCATCTATCTGTTGGGCGTTGGGCAAGGAGGTTGGCGCGACAGCGGCCAGGCCTTGGGGTGCGGAAACCGATGCGGTGGGCAAGGCGAAGAGCAGTTTCTGGCCCTTGAGCTGTTGCCGTTCTTCGTCGGTGAAAAGCTGAATGACCCCGTACTCGCCGTCGTACCCAGCGGCGATCTGCACCTGGCCCTCGCGCATGCGGCGCACGCCCTCGGCCACCAGCCGCTCGCCGGTGGCGGCGATCTCTGCGGGCGTGGCGTGGCGCAGGATGTGCAATTCGGGACCCAGGCTAGCCAGCAGTTGTTGGTACACAGCCTGGACCTTCTTGCTGGAGGGGCCCACGCCCAGCGCGGAGCCGATCACCTCGGTGAGGGGGATCAGGTATTCGCAGGGGCGTTTGGGTCCCTCGCCTTCGGGCCGGTCGGCCAGCAGTTCGACCCGGTGCAATACCCCCACGGTGAGTTGTTGGTCGCAGACCGGGCAGCGGCCATTGGCGGCCAGGGTCTGGGCCGGCTTCCAGCGCACCTGACAGTTGCGGTGGCCGTCGCAGTGGTACTTGCCCTCCTCGGGGTAGAACTCCAGGGTCCCGGTGAACTGCGCCGGGTCGCGGCTCCAGAGGGCCGTTAGTATGGCCGGGTAGGAGAGGTCGGTGTCGAAACAGGTGCCCTCGCGGGCCAGCTTCTGGGGGGAATGGGCGTCGGAATTGGAGACCAGGGCAAAACGATCCAGCTCGGCGATGCGGCTGTTCATGGGCGGGTCCGAGGAGAGGCCGGTCTCCACCGCCGGGATGTGGGGCAACAGATCCTCGTAACACTCCTCCAGGCTGTCGAAGCCCGAGGCCGAGCCCAGGGCGGCAAAGTGCGGGGTCCAGATATGGGCCGGGATGAAGAGCACCTCGGGGCAGACCTCCAGGCAGATCTCCAACAGATCTCGACTATCCAGCCCGAGGATGGGCCGGCCATCGGACTTGAGATTGCCGATGGCCCCCAAGCGCTGGTTGAGGGCTTTGACTTGGGCAAAGCCGGGCATCACGACCACGTTGTGGACCTTGCGGGTGCGGCCGTTTTTCTTGTAGATGGAGCTGATCTCCACGCTCAGCACAAAGCGCACCTCGGCCAAGCAGGAGGGCGGGAGCTGGGCTTGGACTGGCTCCCGCCACAGCCTTTTCAGTTGGTAGAGTCCCTCTTCGGCCGGCTCCAGTTTTTCCTGCAGCTCCTCCAACCAGGCCGGGTGGGTGAAGTCCCCGGTGCCCACCACGGTGATCCCCTTGAGGGCCGACCACCGGTGCAGGTTTTCGGGATTCAGGTCGCGGCTGGTGGCCCGGGCGTAGCGGGAGTGGAGATGGATGTCGGCGACAAAGCGCATGATTGTTCCTCAGTGGGACAGGGGGATATATTGTAGCTGGAGAACAGTCTCGGGGAAAGCCCTCGCCCTGTCAAAAGCCCGCACTCCAGCAGCTTCTATGGCGCGGTGATCTCCTATACCTAAACCGGATCTTGAATTCATGGCGATGAAAAAATACCGGGCCTGCCTGATCGGCTGCGGCCGCATGGGGGCCACCATCGACGACGAGGTGCAACGCCACCCCGGCAGTGTCCACTGGTTGCCCTATTCTCATGCGGCGGCCCTGCGGGTCCAGGAAAAAGTGGAGTTCGCCGCCGTGTCCGATGTGGTGGCCGAAAAGGTCGAGACCATCCGCCGCCGATACGAGGTGCCGCGCGGGTATACCGACTACCGGGAGATGCTGGAGCAGGAGCGCCCAGACCTGGTGTGTATCGCCACCCGCCCGGCCACCCATGCCGAGCTGGTGTGCGCCGCCGCTGAGAGCGGGGTGAAGGGCATCTATTGCGAGAAGCCCCTGTGTTGCTCGATGGTCGAGGCCGATGCCATGCTTGAGGCCTGCCAGCGCCACGGGGTGCGCTTCAACTACGGCACCCAGCGGCGCTATATGCAGCCGTACCTCCAGATGCGCGCCCTGATCCAGGCCGGCGAACTGGGCCAGGTGCAGGCGGTCCTCTCCCACTGCGGGGTGGGCGCGGCCCTGTGGAGCCAGACCCACACCGCGGACATGGTACTCTTTCTGGCCGGCGATGTGCCAGTGGAATACGTGCAGGGCATCGCCCTGGTCGAACCGGCGGACTTCGCCGACAACCGGGTGGCCGGTGATCCGGGCATCCCGATGGGGTACGCCCGTTTTGCCAACGGGGTGCATGGGTACTTCACCGCCGCCACGGGGTACGAGTTCGAGGTAAGCGGCACCCACGGCAAGCTGCGCACCTGCGACGACGGCTCATCAGTGCTGTGGCGGCGCAACCGGGGCGGTAGTCTGCTCGAAGAGGTGGCGTTTCCGGCCCAGCCGGCTCGCAGCGGCACTGCCGCCGGCCTGCGCGACCTGATCGACGCTTTGCACACGGGCCGGCAGACCCAGGGACCTTTACACCTGGCGCTGCGCAGCCAGGAGCTGGTCATGGGATTGGTCGAATCCGAGCGGGTGCAGGGGGCCAGAGTGCCCCTGCCCCTGCAGAACCGCAGTCTCTACATAGGACGTGAGGGTTGGTGAGATGACTGAATTGATGACGAACAAACCCATAGCGGTATTGGGCGGCGGCAACACCGCCTTTGCGGTGGCAGCCCGCCTCACCCTGCACGGGCATCGCATTGTGCTGGCCGAAGTGCCCGAATTCGCCGCGGCCCTCGACCCTATCCGCGCCACGAGCGCTATTCACTTGCGCGGGGTGGCCGGCGAGGGGAAGGCGGCGCTCTACCGAGTCACCACCGACCTGGGCGAGGCCCTGGCCGAAGCCGAACTGGTGCTGATCATCGTGCCGGCTTATGCCCACCGGCCCTTTGCCCTGGCCTGCCTGCCTCACCTGCGCGCCCATCACACGGTGGTGCTGATGCCCGGCACCCTGGGCAGCCTGGAGTGGGCGCAGTTGCTGCACCAGGCTGGGGTGGAGGGGGTGACTCTGGCTGAGGTGGACACGGCCCCGTACGTGTGCCGCAAGACCGCCCCGGACACCGCCACTATCTGGGGGGTGGTCAAAGGATTGGGCTTGGGGGTGTTGCCGGCCACGCAGACGGCGCGGGTGCAGGCGCTCTTGGAGCCGATCTTTCCGGGCGTGCAGACCTATGCGGATGTGATGGCCTGCGGTCTTTCGGCGATGAATCCGGTGGTGCACCCGGCCGGGGTGCTGATGAACGCCGGCCGTATCGAATATTCCCAGGGGGAATTCCATTTCTACGAAGAAGGGGTGAGCCCCTCGGTGGCCAGGGTGATCATGCAGGTGGACGAGGAACGGCGGCGCATCGGCGCGGCCCTGGGTTACGAGTTGCTGCCGGTACACGAGGCCTTCCACCGGGCCGGGTTCGGGCCGGCAGGGGATCTGTGGGCCACCATCAACGGGAGCTGGATGCTCACCCGGCTGAAGGCGCCCGGTTCGCTGGAGAGCCGCTGGCTCACCGAGGATATCCCCTACGGCCTGGCGGCCTGGAGCCGGGTGGGGGCTCAGTACGGAGTGCAAACCCCTACCTTGCAGGCCCTGGTCGAACTGGGCTCGGTGGTCATGGGCTTCGACGCCTGGAAGGCAGGGCGAGGTTTGGAGGAGTTGGGCCTGGCCGGATTGGACCGGAAGGCCCTGACCCAGTTGCTGGAGAAAGGGAAACGATGAAGAGCCGATCCTTTGCGCAGG
The DNA here is from genome assembly GCA_009691525.1 of Candidatus Latescibacterota bacterium. Lineage (GTDB taxonomy): Bacteria > Latescibacterota > UBA2968 > UBA8231 > UBA8231 > SICG01. Next base: position 3,390 of record SICG01000146.1, on the reverse strand, counting down.
AATGGACCGCCAAGGTCAAGAAGGTGCGGGCCTCCAACTTTTGGCAACAGGTCTCCAGCCAGCCCTCGGCGCGTATCGAGCGGGCAGCGCAGAAACCCAAGCGCGACGAGGTGGCAGTAGACGAGGATTGGGGTCTGGTAGTGCAGGGCGAGATCAGTGCCAATGGACCGGCGCAGCGGGGCCTGGCGGATCTGCGCCGTTTCCTGCAGCAGCAGTTGGGCCTCAAGCTCAAGGCCCAGGCCGGCGCCAAACAATTGATCCTGGCCCTGAGCCCCAAGGGCAAAGGCACACCGGACCGCTGGGAAAAATGCTTCGAGCTGCAGGTGGAGCCAGAGCGTATCCTGGTGCGCGCCGCCTCCGAAAACGCCCTGCTGCGGGCCTGCCTCTGGCTCTCCAACTACTGGAGCCTACGCCGCAATCCGTACCTGAAAAAGGGCCGGTGCCGGGTGAAGCCCTCCGTCGCCCTGCACCTGGGAGCGGACTTATGGGGGGGGTTCTCCACCACCCAGGCCTGGGTCCACGGCCGGGAGCGGGACGACAATTTCCTCGAACTGGCGCGTATGGGCCTCGACGCCTTCCCACTGATGGGTCTCTTCGAGGATTATGTGGACGTGAACCCGGCTGGTCCCTGGGGGGCGCTCTTCAATCCGCAGGCCAAGGCCAACCGCCAGCGCCTGGCCCGCCTGGCCCGGCATGCCGCCCGCTGCGGGGTGTTCCCCTTCCTGATGGCTTACAACCCCAAACTGGCCCTGGATCATCCGCTCTTCAAGAGTCGGCCGAAAGCGCGCGGCGCCGTCCAGAGTGGCGGCCGTTTCCGCACCCTGTGCGCCAGCGATCCGGCCACCCGGCGTTTCATCGCCGAGTCGTGGGCTTCGCTCTTTGCCGAGATCCCCGAACTAGGCGGCCTCATCGCCATCACCGGAGGCGAGGGGTTTTATCACTGCTTCATGCGCAGCCGCGGGGCTGCCGATTGCCCGCGCTGCAGCCAGCGGCCCGGCTCGGAGGCCGTGGCCGAATTGGTCAACGCCGTGGCCGGCGCCATTCGCAAGCAGCAGCCCCAAGCCCGGCTGCTGACCTGGCCGTATTCGGCCAACCACTGGTCGGAGGACCGCGACCAGGTGGCGTACATCGGCGGGCTCGATCCCGAGAACGTGATTTTCCAGACCGAGGTGGACAAGGACTCGGTGGACTGGCGCCAGGCCGGGTACGCCAAGAACGTCTGGGATTACTCGATGAGCCGGGTCACGCCCAGCGAGCGCATCCTGCACCAGCGCCAGCTCTGCCGCCAGCGCGGCTTGCCCTTCAGCGTTAAGTTGGAGGTCAATACCTCCATCGAGTGCCTCAATGTCCCATACTTGCCGGTGCTGGAGAACCAGCGGCAGATCTGGGAAAACGCCCGCCGGCTCAAGACCCAATCCATCCACTCGCGCTGGCTCTTCGACGGCGCCTGCAAGAGCCCCTCCGAGGAGTTGGGCTTCTGGACCATCTGGGGCCAGGGTACGGAGTTTTTCGACCTGAAGCAGACCATGGCGGCCATCGCCCGCCGCGACTTTGGCGAAGCGGCCGCGCCCTATGTGCTGCGGGCCTGGGCCAAATGCTCGGAAGGCATGCGCCACCACCCCCAGCTCGACTACTATGTAGGCACCTACTTCATCGGCGCTGGCCAGCCCCTGGTGCTGCGGCCCGAGGCCCTCACCGACCTCGATCCGGCCTTCTTCGGGGTGTTCTACTGGTTGTGGGAGGACAGCGCCACCGACGACGACACCGCCCTGGTACAGAAGAAGCCGCTCTTCTTCAGCCGGCCCGGCTTTATTGCCCTGGCGCGGCGCGGGCCCCGGCGCGGCCAGGACGTGGCCCTCGCCGAATTGCAGGAATTGGCCCGGTTGTGGGAGGAAGGCATGGCGGAGATGGAGAAGGCGCGGCGCCTGGTGCCGGCCTCGTGCAGGAAACGCTTTGCCCAGGAATACACCCTGGCCCAGCACCTGGCCTATACCTGGCGCAGCGGGGCCCGGGTCGAGGAGTTCCTGCGTTTGCGCGATACCATCCGCCAGTTCAGCGGGCAGTTGTGGGTGCGCAGCGGCCACGCCCGCGAGAATATGCGCGACCACCAGCGGCTGGTGGAGTTGGCCCGCGCCGAGTTGCAGACCGCCAAACAGGATCTGAAGCTGATCCAGGGCGTGGATTTTCTCGACCTGGGCCTGCGCCTCGATATGGGGGTGGCTTCGACGGTGGAGATCCTGGAGGCCAAGATCCGCCAGGTGGAAAAGTTGCTGGCCGAGGAGTTGCCGCAGTGGCGGGAGGAGTTGCTGAGGTGGTGAACGGGGTCTGTTGAGTCGATAGACCTGGATCGCGGCGGGCAGCGAGCACCACTTCATAAGAAAAAATCTTGACATTCTTCCGGCGAAGTTCCAGAGTAGACGGGAATCTTCGCCTTTTCGCGGTTTCATTGTCCGTCAAACTAGCCGGGAGGATCTACGTATGAACAGGAGAACAGCAGTTAACATCGGCTTCGCTGTTGTTGCGGTGATGGGAGTGGTGTTTTCGCCCAGCGATGCCCAGAAAGAGGCCAAAAGCGCTTCGGCGCTGCTACCCGAACCTGTCGTGACCCATGCGGCGTCTGCAGACGGTGCTGGACAGCGCATCGAACACGGCGAATGGATTCTGGGGGTGGACGAAGCCCGCAGTCACCTCCACAGCCAGCACCACCCGCACAAGGTACTGGAAACCCGTAGAGTACCCGGACCCTTCGAGGCGCCGGCGATGACCGAGGTCAAAGACTTTGCCCTGGCGAAGGATGAACTAGACGTGATCAATCCGGGGCCAGGCGAATATGTTCATGTCATGGAAGGGCAGCGGCACGGCTATCGCAACCTGACCGTCGGCATCACCTATACGGCCCCAGGTGGGGCGCTGCCGATGCATACCCACCAGGGTGAGGAATCCCACGTGCTGTTGAAGGGGCAGAAGATTCTCTACGCGTTGGGGGACAAGATTTTTGTCAAAGAGGGTCCCTACATCGTCAATATTCCCCCGATGGTGCCGCACTCGTTCCAGAATCTGGACTCCGAGGTGGCGAACTGGTCGTCATCTTTCCCACCAATGTGTGGGAGTACGATGTCCTGAATTACTTCCCCTTCTCCACTCCCGAAGCGAAAGCACTGGCGGAGGAAGCGCGGCGAGCGAGCGCGCAACCCAAAGGCAAGTGAAGGGGCCTGGGCCGGAAGCGCGGGTTTGAAGTTTTGGCTCTACTATCTTTTCTATGGGTGATTTTGGCGATTTTGAGGGGTCTGGGATGAAGGAGGTGAGGACCTTGAGCATGAGGTATCGCTGATCTTTGATGCCGTAGGCTCGGCGCTGGATAGCGCGGATCTTGTTGTTGAGGCCCTCCAT
>SICG01000145.1 GCA_009691525.1 Candidatus Latescibacterota bacterium | reverse complement strand
CCCGAACGCTTTGTCCGCGGGCGGCCCCGGGTCCAGCAGGGGCCCACCGCGGTCTGGATCAACAAACCCGATCGCGACCGTCCCAGCGCAACAGATGCTACACTAAATGCTACACCCGAGTTGTCTCAAAGTCCTTGACACATACCGTCTTCCTCCTGAAGGGCGCCTTCTCCCGCACCACCCAATCTTTTAGATGGCCCTCTGGGTTGGGCGCGGTGGGCTTGAGCGGAGGGGCGGGCCAGGGCCCAGGCGAAATGCTCTTTCCCCTCTCCATTGATGCAGGGCCGGACGGGCAGATCTACGTGCTGGACGCGGGCAATGCCCGCATCCAGGTCTTCGACGCCGAAGGCGAATACCTGACGCAATGGGGGCACCGAGGTGGGGGTGAGGACGAGTTCGACTTTGGCCTGGGGCTGGTGCCCGAGGACTTTGCGGGCAGTGTGGCGGTGGACGGGGAGGGCTATATCTATGTGGCGGAGGTGTTCAACCGGCGGATAGCGGGGTTCGCGCCCTGAGAGGAATAGCCGGGTTACTTACTGGCTACGAATACCCCTGAGGAAAACAGCAGCAGGCACAAGAAAGACCCCATGACAAGGGTTCCGGGGGGTGAATCGCGGGGAAAGGTGATGAAGGAATAGAGCGAAGAAACGCAGACCACGAGGCCCATAGTGCGGAGAGGTTCAATCCCCATCACCAGGAGACCGGTGGCAAAGATCAACAGACACAGGACATAGGATATAAGATGGTTCAAAAGGCTGCCCCAGTTTGGGAGGCGCCAGAGGAGTATCAGGGCGCTACAACAAGAAAACGTCCCTGCGATATGGCGGAGATCAAGGTGCTCCATGGCCATGGCGATCTACTTGAACACCAGGAGGGCCGCCAGGGAGATCCCGGAGGTGAGGGTCAGCCCTACCTGTAACCAGAGCTTGTTGTCGATCCGGGCGAAGCGGCTGTTCATCTCGCTGCGCAGGCCGCCGATCTCATCGCTCAAGCGAGTACTAAATTCGTGGCGCAGGCCATCGATCTTGTCGTCCAACTTGTCGTCGAGGGAACGCAGATCCCCTTCGATGAGCGTCAGGCGGCGATCCACCTGGAGAAGGACATCGAGGGTGGTCAGTTCAGCGGCGGTTTGATCGGCAGACATGGCGACCTCTCCCTTCAATGATAGCTCTTTGTCTGCATCGATTCAGGCAAAGATTGGGCCACCAAAACCTCCCTGTAGCCGGTGTCCTTGAGTATGGGCAGTGTTTCGCTCAATACTCGCCTGTGACGCTGTTCAGCTACAGGCAGGCCGCAATTCCCTATTCCAACACATCCTCGCCCACATCCGCCACCAAGGTGCCCACATCCTCTCCCCGGCAGATGCGCAGCATGGTGCCCCGTTCGGTGAAATTGAACAGGTGGAGGGGCATCTGGTGGTCGCGGGCCAGGATAATCGAGGAGTGGTCGACGATGGCGAGGTTTTGCTGCAAGATCGTGTTGTAGCGCATGCGGCGATAGAAACGCGCCGTGGGGTCCTGCTGTGGGTCGGCGGTGAAGATGCCTCTCGCGCGGTTTTTGGCGAAGAGCAGGGCGTCGGAGCGGGTCTCGATGGCCCGCTGGGCCGCCGGGTAATCGGTGGTCACATAGGGATTGCCCGTCCCGCTGGCAAAGATGACGATATAACCTTTTTCCAGATGATGGATGGCGCGCAGGCGGATGAAGGGCTCGGCCACAGTGTTGACCGGGATGGCGCTCATCACCCGCACCTCGGCCTGGCCTTTGGAGTGCGAGGTCAGCACGCCGCGCAGCATCAGGCTGTTGACGATCGTGCCCATCATGCCGATGTTGTCGGCCTCAGCTCGCTCAAGGCCCCACTGCGCCCCCAGATTGCCCCTGAAAATGTTGCCCCCGCCGATGACGATGGAGATCTGGATGCCCTGGGCGTGTAGGCTGAGTACCTCCTCGGCGATGTGTTCTAGGGCTTCGGGGTCAAAGCCAAAGTCCTGCTTGCCCGAGATGGCCTGGCCGCTCAATTTGATCAGGACCCTTTGGTAGCGCATCGCAAACTCCCGCGAAATTTGGTTCAGAGCAGGCGGCTCTTGCGCACCTGGCTGGCCGCAGGGTAGCGCTGGCCCACCGCCGCCATCTGGGCGACAAAGGCCTCGGTCTGGGCAACGGCCAGGCCGATGAAATCCTGGCTGTGCTGGAGGATGGCCTCGATTTCCCCGGTCGAGAGCGGTAGGCGTGCATCCTGACCCAGACGCTGGGCCAGGTCATTGCGGGCCATGGCCTTTTCCCGCATCTGGAGGGCCACGGCCACGGCGTGTTCCTTGATGGCTTCGTGGGCCTGCTCGCGGCCGGCGCCCCGCCGGACCGCTTCCATCAGCAAGGTGGTGGTGGCCAGGAAAGGCAAGTAGCGCTCCAACTCGGCGTCGATCACCGCCTCGAAGATCCCCATGTCGTCCAGCACGTGCAGGGCCGCTTCCACCAGGCCATCGAAGGCGAAGAAGGCGTCGGGCAGGGCCACCCGGCGCACCACCGAGCAGGACACATCCCCCTCGAACCACTGGTCACCGGCCAGTCCGCCGGCCATGTGTACATACCCCCCCAGCACTACCTGCAGGCCGTTGATGCGCTCGCTGGTGCGGGTGTTCATCTTGTGGGGCATGGCCGAGGAGCCCACCTGGCCTTTGGCAAAACCCTCGGTGGCCAGTTCGGCACCGGCCATCAGGCGCAAGGTGCGGGCCAGGCTGGAGACCCCCGCACCCAGCTGGTAAAGACAGGAGAGCACCCCAAAGTCAAGGCTGCGGGGATAGATCTGGCCCACTGCATTTAATTGTTTCTTGAAACCAAGGTGGGTCAAGATACTCTGCTGCAGCGTATTGACTTTCTCCAAGTCACCGGAGAAAAGAGTGGCTTGATCCAATGCCGTGCCCACTGCGCCTTTCAATCCGCGCAGGGGGTAGTGGTCGATCAGGTGCTCGAGATGCTCAAAAGCCTGCAGCATTTCTTCCCCGAACATGGCCAGGCGTTTGCCCAGGGTGGTGGGCTGGGCCGGGGCATGGTGGGTGCGGCCTACCACCACCACCTCTTTCCACTGGTCCGCTCGGCGGGCCAGGCTCAGCAGCAGGGCGGTGTATTTGAGGCGCACCAGCTGCAAGGAGCGCAGGATCTGGTACTGCTCCACGTTATCGGTCAAGTCGCGGCTGGTCAGGCCCTGGTGGATGTGCTCGTACCCGGCCAGGCTGCAGAACTCTTCGATGCGGGCCTTGACGTCATGGCGCGACTGGGCTTCGCGCCGGGCAATGGACTGGGTATCGATTTGATCCCGGACCTTTTCGTAGGCCTCGATGGCCTCGGCGGGGATATCGAGGCCCAGCTCCCGCTGGGCTTTGAGCACGGCGATCCAGAACTCGCGTTCCAGGAGGATGCGGCCCTCTTCGGACCACAGCCCGCACAGCTCGGGACTGGCATAACGACTGGCCAGGATATTGGGGATCACTTGGCTCATGGACTCCGAAATAGGGGTAAAAGACCGGTATAATATGCTACTTCCTCCTCCCGAACGCCAGATTTGCCCTATCTTTGACCTCCTATGGCGAATATCTTCCGGTACCAGGCCCAGGGACGACTGATGTTGGTGGCAGCAGCCGTGGGCTGGAGCCTGAGCGGGGTGATGATCAAGTCTGCGGACTTGGGTGCCTTGAGCATTGCTTTCAGCCGCAGCCTGGTGGCTGCCCTCTGCCTGGCCCCGCTGGCCTGGAAAAGACGCCAGCCCCTGGACTGGGGAAATCTTTGGTTGGCCCTGGCCTATGCCGGCTCAGTGATCTTATTAGTGGCCGCCACCAAGGCCACCACCGCAGCCAACGCCATCCTCCTGCAATACACCGCCCCGATCTTCGTCTTGCTGCTGGGCATGCCCTTGCTGGGCGAACGTCCGAGGGCAGCGGACTGGGCCGGCCTGGTCCTCACCATGACTGGGGTAGGGTGGATCTTTGCCGGTGCCGGGCAGGCCGATAGCCTGGGGGTGGCGCTGGGCCTGGCCAGCGGCCTGGCTTTTGGGATGCTCATCTTGTTGCAGCGCCGGTACCGCCACAAGGACCCCTATTGGGTGCTGGGCATCAACAACGGCGTGGTGGTCCTGCTGCTCCTGCCATGGCTGGGACCCGAGCCGGAGGCCGCTGGTCGCGAGGTGTTGTTGATGTTATTGATGGGGGTGGTGCAGTTGGGGATTCCCTATCTGCTCTTCTTCAAGGCTTTGCAGCGGGTGCCGGCCGGGGAGGCGGCGCTGATCACTCTCCTCGAACCCCTGCTCAACCCCATCTGGGTGGTGCTGGTGGTCGGGGAACTGCCCAGCCCCGCCACCAAGATTGGGGGGAGCATCGTGCTCTTGGGGGTGGTGCTGCGCTACGCAGTGCAGGGACGGGCGAAACTCAGCGGTACCCCGGATTGACCAGATTCAGCGGAGGTTGGCCGGTCAACACCCGGCGCACCTCCGAGGCAGCCTGCTCCTGCAACTCCTCGATAGATTCGCGGGAGAAGAAGGAGGCGTGTGGGGTGTGGAGGATGTTTTCCAGTTGCAGCAGGCGGTCTCCGGGGGCGGCTGGCTCCTGGATGCGCACATCCAGCGCGGCCCCGGCGAGTTGGCCGGTGCTCAGGGCCTGGTACAGGGCGTCCTCATCGAGCAGCTTGCCCCGCGAGGTGTTGATCAGGAAGGCAGTGGGCTTCATCTGCCGCAGCTGGGCGGTGCCGATCAGGCCAGCGCTCTGGGGGGTGAGGGGCAGGTGCAGGGAGACGAAATCCGCGGTGGCCAGCAGCTCATCCAGGGGAAGGGCAGTAACCCCGGCTTCCTTTGCCCGTTCCGGCGTGAGCCGCGGGGTGTAGGCGCAGACCTCCAGGCCAAAAGCCTGGGCGCGTTTAGCGACCTCCTTGCCGATATTGCCCAGCCCGATCAGCCCCAGGCGTTTGCCCACCAGCCGGCGCAGGGGCAGGGCTTCCTGGATGTTCCAGGTACCTTGGCGCACCCGCCGGTCGAAAAAGGCGATCTTGCGCGAGAGGGCCAGGATAAAACCCAGGGTGTGTTCGGCCACGTCCACCACGCAGTAGGTCGGCACATTGAGCACCGGGACGTGGCTCTGGGTGGCAAAGTCCACGTCGATGTTGTCCAGGCCGATGCCGTAGCGGACGATGACCTTCAGGTCCGGGAGAGCCGCCGCAATCACCCTGGCCGTGGTCTTTGCCCAACAGGTGAGGATGCCCTCACAACCCTGGGCCAGATGGGCAAGGGTCTCTTCCTGGCCATCGGGGGCCACCACCAATTCGGTGCCGATCTCCCCGAGGATGTGCCGTTCGATCTCCAGGTCGGGCCACTGGTAATCAGTGACCAGGACTTTGCGCGTCATGTTTCAGCTCTTGTCTGCGTTTGAGGATGAAATCAGCGATCTCGATGAGGGGGGCGGTCCAGATCTTGGCATTGTTTTTTTCTAGATGCCGGGCCAGGCCTTCCAGCGCTTTGGTCTCGATGGCGAGGTGGTCCCCACCCACCCCGTGCATGCAGATAATCGCCCACAGTCCCTGCCCGACGGCCTTGTCCACGTAGGCGATCATCTGCTCGGCGCTGTGGCCTTCCACTGCCCAGGCCCAGGTGTAGGTGAGATCGATTATATGCGGGTTGTTGGGCCGTTCTCCGCCGCCTCGCGCAGCGCGAAAACGCCGGGCCACCACCGGCACATAGGACTGCCGCTCCACCCCCGTGCCCACGTAGCTCTGGTAACAGGGATAACAGAAACTGCGCTTGCCCTTTTGCTGGGGAAAGAGCTGGTCGAGATCCGCCTCGGCCTCGTCGATGGTGGTTTCGATGTCCGTTAGGCTCAGCTTTTCCAGGCAATACGTAGGATGGAAGCCGAAATTGCAGGAGCAGGGATGGCGATTGGTGTGGTTGCCCAGCTCGTGACCCTGGGCGGCGGCCTGCTGCCAGCGGGGGATCTGGCGCTCCCAGTCGGGGCGCCGGCCCGGGTTCACGTAGAAAGTCCCGGTCAGACCATGGTCGTCCAGGCAGGGCAGGGCATTGGCCAGTTGGCTGGGGGCGTTGTCGTCAAAGGTGAGGCTGAGGGCACCCTCTACCCCGGCCGACCAGAAGGGGATTGTTTTTGCCATAGGGAGAGGGAATATAGCCAAAAGGGTGTAGTCCGAAAAGCCGGGAATCTATATTTTAGCCGAACAATAACCGTGGAGGAACACGCGATGGAATTGCAGGAGAAGAGAGCGTCAGGGGGTGGAAGGTAGAACTCGTGCGCGAGGGGCGTTCCATCTCGCGGCTGTGGATCGTAGACGTGCAGATGCGCATTGGCGTGGGGGTGGTCAAGGTGGGGGGGATCGCCGGGGTGGGCACTGACCGGCAGTACCGCAACCAGGGCCTGGCCAGCCGCGTGCTGGAGGCCTCGCTGGCCCTGATGCTTCGCGAGGGGTACGAGGTCTCCATGCTCTTCGGCATCCCGGATTTCTACCATCGCTTCGGCTTTGCCACCTGTATCCCGGAACACAACCTGCGCCTGGACACCCGCGACGCCGAGCGGGCGGCCAAACAACTGCGGCTGCGGCTCTACCGCAAGGCAGACCGGGCGGCCATCATCCGGCTCTACAACCGCCAGAACGAGGGGCGCACCGGAGCGGTGGTGCGCGACCCCAAAACCTGGAAAGGGATTGAAAAGGGCTCGGGATTCGGGGTGGATGCGGGCGTCCAGGTGGCGGTCAACGCGGCAGATCAAGTGCAAGGCTACGTGGTCTACGACGCAGTACCGGGCCGCTGCCGGGCCGCCGAGGTGGGGGGCAGGGCGCACCGGTCTTCGACACCCTGCTGTGGTTGCTGGCCCGGCGGGCGGTGGAATTGCGGCGCGAGGAAGTCTCTCTCAGCCTGCCCCCGGATCACCCCGTTGCCCACCATTGCCGGCCATTGGGTTGCAAGGTGGACACCCAGTACCCGCGCAATGCCGGGCCCATGGGCCGGATCATCAACTTGCAGCGCTGCATGGAAAAGGTACTCCGGAACTTGACCGGCGCTGGCAGGGCGCCCAGTCCCTGGGGATCAAAACGGATCTGGGTTCCTGCGTGCTGCAGGCGCAGAGAGGGCACCTGCGTCTAGGACAGGAACCCTTTCGCAGTGGCCTGCGCCTGGGACAAGAGACCCTGTTGCAGTTGCTGATGGGGTACTATACCCCTGGGGAGTTGCTCGCCGCTGGCAGGCTCCAGGCCCCCCGACCTTGCCACGCCTTGCTGGAGCGTCTCTTCCCCCTGACCCAGGCCCACATGTGGTGGCCGGACCGCTTCTAGATCAGGCCCAGCCAGCGCCAGTAGAGCACGTTGAGCGGGCAGAGCAGGAGCAGCGTGAGCACGGCGATGCAGACCATGCAGAGCACCAGTTGCCCCATGCCCAGCCGGCGGTAGCTGTACACCAGCATGAAGGGGGCGCACTGGTAGGGGAAGAACACCTGCCCCACCGCCATGCCCACGCTCAGGGCCACAGGTAGTTCCGCCAAGCCCAGACTGCGGCCTAGTTCTAGCAGGGGGGGTGTGAGCAGACTGGCCACGGCGGCGTTGTCCATGAGAAAGTTGAGGGGCACCCCCATGCCAGTGAGGGCCAGGTGCTGGTACACCGGGCCCTGCCCGTCCAGTTGCAGCCAGCCGCTGGTAGCGCTGATAAAACGGCGGTCGAAACCAGAAGTTTCGAGCGCCGAGCCCAGCGAAAAGAGGGCGGCGATGTAGAAGAGAAAGGGGAAGTTGAGCTGCCGCAACTGGGCAAAGGGCAGCGGGCCCCAGCCGGGCAGGGTGTAGAGGGCAATCAGCAGCAGACCCACGTACATGGGGGCCAGGTGGTGGAGGGCATCGCTGGACCAAAGGGCCACGCCGAGCAGGAGCAGGGCCAGCACCTTCCGTTGGGCTGGGTCCAGGGGTTGGGGGGCCAGCAGGGGACCGGTATGCAGGGTCTTGGACAGCCGCCGGCCGAAGAGCAGGTAGATCACCCCCAAACACATGCCAGTGCGCAGCAGGCCCATGACCGGGAACATCCAGCGCAGCCACTCGCCCCAGTACAGCACCCGGCCGCTGACCCTTTCCAGCTGCCCGGCCACCACCAGATTGGGCACCGCCCCGGTGAGCAAGCCCGTCCCGCCGTAATAGGTGCTGCAGAGCAGGGAAAGCAGCACCGCAGCGTTGAGGTCGCGGTCCTCCCGGCCGCCCAGTCCGTCCACCACGGCCATGCCGATGGGGATGAGCAGCAGCACCCGCACTACGCCCGAGGGCACCAGAAAGGCCGTAGCCAGGCCCAGGACGTGTAGCTGGAAGAGCAGAGTGCCAGGGCTGCGGCCCAGGTGGCGCAGTGCCAGGCCGGCCAGGCGGGCCTCCAGGCCGGTAGCGGTGATGCCCAGACTCAGCACCATGCCGGCGAAGATCAGCCAGACGGCGCTGCCGGCAAAGGGATTAAATGCCTGCTGCACGGTCAGCAGGCCAAAGGTGGGGATGAGCAACAGGATAAGCAGGGAGCTGTACTCGACGGAGAAGGGCTCGGCAGTCCACCAGCAGATGGCGAAAACGGCCAGCCCCAGAGCCGGTGCTCCCCAGGCCCAGCCGACTGCTAATCCGGCCAGGCCCAACAGGGCGCCTACCTGGCGGCGGCCCGAGAGCGCGGCCCAATAGGCCCTCACGGGGTGAGACGGTCGGCCAACTGGCTCACCGCCAGGCCAAAGTAATTTGAGCGGTTCCACTCCCGCAGCACCCGGAAATTGCCGTAGACCAGAAAGGTGCGGCCCTGGTCGGGTCGCACCAGGGAGGCGTTGAGTTCGCGGGCCGGCAGGTCCCCCCCGTCGGCGCGGCGCACCCCCAGCGCCTGCCAGTCGGCCAGCGTTTTCTCCACCTCCAGCCCAATCAGTTGCTGGTCGAATTTGGCGGGCAGCTTCACTTCCCGACCCCAGGTCTGGTCCTGGGCCCAGCCCTTCGCAGAGAGGAAATGGGCGATGGAGGCAAAAACATCTGCCTGGCTGTGCCAGATATCCCGGCGCTGATCCTGGTCAAAGTCCACGGCCAGGCTGAGGAAATTGGTGGGCATGAACTGGCACTGGCCCAGGGCCCCGGCCCAGGACCCCACCAGGTTGCCGGGAGGGAGGTGCTCCAGTTCGAGGATGCGCAGGGCGGCGAGCAATTCGGTGCGGAAGAGTTCGCGGCGGTGGGGGCGTTTGGCACCGTGGGCCAGGGTGGTGAGGGCGCCGATGATCGGAGTCTTGCCCATGTTGCGGCCAAAATCGCTCTCGATGGCCCACAGGGCCACGATAAACTGAGGTTGTACCCCGTACTGGCCGCCGATCTTTTCTAGGAGCGGTCGATTCTTAGCCAGGCGCAATCGCGCGGTTTTGACCCGGCCGGCCGGCACCACGCGGCGCAGGTACGTGGCCAGGGTGATGGTGCGTTCGGGCTGGTTTTCTTCGAGGGCCAGGATCGCGGCGCTGGGCTTGAGATCGCTCAAGGCCAGGTCGAGGAGCTGGACCGAGAGTCCCTGGTCCTGGGCTTCCCGGCGGAAGGCTGCGAGCCAGGTGGGAAAGTCCGTTTCCTGGGCCAAGGTGTTGCCGGCGAGCAAGAGCAGAAGGCACAAGACAATGGGCATGGAGGAGGCCTGGGTGAGAGGAGTTGGCAGTTTGCGTACCTTGCCCCCCTATCCCAAAGGGCATGGTCTGTGCTGGGAAATTTACAACGATTCTCGCTGATTCGCCCGGTAAAGCTGCGGCTCGAGCGGCCCATAGCGGGGCCTTATGCACTGGTACTGCGCCGACCTGCACCCGAAATCGCGGTGCTGGGCCAGGGCCAGTGTCTGGTGTTGCTGCGGGCCAGACGTCTGGGAAACCCGCTGCCCCTTTGTCCCGCTCTCAGCTCCCCCTACTACGCCCAGGGGCACCGGCTGAAATCATCAGATTTCAGCGATCCCGAGCCGGCCGACCAGCTGATGGCAGAGGCTGGCGCTCCCCAGGTGTCGTTCTTGGTTGTACCCGCCGGACATGTGGAACTGCCCAATCAGCCCTGGGTGAGCGAATTGATCGCCCGGCTCAGCCCCTGGCGCGCCGAGGTGGTCGAACGCTGGCGGCAACAGCTCCGCCAGGAGAACCTGTGGCTGAACGTGGTGCGGGTGTACGCAGGGACGCCGGTTTCCGTCAAGCTGCCCCCAAGCAATCTGCCCCAGGCGCGGATCAAACCGATACGTCTGGCTCAACTGCGGCCAGTCCTCGACGACCGGGAATTCGCCGTGCGGGTGGAGCAGCTCCTGCAGGTGGTGGTCGAATGTGCTGAGGGGGGAAAACCGCGCCGGGAGTCAGTCGTCCAGATGCCGCCGGAGAACCTCAGCCAAACCGGATACGAACCGGCCCAATTGGCGCAGTGGGAGGCGCGCCTGCGCCGCAAAAAGCAGGTCATTCTTGCGGTCCACCCGGCACGGGCAAGACCTTCCTGGCCCGCCATTTGGCGCAACGCCTCGCGGCAAAGGGGGGGTGCTGGGATCTGGTGCAGTTCCATCCCTCCTTCGCGTACGAGGACTTCATCCAGGGCCTGCGCCCCCTTCCCACGGGGGGATTTGCGCTGGTTCCGGGTCGGTTCCTGGAGTTTTGCCAACAGGCGGCCCAGCGCCACCCCCACGCCTGCGCTCTGGTCATCGACGAAATCAACCGGGCCCATCTGGCGCAGGTACTGGGTGAGGTGATGTATTTGCTCGAATATCGGGACCGGGCCATGCCGCTGGCCGGGGGCGGGGCCCCGTTCAGCATCCCCGACAACGTGTACTTGATCGGCACCATGAACACCGCCGACCGCTCCATCGCCTTGATGGACCAGGCCCTGCGGCGGCGCTTTGCCTTCATCCGGTTGCAGCCTGACTACGGAGTGCTGCGCCAGTACCTCGAAGCTCATGAGTTGCCCGCTGGCGAACTGATAGGGGTGCTGCAGGAGATCAACCGCCGCATCGGCGACCCGGACCGCGAGCTGGGTTGCTCGTTTTTCCTCCAGGACGGGGCTGGCCTGGCCCAGGTCTGGCAAGGTGAGGTGGAACCCTACCTCGAAGAAGTGTTCTACGACCAGCCCGAGGCCATGGCTGCCAGCCGCTGGGAGGCCCTGGCCAAAGGTCCGCTGGCGGTCTGGGTAGGCTGTGCCAGTCGTGGATCTGGTGGAGGAGCAGCCCTTCCTGTTGGACCGCCGGCTCCTGGGCGAAACCGAGGCCCTGCGACTGCACCAGTACTACAGTCGCCAACTACAAATCGACTTCCCCTCGCCGCTTCATCCCACCCACTA
>SICG01000144.1 GCA_009691525.1 Candidatus Latescibacterota bacterium | reverse complement strand
GACGACGACAACGACCGCGGGCGGCGGAGACGGCGTCAGGTCTCCCCTCACACTCGGGGCCGAGACTGAAAATGGCCGAATTTAAGGACAAGGCGGTAATCGTCACCGGCGGGGCCAAGGGCATCGGCCGGGGGATCTGCCTGGCCTTTGCCAGGGAGGGAGCGCGGGTGCTCTGCGCCGATGTAGACGAAAAAGCCGGGGCCCAAATAGAAAAAGAGGCCGCCGGCCTTGAGGGCCTCATCCGCTTTCAGCCGGCCGACGCTTCGTCGTCTGCCGATTGCCAGTCCCTGGTCCACAGCGCCACCCAGCAATGGGGCGGGGTAGACGTGTTGTGCAACAACGTGGGTATCCAGCCTACCGACAGCTACCTGCCGGCCCACGAACTGTCCGAGGAGAAGTGGGACCGCATCATGGACGTCAATCTCAAGAGCGCCTTCCTGATGACCAAGTACTGCGTGCCGGTGATGAAAGAGCGCGGCGGCGGGGTGATCATCAACACCGCCAGTGTCCAGGGCCTGCAGTCGGCCAAGGGGGTTTCGGCCTACGCGGCCAGCAAGGGGGGCCTGCTCTCCCTCACCCGTCAGCTAGCCCTCGAATACGCCGCCGACCACATCCGGGTGCTGGCCGTCAATCCGGGCACCATCGACACTCCGCTGGTGGACGAGGCAGCGCGGGGCATGGGGCTCAAAAAGGAGGATCTGGTGGACGCCTGGGGCAAGGCCCATCCCATCGGCCGCATCGGCCAGCCCGAGGACGTGGCCAACGTGGTGCTCTTCCTGGCCAGCGACAAAACCTCCTTCATGACCGGCGAGTATGTGTGTGTGGACGGGGGCATGATGGCCAAAGGTTCCTGGGCCGGAGACTGACCCGGGGCATGCCCAAGGCCCGGTGGTTCCTGCTGCTCTTGCTGACCGCCCTGCTGCTGGACCACCACGCGGTGCGCCTGATCATGGCGCTGGCGGTGGGGCAGCGGGGGCTGGGCGAAGCCTGGGCCGAAACTTTCGCCGACTTCTCCCTGGACCGCTACCTCTTCTTCACCCTCTTCCGCTTCTTCCCCTACAGCATGCTCGTCCTGGCGGTACTGCGTATGGCCCGCTCTCCCTGGCGGCAGGCAGGGCTGCCGGTTTTGCTCGGCGGCCTGGCCGGAATCGCCGCCTTCCTGGCCTGGGGCAGTTGGGAAGCCCTACTGCCCATCTACACCGGCCAACACCCGGAGATCACCCCGGCCTTCGCGCTGCTCTTTCTCTCCGTAGGCGCAGTGCCGGTGGGTGCCCTGGGCGCCCTGGCGGGGTATTGGGTGTTGCTGGCGTTGAATTCCCGGTCCAGACACCGGGCCTGAGGCTCAACCCAGCGCTGCCCGCACCTGCCGGGCGATCACCACCTCGTCCCCCTCCCACACTGTTCCCAGATCAAAAGCGAGGGCCCGCTCCTGCACCCCTACCCAGATACTGGGCTGGCCCTCGCGCAAGTGGGCAGCCACTTGGGCAGCGCTCTGCCCTGCGGCCTGAGCGTCGATTTCCACCAGCAGCCAAGGGGCCTCGCCCGCGGCCGGGGTGAAGGTGAGCCCAGGCAGACCGTCCAGAGCCTGGCGCAGACGCTGGCCTCGCTGGCCGGCCACGGCGAAGCGGGCCTGGTGGTCCATGCCCAACCACTCCCTGAGCGCCACCACCACCCCCACCACCTCCTGCCGGTCCACCTTGAGAGGCCGCCCTGCTCCGGGCAGCCCCTGCCGCTCGAAGGCGGCAAAGCTGTGGAAACGGGCTGCCTCCACCAGGTCAGCGCGGCCGCAGAGGATGCCGGTCGAGTTCGGCGCCCCGATGTACTTGGCCCCGTACCCCACCAGGTCCGCCCCCCAGGCGCAGTATTTTCTCAATCCGTCCACTGGGTACACGCGGCTGGCAGCGTCGACGATGACCGGGACCCCGCGCCGGTGGGCGATCTCGATGGCCTGGCGCAGGGGCACCAGCCCCTCGCGTTCGTCGTGGGCCGGATAGAGCAGGGCCAGGGTCTGCGGCCCCAGAGCCTCCTCCAACTGGGCCGGGGTGGTGCCCGCCGCACTGCCCGCCGCCACAATCACCGCCCCGGTCATGCGCACCACCCGGTCGTACTTGTAGCGCTGCCCCTGCTGGATCACCACCTCGCGCTTCAGCCCGGTAGTCTCGGGCAACTGGGCCATCCTTTCTGGGTCTTTGCCGGTCATGCAGGCGGCCGTGCCCAGGTACAGGGCCGCGGCGCAGCCGGGGGTGACCAGCGCAGCCGGGCAGTCGAGCAGCCCGGCGATGATCCGGCCAGTGCTCTCCAGCAACTGATCCATGTCCACATAATAGCGCGAGGCCAGCTGCATGGCTGCCTGCACGGTGGGTGAAGGGGTGGAGCCGCCCAGCATGGTCATGTGGCCCAGGGCATTGATCACCGGCCGGGCGCCGAGTTCGGCGTAGAGGCGCAGGGTATCTTCACTCATCGCAAATCCTCCTCGGGATAGAACTGGCCGTAGCTCTCGACCGGCAGCAAAAGCAGGGGCCGGCCGTTGTGCTCCAGGCGGAACTGCAGCAGTTGGAGGCCAGCGCGACGCCCCAATTCACTCTGCATCAGGGAGGGCCTGAAAAAGGCGGGATTGAGCAGGGGTTTGCGCGGAAACTCGAGCACCTGCACCGTCTCGTCTGCCAGCAGGCCCGCCTGCTCCTTGGCCAGATCCAGCGAGGCCTGCAGGCCGCCCAACCGGTCCACCAGCCCCGCTGCCAGGGCAGCGGTCCCCGACCACACCCGCCCCTGCGCCACCGAGTCGATAGCCGCCGGACTGCGGCCCCGTCCCTGTGCCACCGCGGCGACGAAGTTGTCATACACCGCGCGGATGGCACGCTCGGCCTGGGCCTTCTCCTCCGGGTCGAGATTGCGGTCGGGCAGGGAAAGGCCCAAAAGCGGCAGGGTGGCCCCGAAACCCAGGTCGGCGTGTCTGCCTTCCTGCACCTTGTCGGTGGTCAGCCCCAGCTTCTCCTTGAGGCCGGCGTTGTAGAGCCAGCCGCCGATCACCCCAATGGAACCGGTGATGGTATTGGGCGCAGCGAGGATGGCGCTGCCGTTCATCGAGAGCTGGTACCCGCCCGAGGCCGCCACTGATCCCTGCGAGACCACCACCGGTTTTTCTTCCCTGCACTTGCGCACCGCCTCGGCCACCAGGTCGCCGGCCAGGGGGTCGCCGCCGGGCGAATCCACCCGCAGCACCACCGCGGCGATGCGCGGATCGTCGCGCACCCCACCGATCTCCTCGGCCAGTTGGCGGGCTTCGATCCCCTCCTCCAGGTCGCACAATCCCAGAGCATAAATCAGCGCGATGCGCTGGGGTTCGCCCCAGGTCGGATCTTGCGGCAGGGGGTAGTCTTCGGGAATCCTCAAGGTGCGGGCCCGCCCTTCCAACTCCTCCACCACCTGGTCCCGCTCGTCCCAGCGGCCCAGCCGGTCCACCAATCCAGCGGTTAGGGCCTCGTTGGGCAAGAAGAAAGCCTGCTGGTTGATCAGGCTGTCGAGGGTGCCTGGCGCCAGCCGCCGCGCCTCACCGATCTCGCCCATAACTAACCGGTAGTTGTCCGCCAGCAGCGCCTGGAGCTGCTCGCGCTCGGCAGGGGACATGTCCTGACGAGTGTAGGTCTCATAGAGGGATTTGTACGGGAAGAGCCGCCACTCGTCGAAACCGATGCCCAGTTGGTCGAGGACGCCTTTGAAATAGGTCTGCCCGGCCACCATGCCTTCCAGGCCCAGTTCGCCGGCCGGGTCCAGCACTAGGTGGTCAGCCACCGAGGCAAAGTGGTACTCCACCAGGCTGGGCCGTTCCAGGTAGATCACCACCTTCTTGCCGGCCCCCCTGAACTGGCGCAGCTGCTGGCGCAGTTCCCAGGCCATTTCGGGGTTGGCGCGCATGCCCGCCGCGTCGATGACCAGGCCGCCGATCTGCGGGTCCTGTGCGGCCCG
This sequence comes from Candidatus Latescibacterota bacterium, assembly GCA_009691525.1. Lineage (GTDB taxonomy): Bacteria > Latescibacterota > UBA2968 > UBA8231 > UBA8231 > SICG01. The sequence continues at coordinate 7,350 of SICG01000144.1, read as the reverse complement.
CTGGATCAGCTCCAGCAGCTCCCGCAGGGTGTGGCCCGGATCGAAGAGGGCGAAACGCCGATGTTTGACTGGGCCCTCCAGATTCAGTTCGAGGTACTGCCGGCGGGGGCTGACCCGGTCGTGCAGGGCGCTCTGGCAGTAGGCACCCAGTTCCACCGCATAGACCCCATAGGCGTGCTGCCCGTCCCGGTCGAAGCGGGATTGGGTGTGTACCGTCGCCTGCCCTATACCTAGCCGCAGCCCCAGACTGAGGGTGTGGTTGTCGAAGTAGCGGCCGGTCAGTGTCAGGCCGGGGCGAAGGCTCAGGGCCGCCCCCATGCTCCACGCCGGGGGGCCACCGGCCCGGCGACTGGCCCTGGCCCCGTCGGCAAAGAGGGTGAGCCGTTCGTCCCCCCAGGGGCGCAGCGACAAATCGCCGCTCAGCTCGCGCGAGTGCAGCGAGGGACTGGCGACGACCACGCTGCTCAGGGAGAGCTGGGGCAGGGGCCGCAGCAGAACTCCCAGCATCCACAGCTGCGCCTGCCCGCCGGTGGACCAGCCGTAGCCCAGCCCGGTGCTCAGGCGCCGATCGCCGGCTCCCAGCGAAAAGTGGTAGCGGGTCTCCTGCTGGTGGATGACCGCAAAACCCAGGCGGTGAAAACCGGAGAAGAGGCCCCACTGCTGGTCCGGGGCCCCTGACCAGGCCAGGGTGGCCTCCAGCCCCTGGGCATAACTGAGCAGGGCCGGGTTGGCGTACCCCTGTAAGCCCGTGCCCAAGCTGCCGGGAGGAGTGAGCAGAAACTCGCTGCGGCTGGCATAGGGGGCAAAAGCCTGGGCGGAGAGCGGCAGCAGGCAGAGCAAGAGCAGCAGGGCGCGTTGCGTTTTAGCACTCTTTGTTCGATCTTTCACGTGATTTCAGCCAAAGGAGGAAGACATGGAAGAGATTGCCAAATTACCCGACCAGTACCTGGCAAATGCCAGGGAAATGGTGGCCAAACATAAAGCCAAAAAGAATTGCAAGCGCTGCTACGACCGGGGCTACCTGGGTGTGGACCAGCATAACTTGCTCATCCCTTGTCCCAAATGCGTGGCCGCCGACGCCCTGATCGGCGAATGGCGTCAGTTCGTGCGCGACACCCCCGAACTACTCCAGCTCTACGGCACCTACTTCGAAGAAGAAGAAACCGACGCACCGGAGCAGGCCCCGCAGGCGGCGAAGGTCACGCGTCCTCCCGGAAATAACTCAGATCGCCCTGGCCCTCGCGCAGGATCTGGGGGCGGTCGCCAACCAGGGAGATCACACTTGACGCAAGCACCGGGAGCTCGCCGCACTCCAGTATGAGCTCCACCTCTCCCCCCAGATCCGCCTCCAAGTCCTCGGGCCGGGTGATCACTTCCTGCCCGCTGCGGTTGGCGCTGGTGCTCAGGATGGGGTTGCCCAGCAGGCGCACCAGCTCCATGGGCACGGGGTGATCGGGGATGCGCAGGCCCACGGTCTGCTGGCGGCTTTGTAAAATGCGCGGGGTCTCGCGGGTGGCCGGCAGGACAAAGGTATAAGGGCCGGGCAAAAAACGCCGGAGGATGCGGTAGGCGTAGTTGGAGACCTGGGCGTAGCGGCTGACGTGGGTCAGGTCGGCGCAGACAAAGGACATGGGTTTCTTGGCGTCCCGCCCCTTGATCTGGCGCACCTTCTCGATGGCCCGCTTGGCGGTGATATCGCAGCCCAGGCCGTAGGTGGTATCGGTCGGGTAGACGATGACCCCCCCGGCGCGTAACACCTCGGCAGCCCGGGGCAGCGATTTGCCTTTGAGATGCTCGGGGTCCACGTACAACATTTCGGCCCTGGCCACGATCAGCCCTCGGCCTTGATCTTGGCCACCCAGGCCTCCACCACCGCCTCCACCATGCGCTGGCCGTGTTCGGCGTTGGCCGTCCAACTGTTGAGTTTTTCGTCCTGCCGGCAGTACCAGGGTGCATTTTCGTCCAGGCGGCCCTGCTCCACCAGTTCGGGACGGGTGGCCATCAGGAAGGAAGTTTCATTGTACCCGGCGTGGTCGCCGCCCGCCTCGGTGCCCGGCAGGATCATCGGCTGGACCTCGACGCGGCCCCAGATGGCCCCGCCCACCTCGCGCATCAGTTTGCCCTCACCCCACCAACCGCGCGGGTATCCGCGCTCCAGCACTTCCTCGAAAGTCAACTCGGCTGCCGCCTTCTTGAAGGCCAGAGCCAGGGGCGCCTCCATACCCTGGTGCATGATGGGCACGTAGATCTTGCGGAAGCCCATCTCGCGAAGGTTTTTGAGGATGCTTTTGACGTAGAGCCCGAAGGAAGCGTAGTCCGGGTCGATGGTACCGTCGCGGGGACCGCCCAGGGCATAACCAGTGGGACCGTAGTCGAAGGAGGGGGCAATGACCGCCGGGATGCGGGCGGCGATGCGGGCGCAGATCTCCTCGACGATGAGGGTGTCGTGACCGATGGCCATGTGCGGCCCGTGGGTCTCGATGCAGCCGGCCGGCACCAGCAGGGGCCAGCCCTGTGCCACTGCTTCCTTCAGCTGGTAGGGGCGCAGTTCTTTCAAGTACATGGCTCAGGCCCTCCTCGGGGTGAGAATATAGGCGGGCCGCCCTATGCCTTCAAGTTGGAGGCCGGGCCGGAGCGCGGTATCTTCTAGACCATGAAGACGATCGTTGTATTCGCCAGCTTCCTGCTCCTGAACGCCGCCGCCCAGGCCCTCACCTGGAACTTTGATCAGCCGGGCGACACCCAGGGCTGGGTGGCCACCGAAGCCGAAGGCCCAGGCACCAGCCCCAGACTGCCGGTTCTGCAGGGAGCGGTGGACCAGGGGATCTGGACGGTGCCGCTGGTGCCTTACCGGCAGGGACGCAGCCCTGGAATCACCCTCTACTCTCCGCTCATCGGCCAGAACTCACGGCTTTTCGACCAGGCCAGCATCCGCCTGCGCCTGGTGCACACCCAGCCCGTCCTCACCCGCCTCGTCTTCAGCTGGACCAACGCAATCAATTACCTTTTCCCCGGCAACGATCCCGAATCCCTGGAGGGCGGCTGCCCGCCCAACCAGTACTGCCACCCCCGCTTCTGGCTGATCAATCAGCCCGTCCGCTACACCACCCAGTGGCAGGAGGTGACCGTCAGCAACCTGCGTACTCGCCCTGCCACCTGGCCCGGAGGAGAAGAATACGAACTGGTCTGGGAAGACAAACTGAGCGACATCCGCCTGACCATGCCCTTCGTCGACGCCGGCCCCGAAGATACCCTGAGCGCTCAGAGTGCAGACCAGGTTCCGGCAGCCGTGCAGATCGACTGGATCCGCCTGACCGGCGCCCGCGAGCAAGCCGGCGGCGAATTGCCACCCCCTGCTTTCACTCGCGCTGCCTTCGGCCAGCTCTTCGCCCCGCCGGTCTTCTATCCGCTGGGAGAGGTGGAGCAGGTGAGCGGCTGGCAATGGCAGGAGGAGGCCGGCGCCCTGGGGGATCTGGACGGGGATGGGGATGTGGACCTGACCACTCGCTGGCAGAGCGATCGGCAGGGCGGTTGGCTGTTGGGCTACAACGACGGGCAGGGCCGCTTCACCAGCGTGCAGCTGGAGCACTTCGCCGGCACTGGCTTCGGGATCAAGGACAGCTTCGTGGGCGGGACAGACCTAGATGGCGACGGCCGCCTGGACCTGGTGCTCGACGCAACCACCGACCGGCTGCCGCCCCAGGTATGGCTCAACGCCCCCCAGGCCGGCTGGAGCCAACAGTCCCTGCCCGCTTTCTTTGCCCCGGAGCAGCTGGCCGACCTGGACCGCGACGGAGACCTGGACCTGTGGGGTTATTTGCGCGGCACCCTCGATGCCCAGTTGCTGTACAACGACGGCCACGGCCATTTTGGCCCTCCCCAGCAACCCCGGCCGGCGGGGGGCAGCTACTATGTGTGGACCACCGCCTTCCCCACCCTGATGGACCGGCTCTTGCCGCTGGTGTGGAAGCCGCCCTACGACCCCAAGAAGCACCAGGGCCTGCTGGCCACCTATGCCCTGGCCTCCGGCGCCCAGGTGCAGGAGCCGGTGCCCCTGAGCGCCGGACTGGAGCCCGAACGCGTGGTGCAGGTGGGCGACTTCGACCTGGATGGCCAACTTGATCTAGCCCTCAACGACGAAGGGGCCTTCTTCGCCCAGGGGGTGGAAGGACGTCCGGCGCTAGGCCTGAAGATCCTCCGCCAGCGGACCAAAGGCTTGATGGACACCACCTTTGCCTTGCCCGAGGCCCGCTACCACCGCGAACCCCTGGTCACGGACCTGAACAGCGACGGCCTGCCGGACCTGGTCCTGGCCCACGACGAATTGCGCGATCCGGCCATCCTGGTGCTGATCGGCCAGGGCGAGGGCCGTTTCGCCCTGGAGGGCCGCTATCCGCTGCTGCTGGGGCGGGGCGGGCCCCTGCTCAGCGCCGATCTGGACGGTGAGGGGCATGCGGATCTGGTGGTCTTCGATTCCTTTGTGGCCGACGGAGCAGGGGTACACATATTGCTCAACCGCGGCCCCCACGACACCGCCGTCGAGGACACCGGCCCTCCCCTCCCCTCCCAGTCCCGCCTGGGCGCGGCCTATCCCAACCCCTTCAACCCCGGGGTGATCATCCCCTTCAGCCTGGCTGCCCCTGCTGCCCGGGTGGAGTTGCAAATCTACAATCCCCTGGGCCAGGAGGTGGCACGGCACTCCCTTGGCCCCCTGCCGGCCGGCCTCCATCACTGCACCTGGGATGGACACGACAGGCGCGGCAAACCCCTGGCCTCGGGGGTGTACCTCTACCGCCTCCAGGCCGATGGCTGGAGCGCCGCCGGCAAACTGACCAAGAGCAACTGAGATGGCCCACACCATCATCGGCACTGCCGGCCACATCGACCACGGCAAGACTCTGCTGGTCAAGGCCCTCACCGGCATGGACACTGACACCGCCCCCGAGGAAAAGGCCCGGGGCATCACCATCGAACTGGGCTTTGCCTTTCTGGGCGACCAGGCCACCCTCATCGATGTGCCCGGCCACGAGCGCTTCGTCAAGACCATGGTCGCCGGGGTCAGCACCATCGACATCGCCCTGCTGGTGGTAGCCGCCGACGACGGGGTCATGCCCCAGACCCGCGAGCACCTCGATGTGCTGCAACTGCTGGGCATCGAGCGAGGGGTGATCGCCCTCAACAAGACCGATCTGGTCGAGGAGGAGTGGCTGGCGCTGGTGGAGGAGGACCTGCGCCAACTGGTGAAGGGCACCTTCATAGAAGGAGCGCCCATCCTCCGCGTCTCAGCCCACACCGGAGCCGGCGTCGAAAGCCTCAAGCAACACCTGCTCTCCCTGGTGGTCCAAACTCGCGCCCAGCGCCAGGGAGGCCCCTTCCGCCTGTGGGTGGACCGCGCCTTTCTAGTCAAGGGTTTCGGCCTGGTGTGTACTGGCACGGTCTGGTCGGGCGCCCTGCACAGCGGCGACCACGTGGAGCAGGCCCCGGCGGGCCGAAGCCTGAGAGTGCGCGGCCTGCAGCAACACGGCCGCGAGGTGGCCCAGGTGCAGGCCGGCGACCGGGCCGCCCTCAACCTGCCCGGCGTGGAAGCGAAGGAAATCATCCGCGGCGACGCCCTGGTGGCCCCCCAGTACTTCCGCCCCACCCAGCTTTTGGACGTGCGCCTGCGTCTCTCGCCCTCCTGCCCCAAGGCCCTGGAGACCCGCAACCGGGTGCGCCTGCATTTGGGCACCGCTGAAGTGATGGCCAGGGTGGTGCTCTTGGAGGGCCAGGCCCTGGAGCCGGGGTCGAGCGCCCTGGCCCAACTGCGCCTCGAAGCCCCCCTGGTGGCTGTCTGGGGCGACCGCTTCGTGGTCCGCCGCTATTCCCCGCCCCTGACCATCGGCGGGGGCCGCATCCTCGATCCCCAGCCGATCAAACACCGGCGCAACGAAACCTCGCTGCGGGAGCACTTAGAAGCCCTGGAGCAGGAGGACCCGCAGGCCGTGGCCGAGGCCATGCTGCGCAGGGCCCCCGAAGGAGTGCGGCCCTGCCTGGCCCTGGCCGGCGAACTGGGACTGGGGCTGGAAGCGTTGGCAAGGGTGTTGGATGGGTTGGGAGATCGGATCGTGCGCGTGCAGTTGGGCGGGCAACCGGCGGCCATACATGCCGTCCAATGGAACGCGCTGCGCCAGCGGGCCGAGAAGGCGCTGGCCGGCTTTCACCAGGCCCAGCCGCTCAAGGCCGGCCTCAACCGCGCGCAGTTGCGCAGCCTGGCCGACCGCCGCGTCGATCCCGAACTCTTCGACCAGGTTTTACAGGAATTGGAGCGCGAAGGGCGCATTGCCAGCGAGGGTGGCCTCGTGCGCGCCGCCTCCCACCGGATCCGCTTCTCCGCCGAGGAGGAGACCCTGCGCCAGCAGCTGCTCGACGCCCTCAACCATCCCTCCCTGGCCGAGGTGCCCGATGCCGAAGGCCTGGCCAAGCTCCTGCAGTTGGAGGCCAGGAACGTGGACGCCCTGCTCAAAGCGGTGATGAGCCTGGGCACCGTAGTGCCCTTGGAGGGCGGTCTCTTTCTGCACACCGAAGCCCTGGAGCGGGTGCGGGCCCAACTGCGAGGTCACCTGCAGGAACACGGCTCCGTCACCGTGGCCGCCTTCCGCGACCTGCTGGGCGCCAACCGCCGCTGGTCCCTGGCCCTCTTGGCCCATTTCGACCGCGAGGGCCTCACCCTTCGTCAGGGGGATGTGCGGGTGCTGCTAAACTAGCGGAGTCCAGTCTATCTCTGTGTTCGGCGCGAGCCCTTCGGCTTAAACACGCTTACAACAGCTCCGAGCACATTGATTAGAGCACCTAAGACGCCGAAGATCGCGCGGAAAATACGCCCGACAAACTCCCCGAAGATGCGTATCAGAATTTTCTCGATAAAACCCAAGACCTTTTCCACCACCGACAGGATATTCAACAACAAAAGAATATCACCGGTATGAAGAGAAAAAAGAACGCCACCCCAAGGCCGCGTATATCTGTACCTAGAGCGTGTTATGCACTTTGAGGGATCATCTGGACCACCTGTCGCATCATGAGGATGGCAAAGGCGAGGAGATGGAAGCCGGCCAGGGTGGTGGTGGGGAGTCGCTCGTAGTCACGGGCCAAACGTCGAAACCGTGCCATCCAGGCGAAACTGCGCTCGACGACCCAGCGACGAGGCAAGAGCACAAAGCTCTTCTTCGCCTCGGGTAGCTTGACCACCTCCAGTTGAATGCCGTGCTGGGCAGCCGCCTGAGCGGGCTCTTCGCCGGTGTAGCCCTGATCGACAAAGGCGACCTGGATCGCTGCCCGTTTCCTGTTGCACCTGCTGGGCCAACTGGGCGA
>SICG01000143.1 GCA_009691525.1 Candidatus Latescibacterota bacterium | reverse complement strand
TCGGCATGGTGGCCTGCATCGTCATTGGCTTGCTCGTCCAGTACGTGTGTTCCACCAAGATTCTGCGCCTGAAACAGCTCGTTTCCCAGAAGAGCATCGCCCTGCGCGATGCCCGCCTCGAAGCGCAGCGGCTCGATGAGCAGGAGGCGGAACTGCACGGGCAGCAGGTGTTGCTCTCCCATAACCTCAGCCGGCTGCAGCGCGATATCTCCAGCCTCATCCCCAGGATGAAGGAAAAAGGTCTAGCAGTGCCCCAGGCCGCCTTCTCCATCGAGGGCCTCGGGGAGGATTGAAAGCCCGCTTCAGCGCCTGGCTGGTGGTGGTGCTGGGTGCTCTGCTGCTCTTGCAGACCGCCTGGCAGAAATCTCCAACTTGGGACGAGACCGGTTATTTCGGGTTGGGCGCGTATCTGTTGAAAACCGGCAACTGGGATGTGCCGGCCTCCTGTTCTCACCCGCCCTTGGCCTTTTACCTCCACAGCCTGCCGGTTTTCGCCTACCCCGTGGACTGGTCCCCCTGGCACTACCCTGAGGGCGGGGCGCAGGACCTGGGTTTTCTGCGTTCCGCGGATCTGCGGCGGGGCAACGCCCTGCTCTTGGATGCCAACTACGACGGGGAGCGGCTCTTCTTTTTTTGCCGGGCTAGCGCAGTGGTACTCTTTGGCCTGCTGGCCCTGGTGCTCTATCGCTGGGGCTGCCAGCTCCGCGGTCCGCAGGGAGGTCTGCTCGCTCTGCTGCTGCTATCTTTCTGCCCCAATACCCTGGCCCACGCCTCGCTGATCAACACCGACTTCGTCTTTGAGGCCACCTTCGCCCTGGCGGCGTACGCTTTTTATTTTCTGCTGCTGCGTCCTTCGCCCTGGCGTCTAGCCGGCGCTGCTGTGAGTTTGGGCCTGGCCCTGGGGAGCAAACTTTCGGCCCTGGTCCTGTTGCCTGGGTTGGGGTTGGCATTGGCCTGGTTCCTGGTGTTCGCCAGCCCCGAGCAGCGGCAGCAGCTGGAGGGAATGTGCTGGTGGCCACGGGTAGGGGTGTGGGGGCAGAGCGCGGCGCTGTATCTATGGGTGGTGCTGGGAGGAGGGCTGGTGCTGTGGGCCCTGTACGGTTTTCAGCTAGAGCCGTACCTGCTCACGCTGCGCTCCCAAATGGGAGATCTGGACGCCGGTCATGAAGCCTATCTGATGGGGGAGTACTCGACCCAGGGGTGGTGGTACTATTATCCAGTGGCGCTGCTGATCAAGACGCCGGTGCCGGTGCTGGTTCTAGGTGGGTGGGGGCTGTGGCAGGTGATGCGGGACCGGTCCCGATGGGCGGCACTGGGGCTGCTAATCTGGCCGCCCCTGCTGTTGGCCGGGCTCTTTGTCGCCGGCGGCAAGGACATCGGGCTGCGCTACCTGCTGCCGGTCTATCCCTTCCTCTTTCTGCTGGCCGTCAATGTATTGCCTGCCTCCGGGACCCAGGGTTGGCGCGGCTGGCGGGCTTGGCTGCTGATGCTGTGCTGCCTTTGGCATGCAGGTGGTACGCTGCGCAACCACCCCGACCACCTGGCCTACTTCAACGAACTGGTGGGCGGGCCGGATCAGGGGTACCGCTATCTGGTGGATTCGAATCTGGATTGGGGGCAGGATCTGAAGGGCCTCAAGGCGTACATGGATCAGCGCGGTATAGTGCGCCTCAAACTCAGCTATTTTGGCACCGTGGACCCGGCCCTCTACGGGCTGCAGTACGAATGGCTGCCCAGCTTTTATCTGCCGGCCCCACTCGATGCCCGGGCCTTGCTGCCCACCACCGGCCTGATCGCCATTAGCGCCACCAATCTGGTGGGGGTATATATGGGTGGGTACGGGCAGGAACGGGATTTGTTTAGATGGCTGCGGAGCTACGAGCCGGTGGCCCGCATCGGGCATTCTATTTTTCTCTACGACATCCCGGAAAGGTAGCGTTGCGGCTACGCCGGTTTTTATGCCCCCCAGCACCCATCCCCCGCAACGCCCCTAAATCGCTGTGCCAGTTGAAAATGATACCAATCCGATTAATTTTTGAGTATATTCAAAAATATCTTTTTAACCCCCTGGCGCAGCGATGAGCGAGTCATCTGCCCATAGTCCCCCTGATCCTGAGCCCACCGCCCTGGTGCCGGCCCAGAGCCTGGATTTCCACCTCGAACAGGCGCGCGACCACTTGCAGTTACAGATGTTGCTCATCGAGTTGGGCTCCTGCAACGACCAGGTGGACTGCGGGCTAATCGCCCGCGCCTACCACTTTGCCGAGGCCTGCCACACCGGGCAGAAACGCCTTTCGGGCGAACCCTATATCCACCACTGTGTCGAAGTGGCCCGCATCCTGATCCAGCTGCGTCTCGACTCGGCGACCGTGGCCGCCGGCCTCTTACACGACGTGTTCGAAGACTCGGACGCCACCATCGCCCAGATCACCACCGTCTTCAGCCCCAAGATCGCCTCGCTGATCGACGGGGTCACCAAGATGGACCGCCTCACCTACGAGAGCCAGGAGGCGCGCCAGGCCGAGACCTTCCGCAAGATGCTGCTGTCCATGGTCGAGGACATCAGGGTGATCCTGATCAAGTTCGCTGACCGCCTGCACAACATGCGCACCCTTGAGGCCATGGCGCCCGAGCAGCAGCGGCGCATCGCCCGCGAAACCCTCGAGGTCTACGCGCCCCTGGCCCACCGGTTGGGGCTGGCGCGCATGCGCTGGGAACTGGAAGACCTCAGCTTCAAATACTTAGAGCCAGCAGTATACCGGGAAGTGCGCGACAAGGTGGCGATGAAGCGCCGGGAACGCGAGGTCTACATCGAGGAGTTTAAGGCCCCCATCGAGAAGGAACTGGCGCAGGGGGGCATCGAGGCCGAGATCACCGGGCGGCCGAAAAACTTCTACAGCATCTACAACAAGATGAAGTCGCGGGGCCGGCCTTTCGAGGAGATCTACGACCTCTTGGCAGTGCGCATCACCGTACACTCGGTGCGCGAATGTTACCACACCCTGGGGCTGGCCCACACCCTCTATCATCCGGTGCCGGGGCGGTTCAAGGATTATATCGCCACCCCCAAGAGCAACATGTACCAGTCGCTGCACACCTCGGTGATCGGCCCACGGGGCATTCCGGTGGAGATCCAGATCCGCACCTGGGAGATGCACCACACCGCCGAGATCGGCATCGCCGCCCACTGGCGCTACAAGGCTGGCCGCCGCGATCCCACCGATCTGGACCAACACATCCACTGGCTGCGCCAGGTGCTGGACTGGCAGCGCGAAGCCACCGATCCCAAAGAGTTTATGGAAAACCTCAAGATCGAACTCTTTCAGGACGAGATCTTCGTGTTCACCCCCAAGGGGCGGCTGGTTCAGTTGCCCAAGGGGGCGGTGCCCATCGACTTTGCCTTTGCCGTACACACCGACATCGGCCTGCGCTGCCTGGCGGCCAAGGTGAATGGACAGCTTGTGCCTCTGGGCACCGAGCTGAAAAGCGGCGACGCGGTGCAGATCTTCACCTCACCCCAGCAGAAGCCCAGGCAGGCCTGGCTGGAGCTGATCAAAACCAGCAAGGCCCGCAACCGCATCCAGCACTGGCTGAAGGAAGAGCAGCACGGCCACAGTGTACATCTGGGGCAGGAGATGCTCGAAAGGGAATTAAAACGGTATCGCTACAAGCTCCAAGCTGAGGCACTGGACCGACTGGCGCAGGAGTTCTCGCTGGTAGACGGGGAACACGTGTTGTCGGCCATCGGCCAGGGGGATCTGTCGGTCAACCGGGTGGTCAACCGCCTGTTGCCGCCGCTGCCCCGCCGCCACACCCCGCCCCAGATCCAGGACAAGCGCGGCATTCGTATTCAGGGCATGGACAACATGATGATCCAGTTCGCCCGCTGCTGCAGCCCAGCCCCCGGCGACACCATTTTGGGGTTGATCACCCGGGGCCGGGGGGTATCGGTACACCGGGCCGATTGCCACAATATCGCCGAACAGATGGCCGCCGATCCGGACCGGCTGCTGCCGGTGGAGTGGGATCTGGCCGAGGAGCAGGTCTTCACCGTGCAGCTGGTGGTGCGCAGCAACGACCGCAAGTACCTGCTCTCCGATATCTCAAAGACCATCAGCGATACCGGCGCCAACATCCGCAGCTCCACTACCGACACCGCCGAGAACTGGGCCATCGAGACTTTTTGGGTCGACGTGCAGAACTCCAAACAGCTCCAGGAGCTGATCCGCAAGGTCTATCAGGTCGAGGGGGTGCTGGAGGTGCGGCGCGGCGAGATCCCCCAGCCTCGGGCGCCGCTGCTGCCGGAGCGCCGGAACTAGACCTCGCCCAGGGCCTCCTGCAGCTTGCGGAGCACCCCCAGTTCCTCTGGATTTGCCACCTCACCCCCGCCATACGCCCCCCCAGGGTTTCCTCGGCCCAACCGCGGATGATCTGCAGCTGCAGCCGGCTCAGCTCGGGTTGGGCCGCGCTGTTGAGGGCGGCCTCCAGCTTGTTCAGCACGCGCTGCTCATCGGGCCAGAAGGCCTGGGTTTTCCAGCTCATCACCAGCTGGATTTCCCTGGGGGTCATGGGCACGATCATAGAGGACTCACTCCCCAAGTATAACAGAAACCCCGGCGCCCGACCCGCGGTTTGACAGGGAAAGGGGAGGGGCCTATATTGCCGCCCTTTGCCCGCCGGAGGAAGGGGATATGGATTCGACCACCCGCTTTTTTCTGCCGCACATCGCTCAGATGCAGGGCTATGTCCCTGGGGAGCAACCCCGGGAGAGCGGCTTCATCAAGCTCAACACCAACGAGAATCCCTATCCGCCCTCGCCTCTGGTGATCGAGCGCCTGCACCAGGCCTGCGGGGAGGGGCTGCGCCGCTACCCCGATCCGGGCGCAACGGGGGTGCGCCGCCGGCTGAGCCAGCTTTTCGGGGTGGAGGTGGAGGAAACCCTGGTGGGCAACGGCTCGGACGAACTGCTGAACATCGCCCTGCGCTGTTTTGCCGGTCCGGGCGACCAGGTGGTCTACCCATATCCCACCTACGCCTATTACGAGAAGCTGATCCAGTTGCAGGGAGCCAGGTCCGTGTTGGTGGACTTTGCCGAGGATTTTTCCCTGCCCGCCGGGATTGTGGTCCCCGGGGCCAAGTTGACGCTGTTGTCCAACCCCAATTCGCCTTCGGGCACCCTGCTGCCCCGCGAGCAGCTAGAGGCGGTGGTGGCCCAGGCCGAGGGTCTAGTACTGATCGACGAGGCGTACGTGGACTTTTCCACCGAGGGTTGCCTGGAGCTGATCCACCGCTACCCCAACGCGCTCTTCACCCGCACCATGTCCAAGTCTTTTTCGCTGGCCGGCATGCGGCTGGGTTTCGGCTTTGCGTCTGCGGAATTGGTGGCCGGCATGTGGAAGGTGAAAGATCACTACAATGTCAACCAGCTGAGCTTGGTGGCTGCCGAGGCGGCCCTCGACGACCTGGAGTCCATGCGCGCCAATGCGGCCCGGATCCAGGCCACCCGCCAGCGGCTGACGGGCCGGCTGCGCGAGCTGGGTTTTTACGTGTGGGATTCGCAGGCCAATTTTGTGCTGGCCCGCACCCCGGGGCCGTCGGCGGCGGGGCTGTACGAGGCGCTCAAGGAACGCCGCATCCTGGTGCGCTACTTTGCCCAGCGCCGGCTGGAGGACTGCCTGCGCATCTCCATCGGCACGGATGAGGAGATTGATACTTTTTTGGGGGTTCTAGAAGAATTGTTGAAGGGGTAGAAAAGGTAAGGGTGTGTCGGGACGGGAATACCCTTCCGGTGTTTCCCCAGGCGCCTCCTGCACCCTCGCTCATCGCTCCGCTACCCCGCGCCCCGCCACGCGGACTTCCCACCACCGCCACTCCCCGGGAAACACCTCCAGGGCATCCCCGTCCCTCCGCCCTCACTCCCCCCGGCGCATCATCCGGCCCAGGGTTTCGACCTCGGCTTGGCCTAGTCCTAGCTTGCGGGCCACTTCCGACGGGGAGAGGCCCCGACTCAGCAGGGTGCGCGCCTGTTCGTAGCTGTCGCGCTCGGTGCGGGTTGTCCTGCCGGTCCTGGTGGTCTGGGAGGGGGGCGGGTTTTGTCCATCGACCAGTTGTTCCAGCATGCTGCACGCCGACTGCAGGCGGGCGCTGAGTAATTCGAGGGTTTTCTGGTGGACATCCAGCACCCGCAGGCGCCGGTCGATGACTTCGTGTTGTTCCCTCAGCCAGGCCTTGAACCACAGCCCGATGCCGGCGGCCAGCAGCAGAAAGAGGCCGTCGAGGAAGAGTACCTGCCAGTTGGTTTCCATCAGCTCTTGCCGTGTTGCGGGGCTTCGCGAGGGTGCAGCGGGAGTTGGATGATGAAGGTGGCGCCCTGGCCGGGGGGACTCTCCACGGTCAAGGTACCACCGTGGTTGGCGATGATCCGGTAGCTGACCGCCAGGCCCAGCCCCGTACCACCCTGACTGGAGCGGGTGGTGAAGAAGGGCTCGAAGATGCGGTCGAGATTCTCGGGGGCAATGCCGATGCCGGTATCGGCGAAGCGCAACTCCACGGTTTCGGCCTCGCGGCGGACGGCGATCTGGAGTTGCCCGCCCTTGGGCATGGCGTTCTGGGCATTGAGGATCAGGTTGAGGAAGACCTGCTCCAGCTCGCCGACATTGCCCTGTAGCTGGGGCAGGTCCTCGGGGCAGTCGATGGCTACCTCGATTAGGTGGGCAGCCAGCTGGTGCCGCACCAGCGTGCAGGCCTGCTGGATGGCTTGGGCTAGGTCAAAAGGCCCCCAGCCTTCGGCCTGGCTGTTGTGGCGGGCAAAACCCAAGAGCGCCCGGGTGATGCGCGAGATGCGTTTGACGTTGTGCTCTATCAGGCGCAGGTCATCGCTCAGGCGGCCAGGGTCGGGGTGTTGCATGAGCATCAGTTGCACCCGGCTGAGGATGATCTGCAGCGGGTTATTGACCTCGTGGGCCACGCCCCCGGCCAGCTCACCCACCGCCGCCTGCTTGGCCGAGAGCAGGAGCTGGCGCTGCGATTCCTTCAGTTCCTGGCGGGCGGTTTCCAGATCGGTGTAGAGCCGGGCATTTTCCATGGCCACCGCGGCGTGGCTGGCCAGCACATCGAGCGACTCCAGCTCGCCCAGGGTGAAATCTCCCTTGGCTTTTGGACAATAGAGGGCGAAGAAGCCCACCTGTTCGCCGCGGACCCTCAGGGGGATGTGCATGAAGCTGCAGGAGGAGTCCTCCTCATCTTCGATCACCACCGGGTGGCCTTCGCCCAGGACCCAGGGGATGATCCCGTCCTCCCATTGGGCCTGCACCCTGGAGCAAAGCCGCGGTCCGTCGCCCCGCAGGGCGACAGGTTCGGGCGGGCGGTCGCCCCTGCCGATAAAAAAAACCCCGCAGCTGTGGTATTCGGTCAGGCGCAGGGACAGATCCAGGAGGGCGTGCGGGATGTCTTGCAGGTCGAAACTGGCGCTGATGGTTCGCGAAAAGGGGTGTAGGTCGAGCAGCTCGTGCATGGAGGCGCGCAGCTGGGTGTATCCCTGGTGCTCACCTTGGAGTCGTTCCTGGAATTGACGTTTCTCCTCTTCCAGGGCCTGGATGCGCACCCCCAATTCCCTGAAGGCCTCGTCGAGGGTGTCCAGGTGGATGCCCAGCTCCCAACTCAGTTCGCGCTGCCCGCTTTCACGCGCCTGTTCGAGCAGCTCCCGCAGCCGCGCCAGGGGCAGTTCCTCTTCCAGCCAGGCCGGCAGCCGGGGGGGCGGGGAGGGGGTCAACACGGCGGGCGCCGCCTATGGTTGTACCCGGGACGAGTGGCTCCGGGGGAGAGGAGGATAGGGGAGGGCATGGGCGACCAGCGGGGCCGGGTCCGGGTCCTCATCTGGCTGGGGGGTCTCGCCCGGTTCGCCACCTTTTTCGGCGGGCGGCGAACTTTCCTCTTCCGACTCCCCGCGCGCCAGCCGGGTAAAGGCGTCGGCCTTTTCCATCTCGCGGCGCAGTTCCTCGCCATAGGTGAAGATGCGCCGCAGCGCTGCCTTGGGTTCCTCGCGGATGCCGAAGATTTGCAGCGCCGCTGGATCGAGGGTCGGCATGCGCTGCCCACCGCCGTCACCGATGCCGTCGCGGCGGCAGAGGAAGTCGGCTAGGTGGATGAGGGCGGGCAACTCGGCGTTGCGCGTCAGCCGGCCCGGCGTGTGGTGATAGGCGATGGCGTCCACCAGTTTGCCGGGCAGGTTCCATTTTTCGGCCAGCCAGCTGCCCACTTCGCTGTGGGTAAGCCCCAGCACCAGCTCTTCGGCCTTGCCGATGTAGATGTCGTCGGTGCGCATCCGCTCGATGACCTGGGCGAATTCGGCGGGAAAATACTGGCTGAGGATCAGCTTGCCCACGTCGTGCAGGATGCCGGCGGCGAAGGCTTCTCCGGGGAGGCGGTAGCGCAGTTTTCCGGCCAGCAGCCTGGCGCTCACCCCGCAGGCGATGGAGTGTTCCCAAAAGCCCTGGCGGTCGAACTGGGTGTTGTCGCTGGGGCCGGAGAAACGCTGCAGCACCGAGACGCTCAGGCCCAGGCTTTTGACGGTTTCGAAACCGAGGATCACCACCGCGTGCTGCACCGTGGAGATCTCGCGGGGGAAGCCGTAGAAGGAGGAATTGGCCAGTTTGAGGATCTTGGCGGTCAGCGCCTGGTCGGTGGAAATGACCTGCGCCACCTGACGGCCCGAGGTTTTGGGGCTATCGATCAGGGTCATCAGCTGGGTGATCACCGTGGGTAAGGTGGGCAGCCCGATGATGCTCTGGGTGATCCTCTTGAGGCGTCTTTGTCTTTGTTCGTCCAACAAGGTGGCCACCTAGCGGGCTAAAGCCGCGGCCTGGGTTCAGGCGGTGAGATCGATGTGGCTGGCACCCGCCGGACTGGAGTCCGGCGGGGGGTCTTCTTCCTGGGCGGTGTCGGGTTGCCGCTTGCGCCGCCGCTGCTGGTCCTGTTCCCGCTCCTCACCCAGGTGCAATTCGACTTCGTCGCGCTCAGCAGCCGGCAGGGGCCGGGTCTGGTCCGCCAAATGCTGCTGGACCAGCTGCTGGGCCGCCTGGCGCTGGGTGATTTCGGGGCTGGGCTGCTGGATATGCTGCTGGCGGCCGGCCAGGGGTGCCTTGGAGTAGTTGTCCTGCATATCCACCGGTCTGACCATGCCCCACCTCCTGGCAACTCAGGCCATGAAGCGTTTTCTCAGCTTCACCCTCAGGCTCATCACCGCCTTGGTGTGCAACTGAGAGACGCGCGATTCGGACAACTCCAGCACCCGGCCGATTTCTTTGAGGGTGAGTTCCTCGTAATAGTAGAGGGCTACCACCAGGCGTTCCTGCTCGTTGAGCTGGCCCAGCGAGTCGGCCAGCAGATCGCGCATTTCCTCGCGTTCTAGCTAGCCCAGGGCATTGACCGGTTCGGGGGAACGGATGGTATCGATCAGGGGGACCGCTTTGTCGTCGCCCTCCTCGTAGGCCATTTCATCTAGGGAGAGCAGGGCGGTGGAGCTGACGTCCCCGATGATCTCGTAGTACTCTGCCATTTCCGCGCCCAGGGCCCCGGCCAGTTCCTCTTCGGAGGGCTGGCGGCCCAGTTCGTTTTCGATGCGCGCCAGCACCTTTTCGACTTCGTGCGAACGGGCGCGCACCGAACGGGGAACCCAGTCCATGCTGCGCAACTCGTCGAGGATGGAGCCGCGGACGCGCAGGGAGGCGTAGGTGTCGAACTTGACACCCTTGCTGGTGTCGAAATTGCGGTAGGCCTCGATCAGCCCAACCACCCCGGCGTTGATCAGGTCGCCGGCCTCCACCGAGCGGGGCAGGCCGATGGCTAGGCGCCCGGCAATGAACTTGACCAGCGGCAGGTAGTCCTCCAGCTGACCCAGTTCGGCCTTTTTGATGGGCTCCTGCTGCTTGCTGTATTCCAGAACGGCTTTTTGGCCGGTGGTCTTCTTGGGGTTCATGCGGTCTCTCCGCCTAGGTAGGGGCCTGTTTTGGGGAGCCGGATGAGAGAAATTGCCGCCAGAGAGGGGCAAAAAGCCCTTGCGGCGCTGTGGTCGGCTGCCCTTCCACCAGGTTTTCCGCCAGCCGGGCCAGAGCCCGGGCTGCCGGCGGCGGCGGGGTGGCCAGCGTGAAAGGGATCTGGCGCTTGGCGGCTTCGCGTACATATCGATCTGAAGGAATATAACCCCAGTTGTGAATTTGTGCTCCGAGAAAGCGGTTGGCCAGCTCGGCGAACTTTTCCTGCAACTCCGCTGCCTCTTTTGCGGACTCGGCCATGTTGACCAGCAGACCGGTTGTTAGGGCCGGCCGCCGTTGCAGCAGGATCTTTAGCAGGGCGTAGGCATCGGCGATGGCCGTGGCTTCGGGAGTGGTCAGGAGCAGCACCTGGTCGGTGGCGGCGGCAAAATCGAGCACCTTGGGGGCCAGGCCGGCGCCGACGCTCAGTTGGTCAGAGTCGGTTCCGGGTTCGGGCAGATGACCGTTGCTGGTCGGCCAGCATATTCGAGAACTTGGCCAGTTGTGGGGATTCGAGCATTACCACGCGGCGCCGCTTGTAGGGCCCCCCTCGTCGGTGCGGGTGGTGTCCACATTGGCGATGTTGCTGGAGATGGCCGTCAGCTTGCGCCGCTGGGCACTGAGGCCCGAAGCGCTGATATCGAGGGAGTCGAAGATCTGCATGGGGAGGGCTCCTTATTGCGAGCGTCCGGTAATGCTCTTGTGCAGGGTGCCGAACTGGCGCTGGATCAGGGTGCTGCCCACGTTGAAGAAGAGGTGGTTTTCCGCCAGGGCGGCCATCTCCTTGTCGATGTCCACGTTGTTGAGCCCCGAGTCATTGACCTCGCTCTGCGATTCGAAGACCTCGGGGCTGGAAACACTTTTGGGCATAGAGAAGTGGCGGCGGTCACTGGTGTCGCCCTTCACCGGGGCATCATGGACGTACGAGTTGGGGTAGTCCTGGAAACGCACGTCTTTGGCCCGGTAGCCCTTGGTGGAGACGTTGGCGATGTTGTTGGCGATGACCCGTGGCGCACCTGGTCACGTCCAGCACCGCGCCGAGCACCGGAACCTTGGTTTTGTCGAAGGGGATCTGGTCGAGAAACATGGCTTCCCTCCCGCCCTTCCGGGCAGAATACACCTTTGGCTGCGGAGGGCAGCAAGTCTTATGCCATGTCTTGGTTTTCTGGGATTAAGTCAATGCGGGATAAAAAGTTGTGCGGGAATAGCCCAGGGTCAGGGGAGCAGGCTGGAGGTCAAAAAAACCGCCAAGAGGAAAAAGAGGGGGGAAAGTATTGCCCGCTGTGGGTTCAGGCCGGAGTTTCGCCGACCCGCCGGCTCAGGCGCACCGTCCGGT
>SICG01000142.1 GCA_009691525.1 Candidatus Latescibacterota bacterium | reverse complement strand
TGGTTCACTGATGCTGCCGGCAAGCAAAGGTATTTCATCGGCACCCGCAGCAAGCCCGAAACCTTGCGGATGGCCGAGCGCCTTGAAGATGAACACCGGCAGGTGCGCCTGGGCTATCGGCCTGCGCCTCTCTCAGCTGACAAGCACAGCAAGCGCCCAATTGCCGAAACGGTTGAAGAATACCTAGCCTGGGGAGAAGCACAAGGGGGCAGGGGAGGAAGACCCTGGAGCAAACCTCACGCCCGCAATCGCCGGACTTGTCTGTGCTGGTGGCAAGAGACGCTGGGTCTGGCTACTCTGGCAGATTTCGCTGACATCCTGCCCAGGGTGGAAAGGGCGTTGCGAGATCTGCAGGGAAGGGGGAAAGCCGGCAAGACCATCGCCAACCACGCCGAGGCGTTCCACGCGCTATGCCTGTGGGCTGAGCAGCGGGGCTACCTGGCTGTTGATCCACTGAAGGGCATGGCCCCCTTCGATATCACCCCTCTGACCACGCGCCGCGCCCTTAACGCCGACGAGATCACCCGCTTTCTGGGTGCCTGCGCCCCCCAGCTGCGCCTGCTCTACGAGACCGCGTTCATGAGCGGTCTGCGGGCCGGCGAACTGCGGCGCCTGACCATAGGGCATCTGGATGTAGAGCGCGGAGGGCTGCGTTTGGATGCAACCTGGACGAAGAACCGCAAACCTGGCTTCCAGCCACTCCCCGTTGGACTGGTCGAGCGGCTCAAGGATTTCGCCGAGTCTGGCGAACCAGACCGGCTCTATGAGCAAGCGTATGCCCGCCACCGCAAGCCAGACTCGGCGCCCCATGGCCGGCTCCTTTACGTGCCCAAGCAGACTCATACGGTTGTTGCCGAGGATCTAGAACGTGCAGGCATTCCCAGGGTCACCCTGCTGGGCAAGGTGGATTTCCATGCCTTGAGAGTGGCGTTCGTGAACCTGGTGTTCGAGGTGGGGGAGGCTAGTGGGAAGGAAGCTCAGCACCTGGCGCGACACTCCACACCCAGTTTGACCTTCAATACCTATGGGCGAGTGCGGGAAGAACGGCTTCATCAAACCGTTGAGCGGATCGCAGAGGCCATTGCGCCGGCAGATCATGCCGTATTCATGCTGAAGAAAGCGGTGGGGGTGGAAACAGAAAGCGCAACTTCCTTTGCGGAAAGGAAGTTGCGCTTTTCTGAATTGGTAGCGGGGGCAGGATTTGAACCTACGACCTTTGGGTTATGAGCCCAACGAGCTACCAGGCTGCTCCACCCCGCATCTTGTGGAGGATAATATATGCCACCACCGGGTCCGGCGCAAGGGCTTCAGCGCAGATCGGTTGGCGGGGAAGCCTCGGACAGGGGCAGACGGCGGATCCGGACCTTGGTTAGGCGCTGGCCCTCCACCTGGAGGATTTCGATCTGCAGGCGGTCCACGGTGAAATGCTGGCCCTGGTCGGGAACCTGGCCGAGGTGGTCATAGATGAAACCGCCAAGGGTCTCGAAGCCCTCGTTGGGCAGGTCGGTCTCCAGCAGTTCGTTCAGGTCGTCGATGTGGATGCGCGGGTTGACGATCAGCACCTGCCCGGGCTCGGCCCAGTGAAACAGGGCCTCTTCGTCGTCGTACTCGTCCTGCAGCTCCCCGACAATCTCCTCGACCAGATCCTCGGTGGTCACCAGGCCAGCGGTGCCGCCGTACTCGTCGACCACCAGGGCCAGACGGGTGCGGCTGACCCGCATCTCGTGTAACAGGTCGTCGATTTTTTTGGTCTCGGGGACGTAGAAACCCTCGTGAAGAAAGGGCGGATCGGGCCGCCCAATAAAAACCTGCAAGGGTGTATTGAGATCCAGGCCTGGACGGCCCAGCAGTTGCAGCAAGTCTTTGGCGTAGACAATGCCCAGGATTCGGTCGAGGGTCTCCTCGTAGACCGGCACCCGCGAGTGGCGGGTGTCCTCGATCACATGGAGTAGTTCGGCCAGGGTGGCGGTCTGCTCCACGGCGGCGATATCGACTCTAGGCACCATCACCTCCCGGACGATCGTCTCGTGGAAGCCGAAGACTCCCTGGATCATGTCCCGTTCACCCTCTTCCAGCACCCCGGTCTCGCTCTCGGCTTCGACCAGGTTGCGCAGTTCCTCTTCCTTCTCCGCCTTCAGTTCCTCCGATAGGATATGGGTGCCGGCGTCCAGCCGTTCGACCAGCAGCACCAGGGGCCAGAGCGCCAGGCGCAGGGGGATGAAGGCCAGCGCCAATCCCGGGATCCTGGGTTGCGCGCCTTCTTCTTCGAAACGGATGCGGCGGGGCAGGGCGCTGACCAGTGTCAGCAGTACGGCCAGTAGCAGTGCGGCCACCGTCGCCCAGCCCGAACCCCCCAGCATAGGGGCGCAGAACTGGCCGGCCCAGCCGAGGGCCAGGGCCAGAAAGATGGTAGCGAAGGCCTGGCCCAGGCGGGCCAGTAGGAAGAGGCGGTGGCGGGGCTCGTAGATGCGCAGCATCAGGCCGGCGCGCCGCACCTGGTTCTCCTGCATCTTTTCCAGCGCCGAGCGGGAGAGCACCGCAAAGGTGGCCTCGTAGCTGGACAAGAGCAGCAGGGCGATCAGGGCCAGGGCGGCGGTGACCAGCGATACCAGTAAGGGAGGTTCCAAGCTGGGACTATTCCTTTGCGGAAAAACTGCTGGCCAGAGCAGTAGTGGTGAGGGTGGGGGGGAGCAGGCCGGCTTCCAAAAGCAGGCGTTCGGTCTCCCCTTCCATAAAACGCAGACCCTCCTCGTCGGCATGGTCGTAGCCGGCCAGGTGCAGCAGACCGTGGACCAGCAGCCGGGCCACTTCCGTCAGCAGGGGCACCTGTTGTTCTTTGGCCTGGGCCCGGGCCCGGACCATGGAAATGTAGATTTCCCCCCACATCGGTGCCGCGCCGCCCAGCTGGGCCTCGGGGCCGGGGTCGAGGTTGAAGGAGAGCACATCGGTACTGCGGTCCTTGCCCAGGTACGCGGCATTGAGGCGGCGCAGTTGCCGGTCGCCGGTGAGCACCAGCTGGACTGGTCCTCCCAGCGGATGGGCAGCGATGGCAGCCCGTCCCACCCGCGCCAGGCGGCGGTGCTGGGTGACCGGCAACTCAGGTGTTCCTGGGCTGCAGAGGATTGCCAAGGTCTTTGCGGGCTTTTTTTTCATTTTGTTGCCAGGGATAGTCGACCCGGCTGTGCAGGGTGCCCATCAACACCGGAATGAAACTCTCTTCGATCTTGTGCAGGTCCCTCATTGTCAGGCTGCACTCGTCCAATTCGCCAGCGCTGTACTTTTGCTGGACAATGCTGCGCACCAGCTGGCGGGCCCGGTTGGGGGTGCGCTCTACCAAGGTGCGGGCTGCCGACTCCACCGAGTCGGCCAGCATCAGCACGCCGGCCTCCCGGGTCTGCGGCTTGGGGCCGTCGTAGCGGAAATCGTCGCGGCGGATCTTCTCCACTCCCATCTCGACGGCTCGGTTGTAGAAATATTCGATGACCGTGGTGCCGTGATGCTGGGGGATGAGGTCGGCGATGGATTTGGGCAACCCATGCTCCTCGGCCAGTTCCAGCCCGTCTTTGACGTGGGCGGTGATGATCAGCATGCTCATGGTGGGAGTCAGGTGGTCGTGGGGATTGCGTCCCCCCTGGAGGCCCTGATTCTCGGTGAAGTACTCGGGTTTCATCATCTTGCCGATATCGTGGTAGTAGCAGCCCACCCGGGCCAGCAGCGGATTGGCGCCTATAGCCTCGGCCGCCGCCTCGGAGAGATTGGCCATAATCAGACTGTGGGTGTAGGTCCCCGGTGCCCGGATGGCCAGTTCGCGCAGCAGTGGACGGTTGAGATCGGATAGTTCCAGCAGGGTGATGTCGGTGGTGATGTGGAAGAGACTTTCGAAGATGGGCAGCAGCCCGGTGGTGAGGATGGGGGCGGCCACCCCGGAGAAGATGCCAGGCAACAGGTGCTGGTACACCTCGTCGAGGGCGACAAAGCGCGACAGGTCAGCGGCGGCGATGAGCAGGGCGTAGGACACGGGCAACAAGATCATGGCGCGGTAGAATTGGTTGCGGTGGCGCACGTGGCGCACGGTGTAGACGGCCACCGCCGAGGTCAGCCCGCAGACGAGGGAGACCGAGAAGTCGCCGAAGATGTTGCCCACAAAGAGGGCTAACAGGGCCGAGAGCACCAGCCCCACCTGGGGGCTGAGCAGGATGGTGATCAGCATTGCAGCCAGCGGGGTGGGCACCAGGTAGGTGTGGATCTCGTTGGCCTTGATGTAGGAGGTCACGGCCACGGTGGCGCCGCCGATGAGGGCCAGCAGCAGCAGGTGCCCTGGTTTCTGGTAGATCTCGATCTCGAGGATCGAGAGGTAGTAGCCGAAGATCAGCACTAGGAAGGCGGAGATCACTACGGCGGCGGCCAGTTGCAGCAGCCTGGTGGCCGGGTCGGCCAGTTCCTGCTCGGCCAGCTTTTCGGCCAGGGCGTTGAGGGCCTCGACGTGGTCCTGCTCGACCTTGGCGTTTTTGTCGATGATCATTTCGTTTTGCAGGTAGGGCCGCTGGATGCGGGCTACACTGCGCCTGGCCTCGGCCCGCAGCCGGCGGGTCTCGCCGGCATCTAGGGTCAGGTTGGGCTCGATGAAAAAACGGAGCAACTCGTGGACCGCGGTCAGCACCTCTGGAGGGGCCGGCACCCCGGCGCCTTCGATCAAGGGGATCAGGTCGCCCTTTTCGAGGGCCTCCTGGCTATAGATGGCATCGATGGGCAGCTCGCGTTCGCCCACCCGCACCTGAGAGTTGAAACTGTTGAGGATCTCCGATTTGGAGGAGACGATACCGGGGGTGTAGAGTTCGTTCAGCAGGCGTCGGCAGGAGGGCTGGAACTGTTCCAGTTGGGCTGGGGTGGCATCGGCGAAGAACTTGGCCAGGGTCCGCTCCGATGCGGTCGAGAGTGCGCCGATCAGCTGGGGCAGCTCCCGCTGCCGCCGCCGCTGCCTGGCCGCTTCGCGCATCTGCAGTCTCTGATCGGCGATCAGTACGGCGAGGCAGGAGTCCAAGCGGGCCAATTGCTGTTCCTGTACCTGGGGCGCCTGGCGCAAGACAGTGGGCACGGCTCTTTCGGCCTCCTGTCGTTCCTTTTCGAGGCGTTCCTCACTTTTGCGGACGTAGAATAGGAAGGGGGCATTGATGCGTTCGGGAGCGACGCTGCCCACCCGCAGCCGGCTAATATTGTGAGGCCGCTGGGCCGGCGAGAGGTAGGCCAGCAGGCCGATGACCGCACCGGCCAACAGCAGCCGGTAGATCCGCAAGCTCTGGGGGTTCCAGAGGGGCTTGTGGCGGCGGGCCCAAAGGCGGGGCCACCAGCGTCTGATCAGCTCTATGTCCATTGCCGGGCCGGGAGGGTCAGCGTCCCTGGCGGGCGGGGCCGGGATCTGGCGCCTGTTCGTGGCGCTCGTAGGCCTTGATGATCTCCTGCACCAGGGGATTGCGGATCACATCCTGATCGGTCAGGTAGCAGAAGGCCAGTCCGGGGATGCTGGTGAGGATCTTCTGGATCTCGACCAGGCCCGAGGGTTGCTCGCGGGGCAGGTCGCTCTGGGTGATATCCCCGGTGATGGTGGCTTTGGAACCACTGCCCAGCCGGGTGAGGAACATCTTCATCTGCTGGGGGGTGGTATTCTGTGCTTCGTCCAAAATGATGAACGCCTCGTTGAGGGTGCGACCCCGCATATAGGCCAGGGGCACCACTTCAATGATCTTCATGTCCTGGTAGCGTTTCAGGCGTTCGGGCTCCAGCAGGTCGTGCAGCGCGTCGTACAAGGGGCGCAGATAGGGGTCTACCTTATCCTCGAGGGCGCCCGGCAGAAAGCCCAGGTTCTCGCCGGCCTCCACAGCCGGCCGGGCCAGGACGATCCGGGAGACCTGCTTCTGGCGCAGGGCCGCGACGGCCGCCGCCACCGCCAAATAGGTCTTACCAGTGCCAGCCGGGCCGATGGCGAAGACGATGTCGTGCGCCTCGATGGCTTTCAGATATTGGGCCTGGCCGTTGCTGCGGGCCCGCACCGCCGCCTTGTAGGTGCGCATGGCGCCTTCGCCCTCGCCGGCGGGGGCGGGATCACCTTGCTGCAGTTCGCGGGCGATGAGGGCGCGAACTTCCTCGCCGGAGAGGCGGGGGGTCTGGCGCAAACGGGCGATGAGATGGGTCAGCAGCTCGCGGGCCTGGCTCACCCCTGTGGCAGGTCCGTCGAGCAGCAGCTTCTCGCCGCGCACGACCAGATTGATGCCGTAGTTTTTCCCAATGAGATCCAGGTGCCGGTCGTTGTGGCCCAGGAGGCTCAGGGAATCGACTTCAGCGATGGAGATGCTGGTCTTGTGGGCAGTTGTTGAGGAATCGAGACGCAGGGCGAACGACTCCTGAAGAGGGTGGAACGCGGCCGCAGAAAACCGCCGCGTCGTGGGGAAAGATAGGCAAAATAGCCCGGAAAGCAAGGCGGGCAAACCTCAGGGGCGCAACTGGATGCCCAATTCCCTCAGCTGTGCCGGATCGACCTGGCCGGGCGCGTTTTCCATCAGGCCCACGGCCTTGTTGGTCTTGGGGAAGGCGATGACCTCGCGCAGCGAGTCCACCCCCGCCAGCAGGGCGATGACCCGGTCGAAACCAAAGGCGATGCCCCCGTGGGGCGGGGCCCCGTATTCGAGGGCTTCGAGCAGGAAGCCGAATTTCTCGGCCGCCTCTTCCGGGGAGATGGACAAGAGTTCGAAAAGCCGGCTCTGCAGCGGGCGCTGGAAGATACGGATGCTGCCCCCGGCGATTTCGTTGCCGTTGAGCACCAGGTCGTAGGCCCGGGCCCGGGCTGCCAGGGGCTGGGTATCCAGCAGCAGGACATCGGCTTCCAAGGGAGCGGTGAAGGGGTGGTGCATGGCCACGTAGCGGTTGGCCTCCGCGTCGTGTTCTAGCAGGGGGAATTCGGTCACCCACAGTGGCCGCCAAACCCCGGCCGGCAAGAGTTCGAGGCGTCGGGCCAGTTCCAGGCGCAGGGCGCCCAGGGTCCTGGCGACCATCGCCGGCTGATCGGCGACCAGCAGGAGCAGGTCGCCCGGTTCCGAGGCCAAGGCTTCGGTGAGTAGGGCCTGGGCCGGGGCTGGGAAGAATTTGGCGATGGAGGACTCCAGGCCTTGGGGGGTGTGTTTGATCCAACTCAGGCCCTTGGCCCCCAGCTGCTGGGCAAAGGCGATCAACTCGTCCAGCTGGCTGCGGGAGAAAGTGGCGCAGCCTTTGACGTTGATGCCCTTGACCTGGCCGCCGGCGTCCAACACGCTGTGCAGCACCTTGAACTCCGATGCTTTGGCCGCAGCGGCGACATCTTTCAGCTCAAGCCCAAAGCGCAGGTCGGGTTTATCGGAGCCGAAGCGATCCATCGCCTCCTGGTACGAAAGCTGCAGAAAGGGCCGGGGCAACTCGACGTCGATCAGCTCTTTGAAGAGAGTACCGATGAGTTCCTCAGCCGTCGCCATGATGTCCTTTTCGCTGATAAAGGACATCTCCATATCGATCTGGGTGAACTCGGGCTGGCGGTCGGCGCGCAAATCCTCGTCGCGGAAGCACTTGACGATCTGGAAGTAGCGGTCGTACCCGGCGACCATCAGGATTTGCTTGTAGATCTGGGGTGACTGGGGCAGGGCGAAAAATTCACCGGGATGCACCCGGCTGGGTACCAGGTAGTCGCGAGCCCCCTCGGGGGTGCTGCGGATTAGGAAGGGGGTCTCCACCTCCATGAATCCAAGGTGGTCCAAGAGCCGGCGGGTGAGTTGGTAGGCCCGGTGGCGCAATAATAAATTTTGCTGCATGGAGGGCCGGCGCAGATCCAGGTAGCGGTAGCGCAGCCGCAGTTCCTCGCCCAGTTCGGTGCTGTCGTCGATGGCAAAGGGCGGGGGCGGCGAGGTGTTGAGCACCCGAAGCGTGTCGGAATTCACCTCGATGGCCCCGGTAGCCAGGCGGGCATTGAGCATGCCTTCGGGGCGGGCTTGGACCAAGCCCTCGACGGCGATCACATATTCGCTGTGCAGGTCTTCGGCTTTTTGGTGCGCCGCGGGATTGTGTTGGGGATTGAAGACTACCTGGGTGATGCCGTGGCGGTCGCGCAGATCCACAAAGATGACACCGCCGTGGTCGCGGCGTTTGGCCACCCATCCCATCAGGGTGACCCGCTGGCCGATATGCGGAGATCCCAGGGCGCCACAGTGGTGGGTGCGTTGCCAGTCGCCCAGGGGTTCGATCGCGGTGGACATGAGGTCCTCTCGAAGGTCTATTTGACTGAAAAATCTAAATAATAGGCCACGCTAACCGGACTGTCAAGGAAGGCGGAAAATGGTTTGGCCCTGCGCCAAATCTGGTGTCTTGACGGATTGTTGTTGGACCTGGGCTTGTACATCATGTGGCAGTTATTTCCTAATGGGCACTTTGACAGCCTGGTCGGGCCATAGATATATTGGGCTGAGTCTTAGGGTCTCAGGAACCGACTGGAGGTGATCCTTGGAGGACGATAGGGCCAAAGCACTGCTGCGGATCATCGAAAAGGTGCCTATTTTCAATGATATGGGGGCGGAGAACGTCAAGACCGTATTCCAATTGTGCGAGCGGCGCACGGTCCTGCCCTGGGACACCCTGTGCAAGGTCAGGGAACAGAGCAACGATATGGCGATCCTGCACAGCGGCCAGTTGGGGGTGTTCAACGCGGAGAACCGCCAGCTTTCGACCATCCAGCCCGTGGCCCTGGTGGGCGAGGTGGGACTGATCACCGGCCAGCCCCGCACCGCGACGGTGCGGGCCATCCAGCAGTCCAGCATGCTGGTGCTGGGCAAACCGCTTTTGACCGGCTAATGCGCTCCAACGCGGCGATCTGCCTGTGTATCTCCGCAATGTAGGCCGCACGATGATGGGGCGTTACGAGGAGACCGAGATCCAGGGCAAGGCCCTGGCTCGGGAACTGACGGCCAGCGACGAACAACTGCACCAATTACACGAGGAGATCGAAGCCCTGCACAGCGGTCAGGTAGAGTAGAGGTCGGCGTGGAGCCAGCGGCACCGTCCGGCAGACCTCCGGGCCATTCAGTGGTAGATCAGATCGGCAACACCCCCCTGCTGCGTCTGCGCGACCCCTCCCTTCCGCCCCGGGTAGAAGTCTACGCCAAGTTGGAATTCTTCAACCCCGGGGGGTCGGTGAAGGACCGTCCTGCCCGGCGTATGATCGAGGAGGGGGAGTGCGGCGGCCAATTGCAGCCGGGGAAGATCATCCTCGATTCGACCTCGGGAAACACCGGCATCGCCTACGCCATGATCGGGGCGGCCAAAGGGTATCCGGTGATGCTGGCCATGCCGGGCAGCGTTACCCAGGAACGGCGGGCCATCCTGGCCGCCTATGGCGCTGAGGTGGTGTTCACTGATCCGGGTGAAGGTTCGGACGGGGCCATCCTCGAAGCCCGCCGGATCTACGAGGCCGCACCGGAGCGCTACTTCAAGCCCGACCAGTACAACAATCCCGCCAACTGGCAGGCCCACCGCGATACCACCGCCCCGGAGATCTGGGCCCAGACCCAGGGGCGGGTCACCCATTTTGTGGCTACCATGGGGACCAGCGGCACGGTGATGGGAACCGGGCGGGGGTTGAAGGCGTTGAACCCGCGCGTCCAAGTCATCGGGGCTGAGCCGGCTGAGCCCTTCCACGGCATCGAGGGGCTCAAACACATGGGCAGTTCCATTGTGCCGGGGATCTACGAAGAATCCTTCCTGGACCGCAAGGTTCTGTTGGAAACCGATACCGCCTACGATAACACCCTCAGGCTGGCCAGGGAGTTGGGGGTGTTGGTGGGGCAGTCCTCAGGAGGAGCCTACTGGGCCGCCCTGCAGGTGGCCAGGGAACTGGCGGAGGGGGTGGTAGTGACCGTGTTCTGTGACGGGGGCGACAAGTACATGAGCACGCCGATGTGGCGCCAGGCCCTCAAAGGGGCGGTGAGTGTGGCGACCCAAGATTGAGGAGAGGGCATGCTGAAGTTGAAGAGGAAAGATCTGGAGCGGCTGTACGGCCAAGCCCTGGCCGAATACCCGGCGGAGTGCTGCGGAATCCTGAGCCTTGGCAGGGGCGAAGAATACTCACAGGTCCATCTCTGCCAGAACATCCAGGACCGGCTTCACGACGAAAATCCCCTTGACTACCCGCGCACCTCGCGCACCGCCTACTTCATCGACCCTAGGGAACTGAGCCGGCTCATCGCCGGCGCAGAGCAATCGGGGGGGCAAATCTCGGGTTTCTATCACTCCCACATCGATTGCCCGGCTTACTTCTCCGCAGAGGACAAAAAGCGGGCCATGACCATGATGGGGGACGAGCCCGATTTCCCCGACGCCGCCTACCTGGTCCTGTCGGTGGATCAGGGAAAGGTGCAGGCGTCCAAGTGCTTCGCCTGGGACGAGGGTGCGCGCGATTTCGCCGAGGTGGAGCTGGTGGTGGCGGACTAACCCGCCGGCCATGCGATTCGACTGGCGCGGGCCCCGGGCCACCGTCCTGGTTTTCCTGGCAGCCTCCGGCCTGTACCTCAACACCTGGGGCCACGGCTTCCACTACGACGACTTCCATTCGCTGGTCAACAACCCCCACATCCGCACCCTGGCCGAGGTCCCGGCCTTCTTCCGCGATCCGACCCTTTTTTCCGCCAATCCCGAAAGCGCCATGTACCGCCCGTTACTGCTGGTCTCCTACGCCCTCAACTACGCGGTAGGGGGGCTGCAGCCGGCCGGGTACCACCTGGCCAACGCCCTGCTCCACGGGATCAACGCCGGCCTGGTCCACCGCCTGCTCTTGGCCCTGGGGCAGGGGGGGCTGGCCTTGCCGGCGGCTTTTATCTTTGGCCTGAGTCCGGTCAACTCCGAGGCAGTCAACTACGTCAGCAGCCGCTCTGAATTGCTGATGGCGAGCTTTTTCTTGCTGGCCTGTCTGGCCCATCTGCGCGGGGGCTGGGTAGGTGGGGCTGCCGGAGCGGGGGCCGGTGCTTGGCGCTACTGACCAAGTCGGTGGCCGCTGTCCTGGTCCCGGTCTTGGCGCTGTGCCAGTGGTTCAGGGGAGGCTGGCCGGCGTTGCGGCGTGGCTGGCCAGCGCTGTTGGCCTTTGCGGGCCTGGTGTTGGGGTATGTGTTGTTCACCCGGGAACTGGTGGGGCAGGCTCTGCTCGAACCCATTCGCCCGCACGGGGTGCAGTTGTGGACCCAGCTCAAGGCTGGAGTTTACTATCTTTTGCTGCTGGTCATGCCGGTCCACCTGAGCCCCGAGCACCAGTTCTCCCTAGCCCGGGAATCATATGATGGGGCGGTGCTGGCGGCAGCGGCTCTGTTGTTGTCGCTGGTCCTGGCGCTGTGGCCCTGGAAACGGGGCCGTTTTGCCGGGGCCTGGGCAATCCTGTTGCTGCTGCCTGCGGCGCTGGTGCCCCTGGTGGTGCTGGTCAACGAACACCGCCTCTACCTGGCGGGCATCGGTTTTGGGCTGAGCCTAGCCTGGGCCCTGGGCCAGCTGGCTGGCCGGCGCGGCCCAGTGGCC
>SICG01000141.1 GCA_009691525.1 Candidatus Latescibacterota bacterium | reverse complement strand
AAGGGCAGGGCCTCCAGAATGGGGCGGGCCCAGTCGGGGAAGAAGGGCAGGGGCACGATCATGCCAGACAACAGTACGACGCAGGCCGAGACGATCTGGAAGAGGCCCTCGCCCGCGATGGTCCACATCAGCGAGATGTTGAGCAGGGTGGAGATGGCCCCGCCCAGAAGCAGGGCGCCCAGTACCGTCAGCAGCCAGGCCAGGCCGGCAGCCGGCGAGACCGGGGGGGCGAGCCCGAAGAAGAGAAGGGCCAGGCAGTAAAGCGCCAGAGCGCGCAATAGGGTAGGCGCCAGCCTAGAGGCCAGGGCCCGGGCGTACCAGAAGTTGTAGAGATCGAGGGGGCGCACCAATTCGTAGACCACGGTGCCGTTGCGCATCATGGCGCGGATCTCGGCGTCCATCCAGATCGGCAGCAGGGCGAGCAGGGCCTGACCGAGCCAGACATAGTCGACGACCTGGGCGGCGTTCATCGGCTGCGGGCCGGTGCTGGTCCGGTAGAAGGCCTCAAAGATCATGACGCGGATCAGCCCCCAGAAGAGCTGGGGCGCCAGGCCGCGCAAAGGCGGCGGCCCGGTACTGGAGCAGCATGCGTATGCGGGCGCTGAAGACGGCCAGGTAGCTCCTCATGCCTGGCCCTGGTTCTGGCGGTAGAGGTGGGCGATGATCTCCTCGATGGGCGGATTCTCCACAAAGAGGTCGCGCACCGCGTACTGGGCGGTGAGCCGGCTGATGAGGGCGGCGGCGGGGATCTTCTCGGGGTCGAAAGCCAATTCGACGCGGCGGCCCTCGCGCCGCAGGAGGCGGACCTGAGCATCGCTGAAGGCCACCCCCTCCTCGGCCAGGTCGAGGATCAGGCGGCGCTCGGAGGAAACCCGGTGGCGCAGGCCCTCCACCGTGTCGTCGAGCAGGATGTGGCCCCCGTCGATGAGCAGCACCCGGCTGCACAGGGCCTCGATGTCGTCCATATCGTGGGTGGTGAGGATCACCGTGGTGCCGCGCTCCCGATTGAGGCGGCGGACAAAGTCGCGCACCGCCAGCTTGGAGAGGGCGTCCAGGCCGATGGTGGGCTCGTCGAGGAAGAGCAACTCCGGGCCGTGTAACAGAGAGGCGGCCAGGTCGCAGCGAATGCGTTGGCCCAAGGAGAGCTGGCGCACCGGCATGTCCAGCAGGGGCTCCAGCTCGAGGATGGCGATCAGTTCGTCGCAGCGGCGGGTGTAGTCGGAAGCCGGCACCCGGTAGATGTCGCGCAGCAGTTCGAAGGACTCGATCACCGGTAGGTCCCACCACAGTTGGGTGCGCTGCCCGAAAACCACCCCGATGCAGCCCACGTGGGTGATGCGATCCTGCCAGGGGGACACGGCCCAGCACCAGGCAGCGGCCCGCATCGGGCACCAGAATGCCGGAAAGCACCTTAACCGTGGTGGATTTCCCGGCCCCGTTGGGACCGATATAGCCGACCAGTTCGCCCGGTTCAATCGCAAAGGAGATCCCGTCCAGCGCATTGAGGGTCGGGTACTGGCGGTTCAGCAGGCCGCGCAGCGCCCCCCAGATCCCAGGCTGGCGTTGGGAGATGTGATAGGTCTTGATCAAATTTTCGGCGAGAATGCAGGGCATGGCAGTCGGGGGAATAGGATTGTTCGCGATAGCGAACCAAAATATAGAAGCGCCAGCGAACACCGGCAAGGAAAATAAAAAACCCTGCTCCAACTCGAGAGCAGGGTTTTTCTGTGCCTGAACGGATAGTAGAGTCTGTAGCAGACTCGGTGTTCAGCGCCGATCTGGCAGGTCGTGTATCGACGCCGAGTTAGTGGGCAGGTTGGGGGAAGGCGGCTGGAAGTTATCAGTCACTCCAGCCGCCCTTCGCAGTCCGGTGGCATAATTACCTCCGTGTTGGCAAACGTGGAAGGCCACTGAACCTCGCTGCAAATTACCTGTTAAAATCTAGTTTTCTGCCGGGACTTTGTCAAAGTATTTTTGCGGCGGGGATCGGCATTAGAGGTGGGCGCTGATTTCCCCGAATTCGGGGTAACGGCCTTCGCGTAGTTTGGAGAAGACCAGCACGCCGTCCACACTTACCTCGAAGCAGCCTCCTGAACCGGGGACTAGGGTGAGGCCGGCGATGTGCTGTTTGTACTCGCTGAGAATCGCTTCCGCCAGACCGGCGGCTTTGGGGAGATAGTTTCAGGCCGTGCAGTATTGGATGTTGATTTCTTTGGGCATGTTCAGGTCCTCCTTTCTCGGTTGTTGGTTTCTTGCCGGAACGCTTGGCTAGGCGCGACGGCCGAGCGTGCCCCGGTGTACGGTCGTACCATCTGGCATTGGCAGCGCGTAGGACGCCGGCTCCGTCGTCGGACTCGATGAAAGGTGTTCCGGCGCGGGTTGAGGCGCGCCCTTGGGCAACACGCGGTACTGCTTGCCACGTTCGGTGTCGAAGAGAAGGATCTCGCCCTCCAGTTCTTTGATATCTGCTCCAAGTTCTGTGACTAGACACGGGCCCTTCCAGGGATTGCGCAATTGGCAGGTTTCGCCCAGTCGCGACTCGAGTTCGACGAAGGCCACCTCGCCGTGGCGAAAAGTCGCCGTTACCAGGAATCCGCCTCGCGCCAACAAGCGAAACGAGGCATTCCACGCCTTGGGCCAGGCAGGAAAGACGCTCACGACCTCTGGCTGACCAGGGCGTGGCGAGACGCTCTGCAGCAGGCCCTCTTGCAGGACGGTGGTGAGGCACCCTAGGTGCTCGATGGAGTGTGCCTGAGGTCCCTCGAACAAACTCATGCCATTGGGCAAGGGCAGCCTGAAGGCGGCGTAGTAGCTGGCCAGGATCAGCGGTAGTTCCTCCCCGCGTCCTGCCCGGATTGCGGCAATCGGCGACCGAATCGCCGTGTTGGTCTGAGCGCCCCCCAGGACCGACAGGTGGCGAGGGGCGAGATCCAGAACTCTCTGCACCATCCGGTCCTGCGTGGGATGGCGGGTTTCCAGGGTCCAATCTTCGAAAGGGAAGACCGGATTGAGCCACACATCCTCGGGGTTGTGCTGGCCGTCCACATCCTCGAGATGGCCCGCGGCCCAGACATCGTCGGCCAGGGCACCGGCTGCCAAGGCCTTGGCGCCCTCATCACTGCCCAGCGGATAGGGGGCCAGATCGTCGAGCAGCACCTGCCACCGCGCCCGCAGGTCGGCGTCCAACTCCAGGATCTCCGCCGCACATATCGCCAGGGGTGTGGTCCCCCGGATGGCCGCCAGGTCCATGATGCTGTCCTTGACGCCCCAGAAATCTTCGTGGGCGTTGGTGCCGTGCAGATGGTAGCGTCCGTCGGTGTCCTTCCTGACCAGATGCCGGTAGAACTCGACGGTCCCACGCAGCAGCGGGTACGCGTGGGTGCGGAGCCATTCGGTGTCCCCGGTGTAGCGATAGCGCCACCAGGCCTGAATCGCCAGTTCGCTGCCCGAGGAGGTGACGTGGCTGATATACGTATAACGCCCGTCATGGGGACTGCGGGTCACCCGCAGGTGCCCGTCGAAAATACACTGGGCATTGGCGTATTCTGAGAGTTGGGTGTGCGGCTTCCGGCCCAGCAGCAGATCCTGGACTTCCCGGGCGACCTCATCTGAAAGGACCACGGGGCCATCGAAAGGGGTGGTCTCGGGATAGAAAGCGCCCGCGCTCACCCCCCACCGCTGTTGGGCTGCACGCTCGCAAGCCGGCAGGTGCCTCCGGTACATGTCGAAATAGGGCTCCGTGAGATCAATGGCGTCGGCGGCGAAGAGCGGAAAATAGAGCATCTCCGTCGTCCAGACCCAGAATTGGGTGCCCCAGCCGCGGGTGTCGCCTTCGGTGTTGAACAGGGAGCCATTCCACTTGGGGGGAAGCGCGCCACGCGAGGTCGCCGCCATGTAGTACAGGTGCAGGTTGCGGACCCGCGCCATAAATTCGCCCACGCCGTCTGCACTTTCGATCTGCACGAAGCTACGCCGCCAGAAACCCTCCCACCAGCGCCCATGGTCTGCGCGGAGCCGCTCGTACGAGCTTGCTTCCGCCTCCTGCAGCACGCGCAGCGCCGTCGCTTCTACCCCGTCAAGCACCCCGGCATTGCCAGCGCCGTGGCTCGACCCCGTTCGCCCCAAGCCGCTCAGGCTGGCTGCACTGGAGATGAGCAGCGTGGTCTTGCCAATGGGGGGGGCGATGAGCATCTGGGAGCTGTCGTCGGCAAGGGAAATCACACTTCCGGCCATCTGCGCGGCGACGGCCGAGGCACAGCAGTGTTCTCCCTCTTCGAAACGCTGGATCAGGCATACCCGGCCCTCGGTGGGGCGAAATTCGTGGCGGGCGAGGTGGTCGCCGGTCTTTACCACTGGCGGACGCCAATGGGAAAGGGTGACGCGAACCGGGCCGGGCTCGGCCCGTTGGTCGTCCACCTCCAACACGAGAAGGTCGGATACCGCAGAGACGAAACACCGCGCGCGAACACCCTCTCCGGTGATGGTGACCTCTGCATCCGCCAGACTGAGCTGCTGGGCAAAAACCTCACCGCCGCCAAAGGGGGCACCGTTCAACTCCACCGCGATGCGCGCGCAACCGCCGCCGTAGTCGGCTGGGCCGGCTTGATCGCCGGCGTGGTGTTTGTTCACGGCAAAAACATCGCAGCGGTTCAGCTGAAAATGGATGGCTCCCGGGGTGGTCCAGACGAGGGTTCCCATGGTGCCATTGCCCAGGGGCTGTCCCTCGAGCGGCTCCACCACGGGGCTCTGGTAAATCAAATCTGCCTGGGAGACCAGGGCGCGGTGGTCCACCGTGAGCATTGGCCGCTCCTCCTTCATGGGGCGATTTCCCTCCGGCTCAGGTGAAGGCGCCGAGCAGATTCACTGCCGCTCGGCCCAGATGCCGCAGCTGGTACCCACCCTCCTGCACCACCAGCGCGGGCAGGCGCAGGCCGGCTAGCCTTTCCCCTATGCGTTTCAAGCCCTCCAGCGACACGGAAAAATCCCCCAGGGGGTCTCCCGCCAGGAGATCGAAGCCGGCCGAGAGCACCAGGTAGTCGGGGCCGAAGCGCTGGATGAGGGCCAGGGCCTGGTCCAGGGCTTGGAGATAGGGCTGGTCGCCGGTGCCGGCGGGCAGGGGGAGGTTGTGGGTGTAGCCCTCGCCTTTCCCGGCGCCGCCCTCGTCGGCGTATCCCCAGAAAAAGGGATAGGCGTAGTTGGGATCGGCGTGCAGGGAGAGGAAGAGCACCTGGCCCGAGGAATAAAAGACCTCCTGGGTGCCGTTGCCGTGGTGGTAGTCGATGTCGAGCAGGGCCACCCGGCCCCCAAGGCGGGTGGCGGCGAGGGCGGCGTTGTTGAGATAACAGTACCCGCCGCACAGCGCGCGGGCTGCGTGGTGGCCTGGCGGCCGGCACAGGGCGTATACCGCCTTTTCGCCCCCGAGGACCAGATCCGCGGCACTCAGGGCGCAGCGGGCGGCTTCGAGCGCCGCCTCATAGGTGCCGGCGACGATGGGTGTGGTATCGAAACAGTAATACCCGGTCTGGTTGACCAGATCGGCGGGGCAGCGGCCGCCTTGGGCAAAGGTCACGGGCACTACCCCGGAGGCGGGTTCGCCGGCTTTTACCCAGGCGGGGTAGATGTTTTCGAGGAAGTGCAGATATCCTGGGTCGTGGACTTGGAGGAGTAGCTCGGGGGGATGCACCGAGGGAGAAATGATCTGAAACCCAGGTGTTTCCCGCAGGGTCAGGAGGATGGTGTCTGCGCGCTGGGGGCACTCGAAATAAGGAGTATAGCCCTCGCGGGTGAGTTCGGTTTCGGGGGCGTGGCGGTGGTGAGCCTCGCTATAGACGACCTTCATGGGGTGGCACTCCTGGCGATACGGGAAAACAATCTGGCCTTTCCCCCGCGCCGGGAGCGACCCATTCCGGGCTTTCCCCAGGCGCGCGCCGCCGCACCCCAACGTATGGGGTGCGGCGGCGTATTCACGGGACGCCCCTTTAGGCCCGGCCCCCGCAACACCATCTATATGGTGTTGCGCCCTCGCGCGCTTCGCTCCGCTACCCCAAATGCCAACCACGCGGGCTTCCCCTCCTAACCACTCCCCGGGAAAGCCCCCCCCACCTGCCGCTGCGCTAACCCTGGCGGCCCACCCGGCTGGGGTCATCTCCCCGCCGCTATCGTTGCCTGCCGAAATCCTTGTGGCTATCTCCTAGCTGAGGATACCGGTCGGCGAGGGTTTCGGTGGGGGCGACCTGGTGCAACTCCCCCTGGAGATCGAGGGCGATGGTCTGGCAAAGGGGTTTGATGAAGCGTTGGGCCAGGGTCTGCACATAGGCGCCCTGGGCCGGCAGCATGAGGATATCACCTGCCTTCAGTCCTTCGCCATAGCAGGCGTAACCCCACAGGTCGTGGGGGGTGCAGAGGCTGCCGTAGACCCGGCAGGGCTTTTGCACCAGGGCCGGCTGTGAGAGATTGATCAACGGCGTGTGCTCGCCTTCGAGCCGCTCCCAACCCAGGAGATTGGTGCCTCCGTCGGTGATGGCCAGGTCGGGGGTCTTCACGTCGGCCACCCGCAACAACAAGTGGACGGCCGGGTTGGCCAGGTAGCGGCCCGGCTCCAGCCACATCTCCAGCCCGGCGGGCACGTGGGCCTGAAAGGCGTCCATGATCTCCCGCGCCATGGCCTCGATGGGCTGCACCGGGTGGAGCAG
Source organism: Candidatus Latescibacterota bacterium (assembly GCA_009691525.1). GTDB lineage: Bacteria > Latescibacterota > UBA2968 > UBA8231 > UBA8231 > SICG01. The sequence goes on along the minus strand of SICG01000141.1, from coordinate 4,919 downwards.
ATACTCCAGATTCCAATCGGGCGGCGGGCCCTCGGCAGGGGCCAGACCCAGCAGGCTGAGCAAACGGCCGCGGCGGGTCAGCCAGGGGTACGCGGCTTCGTCGTCCTCGGGGTAGTAACCCCCGCCGATATCGGCGAACCGCCATCCTGCCGGCGGGGCGTACTGGTCCAGTACCGGGCCCAGTTCCGCCAGAGTGCGCAGGTACCCGCCGGCCTGGCGGTTCCAGCTGAGGTGGAACTGCACCCCTTCTAGTTGGACATGGGCGTGGTGACTGGCCCGGGCGGCAAATTCGGGCAGGGCGGTGAACGGAATGCCGAACTTGGTCCACAGGCCGTGGCCCTGGGTATTGAGGCGCACCCCGGCGCGGATGGTGGTCTGGCTGCGGGCAGCCAGGGTTTCGAGGCGTTCCAGTTCGGCGAAGCTGTCCAGATGCACCGTCACCCGGTCGGCATGGCGCAGGGCCAGTTCCAACTCCTCGTCGGTCTTGGCCGGCCCGCTGAGCACGATGCGGGCGAAGCCGCAGCGCAGGGCCAGTTCAAGTTCCAGCCCCGAGGAGGCATCGGCGGCCAGGCCGGCCCTTTCGATGGCCTGCACCAGGCAGAGACTGGGATTGGCCTTGAAGGCGTAGTGAGCGCGGGTTACCAACCCCTTGCGGGCAAAGGCGGCAGTGAAGCGCTGGATCTGCGCCTGCAGCGCCGGTTCCTCAAACAGGTATTGGGGGGTGCCGAAACGGCGGGCGGATTCGAGGTACCGGCCGCGGTTTTCCAGCACCTGCTCCACCAGACCGCTCAGCTCGCCGCGGTACAGGGGTTGGTCGTCCTGGGAGAGCAGTTGCTCCAGAGCTGCGAGGATAGCGGGATCGATGGGTTTCATCTGAGAGCTGCCTGGGGGTCGGTTTCGAGTTCCAAAGCGATGAGCTCGCGCAATTCTTCGATCAGAGAGGGGAGCTTTTCCTCCCCTTGGTAGCGCACCAGGCAGGCGGCCAGGATGCGGTCGTCGTAGCTGCCTTCCCAGCAGCGCAGTTCGTCGCCGGGAAGGTGGTAGGGTTCGAGCTGGACCACGGCCGGGTGCGCTTCGAGAGGGCCGAAGTCTATGGTGCGGATCAGGCCGCTGCGGGTGGTCATCAGGTGCAGGGCAGCCAGGGGTGCTGGTTGGGATAAGTCGGGGAAATCAGGGGTCTGTCCCAGGGCCACCTGGCAGGCAGCCAGGATGGGATCGTACCCGGTGGCGTGGATACAGAGGTCGGGCAGGCAGTCGCCCCCTGGACGCAGGGCCATCTCCAGCAGATATGGGGTATCCCGATCGAGGATGGAATCGACCATGACGATGCCTCGCTGTACCCCCAGCGCCAGGGCTCCGCGCCGGTAGGTGTCCAAAAGTGTTTCCCGCAGGGGCGCTGGCACCCGGGCGGGGAAGTAGGCGCCTACCAGGCCGGCCAGGCCGTCCTGGGGCATCAGGTACTTCTCGGTCAGGCGCAGCAATCGAGCCTGGCCGTTCCCGAGATAGAAGTCGGCGCTGATTTCGCGGCCCTGAACAAAAGACTGGGCGAGGTACGGGGCCCCTTCGAGGCCTCGGCGGAGGCGCTGATGGGCTGCCGGCAGGTGGTCGGCCTCCTCGATTTTGAGTACCCACTCGCTGCCGCTTCGATTGGTGGGTTTGAGGATCCAGGGGCCAGGGTGCCGGGCAGCGAATTCCGCTAGCTCTGCCTCGCCTTGAACCAGACGGGTGGGCGGGGTGGAGACCTTTGCATGCATCCACGCCAACGCGGCGCGGCCTTTGTCGCGACTCAGGTTGATAGCTGCCGGAGCGTGATAGGGCACTCCCAGGAGCGGCGCCAGGTCGCCCGCCAGGGGAAGGTAGTCGCAGACGAAGCAGGTCAGGCCGCGATAGCGCCGATGCCGTGGGCCGGTATAGGCCTCGAGGCCGTGCAAGGCAGCGGCGGGATCGTCCAGGTCGGCGGCTATCACCCCGGCATGATCGGTGAGCAGGGCGGCCCGTTCCGGGGTGGCGAGGAAGAGGGCGTCGGGGAAATGCCGGCGCACCCGCGCGGCGTAATCAGCGCTGGGTTGGACGACGACCAGGCTCATCCGGCCTGTAGTACCAGGGAGGGGACAGGAGCGGGAGCGATGTGGAAGCGGATGCGGCCATAGAGCTCCTCCAGCGCTGCCTCGGCTGCGGCTGGGGTGGCGCCAACCACACTGAGATAACCGAGAAACTCGTACCCGTCGGGAGGGGTGAGGACCTGGTCACCGGGCGAAACCTCGAATTCGAGTTCGCTCAGGCGCGGGTCGCGGCTCACGGCCTCGATGCCCTCGATGGCCTGGAGAGTACCCGATGCCGGGGGCAGAAAGTAGCGCATTTTCATACAACAGCGAGGCTGCAGGTCGGGATAGAAACGCGGCTCGCCGCAGGCCAGACGCAGTCCTTCCTCGTAGATATCGATGCCCATGACCTGCTGCAGAAAGTCGGAGATATTGTCGGCACCGCGCCGCGCCGCTACCTCCAGAACAAAAACGCCCTCGGGGTTGGCTTTGACTTCGCAGTGGAAGCAGGAGCGCTCCAGGCCCAGGGCGCGCACCGCCTGGGCTACCACCTGCTGAATCTGCTCCTCCCGCTCGAGACCCAAGCGGGTGGGCATCCACTCCTCGTATTCCATGAAGTAGGCTGTATCCTTGATCCGCTCGATCTCGATCACCCCCAGACAGGTGATCTGATCGCCGCAGGCCAGGCCATCGACGCTGAACTGCTGGCCGGGGATAAAGCCTTCGAGCAGGAAATCCTCTTCCGGGGAGAAGACGTCCTCCGCCGGGATACCCAGGCCGGGGGGAGGTAGCCAGAATTCAAAGGGGTATTGGGGGTTGTGCCGGCGGTAGTCGCGGATGTAGGAGCGCACCTCGTCCAGGCGGGAGGCGATCTGGGCTTGGCTGTGTTCCGGTGTGAGCCGGATCACCCCGTAACTGGACGAGCCGCTGATGGGCTTGAGCACCATCGGTTGGCCCGCCGCCTGCAGCAGAGTGTGGATCTGCGACGCGCTGCGTACCAAGTGGAAAGGCGGCGTGGGCAGACCCGCCTGCTGGAGGGTCTGGCGCATCAGATATTTGTTGCGGGCGCGCAGGGCTGCCCGCGGCGGATTGCCGGGCAGGCCCAGGTGCCGGGCAACCAGGCTGGCGGCGATCACCCCGCTTTCCGAGAAACTGAGCACCCCCGAAAGCGGATGGTCGCGGTGGAGGCCGGCGGCGAGGTCGAGGGTGTGGTGCAGATCCTCCTGGTAATCCCAATCGACCACCTGATCGAAGCAAGTCCGGTCGGCAGTGGAGGGGCGCTTCTTGATCAGCGACAAGCGGTAACCCCGCTGCCGCAGGCGGTCAGTGTAGGGGCGAGGGTCTCCGGCGGTGTGCATGAGCAGCAGGTGCGGGCCCTCAGCCACCATGGGCGTAATCCCCAAGGATTTCGTCGGGTTGGATCAGGAAGGCGTTTTCCAGGCGGCTGGAACGGGTTTCCAACCGGCGCTCGGCCTCGCGGTAGTTGCGCCCCCAGACACTGATCCAGGCCAGATTGTCGTAGCCTTCGGGCGGGACCTGCACCTGGTCTCCGGGATGTTTGGTGAGCACCACCTCAATCAGGTTGCGGCTGCGGCGGAGGGCGCGGGTGGACTGCAGCACCACCCGCCCGGGCCGGTCAGGGACCAGGGTGCGCGAAATGGCATAGCCATGCGCCGGCATCTCGGGGTGTACCGGTAGGCCCATAGAGGCGCGGATATTCTCCTCAGCCAGGTCAATGTCGTAGACCCGTTTAACCAGGGCGTGGATACAGTCGCCTCCCATGCGGGCGCCGATTTCGACGATGCGCGGGCCATCGGGGGTGATCTTGACCTCGGCATGAATCCCCGAGTTTTCCAACCCCAGAGCCTGCACGCCACGGGCCACCATCTGGCGTATATCCTGCTGGACTGCCATCGGCAGGCGGGAGGGAGTGCATTCGCCCCGCTCGATGAAGGAAGGTTCCAGCATTTTGGCTTTGTCGATGATGGCGTAGATGGTCACCCGGCCGTGCTGGACCACTCCTTCGATGCTGACTTCGGGGCCGGTGAGGTATCCTTCGAGGATAAAATGCCCGGTGGGATAGGAATAGATGCAGTCCTGCACCCGGACCCGGCGGCGCACTTCGCGGTAAACCTCCAGGGCTTCCTGGGTCGAATCCACCCTGGTGACCCACTCGCTGTCGGAGCCCCACTCGGGTTTGAGCACTGCGGGCAAACCGACCTCTTCGCAGGCTTTTAATAGCGAAGCGGGACTAGAGACTCGCGCAAAGGGGGGAACCGGGATGCCGGCTTTGAGGAAGGCCTGGCGCATGCGAAACTTGCTGCGCGAGCGCAGGGCCGCTGCCGGGCTGTTGCCACGCAACCCCAGCCGTTGGGCGACCAGCGCGCAGGTGGGTACATCCTCTTCCCAAAAGGTGACCACGCCGTCCAGGCCCAGTCGGGCGTGTAAATCGCCGGCCAGATCGAGGATGCGAGGCAAGGACAGCCCGGCAGTGATCAGGGTCTGGTGGGCATAGGAGGATGCCCAGTTGTGTTCGGGATTGAAGAGAAAAATATCGAAACCGAGGGCCGAAGCGGCGTCGAAGGTGAGCCGCTTCTTGGGCGAACCGCTGTGGATGAACAGCAGTTTGGGGGGGACGGCAGGACTAGTCAAATCGTCCATCGGCAACTAAAGTCCTCCATAGGGAAGAAAATGAAGAGTGTACCCATGGCGATGTGCGAAAAAGAGACACAGAGCGGACATAGTGTGGCTCCTCCGGTGAAAGCAATGGGGGAAAGCCGCTGCTGGACGGGGGGAAGATTAACTTAACCAGCGCGGTCGTCAATAAAAACGCAACAACTACAAACTTTTGTAAATAATAGAATTTTTCACCCAAAT
>SICG01000140.1 GCA_009691525.1 Candidatus Latescibacterota bacterium | reverse complement strand
GTGGAGAAGCGCAATGCGGCGGATGGCTTGGTCTACAGTGTGGAGAAGTTGCTCAAGGAGCAGGGGGACCAGTTGCCCGCTGCGGAGCGGGAGGCGGTGGCGCAGGCGGTGGCAGCGGTGAAGCAGGCTTTGGAAGGAGAGGACGACGCAGCCCTCGACAAAACCATGGAAACCCTACAGACCCAGGCCCACAAACTCTCCGAGAAAATCTACCAGAAGGCCGGCGAACAGGAAGGGCAGCCCGACTCCGCTTCTGGCCCCGGAAAGGACGAGGGTGGCGCAGTAGACGCCGACTTCGAAGTGGTCGACGAGGACAAAAAGAAGAACTAGGATCAGAATGGCCAAACGGGACTATTACGAGGCCCTCGGCATCTCCAAGGAGAGCAGCCAGGGCGAAATCAAGAGTGCCTACCGCAAGCAGGCGCTCAAGTACCATCCCGACCGCAATCCCAACAATCCCGAAGCCGAAGAGCAATTCAAGGAGGCTTCGGAGGCGTACGAAGTGCTCAGCGACGACCAGAAGAAGGCGGCGTACGATCGCTTTGGTCATGCCGGGGTGGAAGGGAACTTCAGTCGCGGCGGCTTCCAGTGGTCGGACTTCACCCACGCCGGCGACTTTGAAGACCTCTTCAGCAACATCTTTGGGGGTGGGGGCAGAAGGCGGCGCGGTCCGGCCGGTCCGCCCCAGGGCCGCGACCTCAAGATCGCCATCGAGCTGACCCTCGAGGAGATCGCCGCCGGGGTGGAGAAAAAAATCAAGCTGAGCCGGCTGCAGCGCTGCGATACCTGCAAAGGCTCGGGGGCCAGGGAAGGGAGCGGCAAGGAAACCTGTAAGACCTGCGGTGGCATGGGTCAGGTGCAGCAGGTGGCCCGGTCCTTTTTCGGCCAGTCCATGGTGGTGACGCCCTGCCCGACCTGCGAGGGCGAGGGCAGCGTGGTGCGCGATCCCTGTCGCGAATGCGATGGCGAGGGGGTGCGGCGGGGCAGCACCCAGCTTTCGGTCCGTATCCCCGCCGGGGTCAGCTCCGGCAACTATATCCCGCTGCGCGGGCAGGGGGATGCCGGTCCACGGGGTGGGCCGCCGGGCGACTGCCTGGTCTTCATAGAAGAAAAAGAGCATGCCCACTTTGTCCGCGAGGGCAATGACGTGCATTACCGCCTGCCCATCAGCTTCAGCCAGGCGGCGCTGGGCGACGAGGTGGAGGTGCCCACCCTCATCGGCAAGGCCAGGCTGAAGATCCAGCCTGGCACCCAGTCGGGCCGGGTATTGCGCCTGGCCAACAAGGGTGTCCCCGATGTGGAGGGCCGCGGGGTGGGCGACCAGTTGGTGGATGTGGTGGTGATCACGCCCTCCCAGTTGGGCGAACAGGAACGCCGGATATTTGAGGAGTTGTCCAGCCTGGAGCAAGGACGGGCCGCCGAAGAGGGCAAAAGCTTTTTCGACAAGATGCGCGAGGCCTTCGGCGGATGAGCAACCAGGAAGAGTCCCCCAGGCCCAGGACCCTGGCTGCCGGCGAGATGCTGCCCGGCGTGCGCAACGCCATCGCCGTGACCAGTGCCAAGGGCGGGGTGGGCAAATCGACAGTGGCCGTCAATCTCGCCCTCAGCCTGGCTGCCGCCGGAGCGCGGGTGGGATTACTCGACGCCGATATCTACGGACCCAGCCTGCCCCTGCTGATGGGGATTCGTCAGGAACCCACCATCACGCCCTCCGGCAAGATCCGCCCCATCGCCAAAGCGGGCCTGGAACTGATGTCCATCGGCTTTGTCACTGGTGAGGAGGCCCCGGTGATCTGGCGCGGGCCCCTGCTGGGCCAGGCGGTGCAGCAGTTCCTCAACCAGGTGGAATGGGGCGAGTTGGACTACCTGCTGCTCGATCTTCCTCCGGGAACAGGGGATATCCCCCTCACCCTGAGCCAGACGATAGAACTCTCCGGGGTGGTGGTGGTGACCACGCCCCAGGAGGTGGCCCTGCAGGATGTGGTGCGGGGCATCGCCATGTTCCAGAAGGTGGAGGTGGAGACCCTGGGACTGATCGAGAACATGAGCTATTACCTTTGCCCGCACTGCCAGGCCCGCCACGAGATCTTCGGCTACGGCGGGGGTCGCGAGGCCGCAGAAAAGCTGGGGATCGAGTTTTTCGGGGAACTCCCCTTGGAACCGGCTATACGCATCGCCGGCGACCAGGGGCGGCCCATCGCGCTGGCGGCCCCGGACTCGCCCTCTGGCCGGGCCTTTGCCGAGATCGCCGCCAAGCTCGAAGCCTCGGTGCGCCGGCTGGCTACTTCGCTCTAGCAACACCCCCCTGTTTTTACTCTCGCTTGACGCTTTCGCGCACACAACCTTATCATAGCAGCATCATAGCAGCAAACCCGGACCGACCATGGTGAATCCCGCTGAAGGCCAGAGCTGGCACTGCCTGACCATCGCCGTGCCTAGTGACCTCGCCGAAGTGGTCTCTGCCTGGTGTTTTGCGCTGGGCAGTTGCGGTCTAGCGCTCGAAGAGGAAGGCGAGGTCTCGTGTTTGAACGTCTACTTTGAAGCCGGCCTCGAACTGGCCCCGATCTGCCAGCAGTTGGAGGGGCAGTTGGTCGGCCTGGGGTTGCCCGGAGCGTGTCTGGCTGCCGAGCAGGTGCCTGCCCAGGACTGGGAGTTCGAGTGGCGCCGCTTTTTCCAGCCGGTCTGGGCCACCCCGCGCATCGTGGTCCACCCTTCCTGGATTCCGGTGGAGACTAACCCCGGCCAGGTGGCCATCGTCATCGATCCCAAAATGGCCTTTGGCACCGGCGGCCACGAATCCACTCAGCTGTGCCTCGAACTCTTGGACCTCTTGCTCAGACCCGGAGACCGTTGCCTGGACCTGGGCACCGGCAGCGGCATTCTCGGCATCGCCGCCGGTCTCCTGGGCGCAGGTAGCCTGAGGCTGGTGGACACCGACCCGCTGGCCCTGGACAATGCCCGCGAGAACCTGACGTACAACCGGGTGGAGGCCATCCTGCATCAGGGCAGCATCGAGGTGGTGGCGGCAAGGTCTTTCGATCTGGTTCTGGCCAATATCCAGCGTTCGGTGCTGGTGCCAATGTTGGCCCAGATACGACAGGTGATGGGGCCGGGGAGTCGGGTGATCTTCTCCGGCCTGCTGGTCCAGGAGGAGGAGACCTTCCGTCAGCAGGTGGAGGCGGCCGGGTTGCAGGTGGACCAGGTACGCCGCCGCAACGAATGGATTGCGGTGGCGGCGCGGCGGACGGCCTGAAATGGCGGGATTTCTGGTGGACCCCGCCGATGTTCAAGATGACACCTTGGTGTTGCGAAGGGAGGAAGCCCATCATCTGGCGCGGGTGCGGCGGCACCGGCAGGGCGAGGTGGTGGAGGTGGTAGACGGGGCGGGAAACTGGTACCAGGTCCGCATTGAGCACCTGGACCGAGACCAGGTGCGGGCGCAGATCCTGGACCGCCAGCAGGACCGGGGCGAAAGTCCGGTGCGCCTCACCCTGGCTGCAGCCCTGGTCAAAGGGCAGCGTTTTGACTTTCTGGTCGAGAAAGCCACCGAGTTGGGGGTGGCAGAGTTGGTGCCCTTGCTCACGGAACGAGGGGTGGTGCGGCCGGGATCGGAACACAAGACGGCCCGCTGGGAACACCTGGCGCGTGCCGCTCTCAAGCAATGCGGTCGCTCCCGTCTGCCCCTTATCCTCGCCCCGGCGGTGTTGGGAGAAGTAGTGAGGTCCAGGGTGGAGGAGGGGCAACAGGTGTTGCTGGCGGTCCCCACCGGCGGGGAAGAATTGCGGCGCTGCCTGGCGGTCGGCCAGGCCGAGCGGTTGATCCTGGCGGTGGGCCCGGAAGGGGGCTTCTCCCCAGGGGAAGTAGCAGTGGCGCGCCGGCTGGGCGCCCAGATTGTTTCTTGGGGAAATCGGGTCTTGAGAAGTGAGACGGCGGGCATGGTGCTGGCCGCGCTGGTGTTACACGAAGCCGAACACACTCTGGGGAAAGGGGAACAACTTGAGCCCTAGGATCACCCTTTTGCACGGCCCCAACCTCAATTTGTTGGGCACCCGCGAGCCGGGCATCTACGGCCGCGAGACCCTAGCCCAGATCGACGAGATGGTGCAGGCCGAGGCCCGGACCTTAGGCGCCGAAGTGCGTGCCCTGCAGTCCAACCACGAGGGGGCGCTGGTGGACGCCATCCACCAGGCCCGCGACTGGGCCCACGGGCTGGTGATCAACCCCGGCGCCCTGACCCATTATAGCATCGCCCTGCGCGACGCGGTTTCGGCAGCGGCCCTGCCGGCTGTCGAGGTACACCTCTCCAACGTGCACGCCCGCGAGGAATTCCGTCACCACTCGGTTATTGCCCCGGTCTGCGTGGGGCAGATTGCCGGTTTCGGTGCCTACAGTTATGTGCTGGGCCTGCGGGCCCTGCTCCACTATCTGCAGAAAAAGCAATTGGTCCAATGATCAAAGTAATTTTCTTTGCCCTCGCCCTGTCCTGCGGCCTGCAGCCCACCTCTTCGTGGGCGGTGTTGGTGGCCAATCGCGCCCAGGTCACCATCCGCAGCGATGCCACTGTGCAGTCGGATAAGGTCGAGGTGGTGGTGCAGGGCGAGGAATTGGAGAAAATCCGCCGCAAAGGGGACTGGTACCAGGTAAAGCTGCCGGACGGGCGCAATGGCTGGGTACACTATACTCTGGTCACCGAACGCGAGGGTGCGCCAGTGCCCAAAGCCGCCAAAGTGCCCCGCGCCAAGGAACCCCGTCCCCCGGTCCAGGAGCCCGTGTCCCCGCCAGTTGCCCCTGCCGCCAGGGCCAGGGACGCCCATGCGCCGGCACCGCCGGCTGAACGGGTGCCGGCGGCGGCGGTCGAGGACCTGAAGCGCAACCCGTACGCCGAGGGATTGCAGCACGAGGTGGCGGGCAACTACAGTGCGGCCCTGCGCAGCTTTGAAGAAGCGCTGCAGCAGGACGCCGAGAATCTCAACGCATTGATTCATGCCGCTCAGGCGCACGAGCAACTGGGAGACTACCCGGCTGCCCTGCAGCAGCTGTACAAGGCTTTGGGTAAAAGCCCGGGCAATCGCACGGTGTTCTCGCGCCTGGGGGAGATCTACCAGCTCAGGTCCGAGCCGGACAGCGCCGCCAAGTACCAGGCGCTCGGGCGGGGGGAAACCCCCAGCGTCCCGGAGCCGGCCCGCGCGCCGGCGGTGGAGCCCGAGCCGCCCAGGCAACCAGTGGAGGATGTGTTGTGGAACTATCTGGGGGCGGTGGCCGGGGTGTGTGTGCTGGGGCTGGGGATCATGTGGTGGTGGCACCGCCGGGGCCGCCGGGCCGAGGAGGAGGATGAGCGGGAGGATCTGCCGCCTGCCCGCCCGGAAAAAGGCAAGTTCGCCGCCGCCCTGGAGGAAGGGGCCCAGCGTTCCCAGTTGCGCGCCGGCGAAGCGGAGGAGTTGGACCGGCGCATTGAGGACAAATGGCAGGAACTGCGGCAGAGTTCGGCGGCCTTCATGCCCGGCGAACTGCGGGCCAAGGCAGCGGCGGGTCAGGCCGAGGAAGCCCAGCTCGACCAGGTGCTGGGCCACCTCGAAACCCTGCGCCGGGCCTTGGGGGCGCAGGACGAACGCGCCCACCTCTACCGCGACATCATGCGCTTGCAGAACATGAAGATCGAAGCGATGGAGGAGGAGCTGCGCCTCTTGCGCCGGCAGCGGCGCGATTAGAAGGAGTAGCTCAGCAACAGGATCGGAGCGCCGGTTTCCAGCGAGAGTTCGGGGAAGACCCGGCGGGTGGCCTTGTGTGGATAGAGGGCCACGGCCATGCTGCCAGTGGCTAGGAGCGCCGAACCCCAGCCCAGCATGATGGCCCGGTCGGCCTTGTCGCGCAGTTTCTGGGCGTGCGCCAGCACCTTCTTTTCTTTGTTGAGGTCGGCCTCGCGGTTGCTTTTGGCCGCCGTGTCGAACTTCACCCAGGAGAGCAACCCAAAGGCCACGGTGCCGCCCAGGAAGCTGATGTAGGGAAATTCCATGACCGTGATGGTCCGGGCGCCGCTGCCCAGGCTTTCGGGGGTGACGATTTTCTCTACCTGGGTTGGCTCAAAGGTGAAGATTTTCTCCTGCGAGCGCACCACGATCAGATCCTTGCTGCGCGAGATCAGCTGTCCGGTGACCACCGAGCCGTCGGTCAGATAGAGGCGCACTTCTGCCGCGGCAGGTGGGGTAGTCTGGGCCAGGGCGGGAAGACTATTCAAGAGCAGTGACACCGCAGTCAGCGCGGCTACCCAGCGTCTCATGGCAATTCTCCTCTGATTTGTCGCATCCGGCTGAAATATAACAGGGCCTGCCCCGGTGTCAACCCAAGACCCCCTCCATCCCCCGCTTACGTTGGAGACACTTCGGCAACTAAGTGTAGCCCAGGTCCGCGAGTGCTTGGAGCACAGCGGCTGCGCTCCGGAGCTGTGGGCCCTGCTGGAGCGGGACCCGCGGCTGGGAGTGCGTCGGCTCGGGATCAGGAGCCGTCAGGCCTGGCAGCGGCAGGAGGCGGAACAGACCCGCCTGGGGCGCCTGCTGGAGTTGGAGCAGCGCTGGTGGGCCCAGGGCTGCGCCCGAGTCGCTGGGGTGGACGAGGTGGGCCGGGGCTGCCTGGCCGGCCCGGTGGTGGCCGCCGCCGTGATCCTCAGGCCTCAGACCCGGTTGCCCGGCCTCGATGATTCCAAGAAACTCTCGCCGGAGAAAAGAGCGCGTCTGGCCCTCCAGATCACCGCCCAGGCCCAGGCCCTGGGTATTGGCCAGGTGGAAGCCGGCGAGATCGATCAGATCGACATCCTCCAGGCTTCGCTCAAGGCCATGCGCCTGGCGCTGGCCCAACTGGGAGAGGCGCCCCAGCAGGTGCTGGTGGACGGCAGCCATCGGCCCCGCAGCCCCTATCCCGAGACCGCAGTGGTCCAGGGGGACAGTCGTTCGCTGTCCATCGCCGCCGCCTCGGTGGTGGCCAAGGTCCACCGCGACCGGCTGATGGTCGAATACGATCTCCAGTATCCCGGCTATGGATTCGCCGAGCACAAAGGCTACGGGAGCCCCCAGCACCTCGACGCCTTGGAGGCACTGGGCCCCTGCCCGCTCCACCGGCTTTCTTTTGCCCCGGTGGCCAGGACCAGAAAAGCCTCGGCGAGTTTCAGTCTGTTCATGGAAGGCATCGAGAGTTGCCGGCACCTGGCGGAATTGGAGCGGATCGCCCTCTATATCAAAGAGGGGGTGGCTGAGCTGCAACCGGGAGAACTGGAGGAGTTGCGAAACCAGTACCGGGTGCGTCGGCAGTTGCTGGGGGGCACTGGACCGCGCGGCGCGGCAGAGGCTGCGGAGTACCTGGAGGGGTGTGGGTACCAGATCCTCGAACGCCGATACCGTGGGGCCGGCGGCGAACTGGACCTGGTGGCTCGCCAGGGGGATTGCTTGGTTTTTGTAGAGGTGAAGAGCAGCCAGGCGGGTGGGTTGGGGCATCCGGAGGAGCGGGTGGATGCGGCCAAGCGGGCCCACCTGGTGCGGGCGACCCGGCACTACTGCGAGCGACATCGGGTCGGGGGACAGGAGTTTCGTTTCGATGTAATCGCGGTGGTCTTCGGCAAGGGCGAGCCGCAGATCACTCATCTGATCGAAGCGTTTCAGGCCAACTCACTATAGACAATCTTCCCACCCACCACGGTGGCTACGGCTTTGCCTTTGAGCTTGTAGCCGTTGAAGGGCGTGTTCTGCGATTTGGAGCGGAACTGCACGGCATCTACTGTCCACTCCTTGTTCGGGTCGATGAGGGTCACATCCCCCAGGCCACCTGGGCTGAGATGGCCGCCGGGCAGACGGAGGATGCGCGCCGGAGCCCAGGTCCATTTCTCGATGGCCTGAAAGAGGTCCAGCACGCCGGTGTGGACCAGATAGGTCAGCGTCAGTCCCACTGCCGTCTCCAGGCCGACGATGCCGAAGGGGGCCTGCTCCAGAGGGCGACTTTTCTCCTCAGCCGAATGGGGGGCGTGGTCGGTGGCGATGGTGTCGATGATGCCTTCGGCCAGGCCGCGCAGCATGGCCTGCACATCGGTTCCGCTGCGCAGGGGCGGGCTCATTTTGGCCTGAGTACCCTGGCGGGCCACCTCCTCGTCGGTGAGGATGAAGTGGTGGGTCAATAGCTCGCAGGTCACTGGTAATCCCTCGGCTTTGGCCTGGCGCACCAGTTCCACCGTGCCGGCGGTGCTGATGTGGGCGATATGCAGCGGCCCCCCGGTCTGGCGCACCAGCTCGATGTCGCGGGCGATGAGTATCTCTTCGCCGGCGCCGGGCATGCCCTTCAGGCCCAGGCGGGCAGAGACCTGACCTTCGTGCATACATCCACCTGCGGTGAGGGCCTTGACCTCCTCGTGGGGGAAAAGCGGTACCCCCAGTTGGCGGCCCAGTTCCAGGGCCCGGCGCATCAGCTCATCGTCTTCCACCGGATCGCCGTCGTCCGAAAAGGCCACGGCCCCGGCGCGGGCCAGTTCGGCCAAGGGGGCCAGGCTTTTGCCCAGGCGGCCAGTGGTGATGCAGCCGATGGGATACACTCGGACCAATGCCCCGGCGGCGCGGCGGCGCGCCTCCTCCACCCGCTGGGCAGTGTCGGGTGGAGGATTGGTGTTGGGCATGGCCGCCACTGCGCAGATACCGCCGGCGGCGGCGGCGGCGGTACCGCTGGCGATGGTCTCCTTGTGCTCGAAACCAGGCTGGCGCAGGTGTACATGGGCGTCGATGAAACCAGGGGCGACGATCAGCCCCGCCGCCTCCAGCACCGGCATGCCGCGCGGGACGTTTAGGTCGCGGCCCACCCGGCGCACCTGGCCGTCTTCGATAAGCAGGTCAGCGGGAGTGTTAATGTGGCTGGCCGGATCGATGAGGCGGCCGCCGCGAATTATTAGATTTGCGGAGGAGTCGGGCATCTTTCATCCATCGGGTGAGAGGGCGGCAGCGAGAAAATCGACGGCTTCCGAGAATCGGAGCACCCCGGCGGGCACGGCCAGACCCCTGGCGGCCAGGGCCTGCATCAGCTGTACCGTCGAAGGCGCTTCGAGACCGCTGAGGCGGGTAAAATCGGGATGGGTGAGGATCTGGCGGGCCGGTCCGCACAGTTGCAGCCGGCCCTGGCCCAACACGGCCACATGGGTGGCCAGCTCGGCCACCAGGTCCATGTCGTGGGCGATGAGCACCAGGGTCTTGCCCTCCCGCTGAAACTGGCGGAAGAGCTCGATCAGGTGCCGGGTGGAGTGGGGGTCTAGGCCGGCGGTGGGTTCGTCGAGCACCAGCACCTCCGGGTCCATGGCCAAGACCCCGGCCAGGGCGGCGCGGCGTTTCTCCCCGCCGCTCAGCGACAGGGGGGGGCGCTTGCCAAAACGAGCGCGCGGGAGGTCTACTAGTTCAAGGGCGCGGTCCACCTGGCGTTCGAGGAGGTCGGCGGCGACGCCCAGGTTGCGGGGACCGAAAGCCACATCCAGCTCGAGCGTCTCTTCAAAGAGCTGCAGCTCGGGGAACTGAAAGACCAGGCCCACGCGCCGGCGCACGGCAACCAGGTCGTTGGGGTGGGCCCAGATATCCCGGTCATCCAGCAGCACCTTTCCGGCCTGGGGTTTTAGCAAGCCATTTAGGTGCTGGGCCAGGGTGGTTTTGCCCGAACCGCTGATCCCCAGCAAGGCCAGCAGGCCGCCGGCGGGGATATCCAGGTCAAGCGCTTCGAGCACGGTCCGCCGGGTGGGCAGGTTCGGGTCGTAGGCGTGACTGAGTTTGTGCAGGGCGATTTTGGCAGCGGCGATGGGTGTTTCCGGCTCAACTGCCGCCGCTGCAGGGGTCTTCAGGCGGTGGGTGGCGAGCATGTCGGCCAGCTCCTCCAGATTGAGGGCAGGGGGCAGAGACTGCTCAGTGCGGGCGGCCAGGGCCAGGATCAGGGCGCTGGCAAAAGGTGCCTCCAGGCCGACCTCTTTTAACAACCGGGTGTCCCCGAAGATCGCTGCTGGCGGCGCGTCGCCCACCAGCCGGCCCTGGTGCATGACCAGGACGCGCTCAGTCTGGGCGGCCTCGGCGGGTAGCTGGGTGATGTGGATGGTGGTGATGCCGAATTGGTCGCGCAGGCAGGCCAATAGCGCACTGACCTGGCGCTGGCTCTGCGGGTCGAGCAGGGCGGTGGGTTCGTCGAGCACCAAGTAGCGCGGGCGCAGGGCCACCGCGGCGGCGATGGCCACCCGCTGCTTCTCGCCGCCCGACAGGTGGTGGGGGGGATGGCGTCGGTACGCTTCGAGTTGGAAGTCGCTCAGGGCCTGGTCCACGCGCTGCCGCATCTGGTCGGGGGGCAGGCCGACGTTCTCCAGGCCAAAGGCGATCTCGGTTTCTACCTGGGTCGAGATGAACTGGTCGTCGGGGTTCTGGAAGACCATGCCGACTCGTTGGCGGATGGCAAAAAGGGCGTGAGGGTCAGCGGTGGAGAGGCCGTCCACCAGCACCTGTCCGGCCTGCGGCTGGTGCAGGCCGTTGAGGCAGCGGGCCAGCGTGGTTTTGCCTGAGCCGTTGGCGCCGATGATGGCCAGGCGTTCCCCAGGGCCAATTTCCAGGTTGAGGTCCTGTAGGGCAGGGATATGCCCGGGATGGACGAAGCCCAGGCCTTTGATCTGGATCATGGAGCGCAGATGGTGAAGGGACGCATGGGCTTAGGGTACCCCTGCCCGCCGACCCTGTCAAGGCGCACTATTTGACAGTCGACTTATCGTATGGTTTATTAGCTGCATATCCGTCAAGGAGCAGGATAGAAAGATGAAAACGATGCTTCGCTGGTGTTCAGTGGGACTATCGCTGGTGCTCGGGATTTGGGGCTGTGGCGACGATCAGCAGGGAAACCGCATCACCGGGCCGGATTTCAAGCCCGGTCCTGGGCGGGCCTACCAGCTCGAACTGGTGTCCTTTCCCTCTGCCGACGGCGTCCAGGTCAGCGCCTTGTTCGGCGACCCGCAAGGAAGCTTGAAGAGCGGCCAGCGCCTGCCGGTGGTTATCTTGGTCCACGATCTGTTCGGCAGCAAAGAGGAGTGGGTCTTCTTCCTCGATCAGCTGCTGCAGCATCAGTACCTCACCCTGACCATCGACCTGCGCGGTCACGGTCAAACCCCCCTGCCAGACGATAACCGCGACAGCCCCGATCTCTCCCTCGAGGATCTCGAAAAGAGCTACCTCGACGTGCAGGCAGCGCTCAAGTGGATAGGAACCCAGCCCCAGGCCGATGCCTCCCGCATCGCGATGATCGGCAATGGAATGGGTGGCAACGTGACCTTTGTGAGTATGGGGGTTTTCCCCGCCCAGATCAGGACGGCCGTAGCCCTCTCGCCCGGCCTGTGGGACTCTCAGACTCTGCAGCCATTGGTGGTGGGCGCTGGGCTCAAACCCTTCGCCCCGCACTCCATCCTCTACCTGGTCGGTGCCGACGACGTGATTCCCATCGACAATACCGAGCAACTCGAATTTGCCCGTTTCTCCAATACCCTGGCTTATAGCACCGGCGATCCAAAAACCGTCAAGATTTTCTCTAACTCCTCGGATCACGGCTTGGATCTGCTGCACAACAAACCTGAGGCCGTGCAGTTGCTCCTGGCCTGGCTGGAGACTTACCTCTGATGCCCGGCTCGGCGCGCCGGCCTGTTGCTGGGTGCTCTCGCTCGCGGTCCTGATTCCCGCC
>SICG01000139.1 GCA_009691525.1 Candidatus Latescibacterota bacterium | reverse complement strand
GCATGGTCAAGCAGGGGGATGTGGAAAAGGAAGTGATCCGCGCCATCAAGGGCGGAGGTGTGGTGGCATTGCGCTGAAAAGGGGGTGGGGGGAAAGAGGCCGGTCCCGGGGAAACCCGGGGCCGGTTTTTTGTTAGGGCCCCAGCACGTTGAGGTACCCGTCCAGGGTACAGACCACCACCTCGCTGGCCCCGTCCCCGTCCACGTCGGCGATCAAGGGCGGGCCGCTGCCGGCGGGCAGGTCTGCCTGCCAGAGTACCCGGGGCTGGCCGCCGGCATCTGCCACCGTCCACAACTGGCCGTGGCTGGTGCCAAAGAGAAATTCCATCTGCCCGTCCCCATCCAGGTCGCCGCTGGCGATGTCGGAGCAGGTGGCACCGATGGGCAGCTCCCAGCGCAGGGTCCCGGTTTCGGCATCCACGCAGGCGAAGTTGCCGTTCTGGCGGCCGATGCCGATGAGCCAGCGGCCCTCTTTGGTCCGGAGAAAGCCCTCGTTGCCGGCCCGGTTCTCGCCGGGGACCGGAAGGCGGTACCAGCGCGGGGTGGCGTCGAGGTCCATGACCGCCAGGAAATAGTGGGCCCCGGCCAGGCAGACCAGTGGCGGCTCCCCCTCCCGGGCGAGCAGGGCGGGGAAGGAGTAGAGCCCCTGGCTGGGCTGGTCGAAGATCTTGGGCGGGAAGGAAGGGCCGTGCAGGACGGCTCCATTGGGGCCGGCTAGGATGCAGTAATAGTCGGGATTGGTGAAAATTAGATCTTCGGTCCGGTCCCCGTCCGCGTCCCAGCCAGCCGCTGCGTTGACGCTGGGCCCCCAGTAGCGCTCTGTTCCCTCGATCTCCCCCTTCTCCCAGACCACCTTGCCGGTGCGGCCCTCGACCACCAGCGAGCGGACCAGGGGGGTGCCGGCCCAGACGTAGAGGTCCGATCCGTAGTTGCCGGTGAAATGTCCGGGCTGCAAATAGAGGGCATGCCCGTACGGCAGGCCGGTGCGAGGGCTGGCCGGCAGCTCGATGGACCAGCGCAAGCTGTCCCCCAGGGCCGGGGTGCGGGCTTCGAGACGGGGCAGCTGAGTGGGCGAGACCTGGCCGGTGACGATTTCCAGGTACCCGTCCCCATCCATATCGGCCAGGGCTGGCAGCGCGGAGGAGGCATAGCTGCCACCTTTCTTCCAGGTATAATCTTGTTGCAGAGACAGCACCTCGGCCTGGTTGTCGCGGTAGTAGAGAATTTCGTTGCGCCCGTCCCGGTCCAGATCGGCCACCAGCAGTACCGGGGAGGGGGTGCCGGCGATGGCGGGCAACGCGGAGAAATCGGGTCCGGTGGCCGGCGGCGGGGTGATGGGCGCGCAGCGCACCTGGCCCTCTTCCCAAGTCAAAGTCTGGGTGATGCCCTCGTATTGCACCGAGAAGCCAGGTCCTGGCGCGGCCACCGCCTGCTCCTGCCTCCAGAGCGGGCGCAATTCGCCGTCCACCAGCTTGAGCACCACCGCGGCCTCGATGGCGGTGCGGGTCGGGTCGGTGGAGAGATTGGCGAGGATTTCGGCGCTGCCGTCCCCGTCTAAATCGCCGGTGGACACCGCGATGGCGCCGGGCAGGCGGTAGCCCAGTTCGCCGGTGAGAGCGTCGTATACCCTTAATAACCAGGCCCCTTCGTTTTCGGAGTTGTACATCGAGAGCACCAATTCCAGCCGGCCATCCCCGTCCACATCCGCCTGCGGGGGTTCGGCCCAGGTGGTGGCTACCTTGCCGGTGGTCACGCTCTCGGGCCAGCCCTTAGCCCAAGCCAGCTCCAGCTTGCCCCCCCGGTTGAGCAGCACCTCGTGGTGCTGGGAGAAGTTGGCGATACACAGGAAATCCTCGCGCCCGTCTTGGTCCAGATCCACAAAGCGTACCAGGCCGTAGCTGCGCACATTGCCCGGCGAGACATCCCACTTGGCGAACTGCTTCACCTCGCCGGTGCGCGGGGCCAGCACCCACATGCGGCTGTGGGTCTGGACGCAAAGCTCTTTAATCCCATCGCCGTCCATATCGCTGCGCAGCAGGGAGGGGAAGCAGGTGTAATCGTCAAAGTCATAGCGCCACTGCTGCTGGGGGAGCTGGCCGGGGCCGGGGCAGGCGTAGAGGGCGATGTAGCCGTTTTGCTGGTCAGGAGGATAACCGTGCATAATCACCACCAACTGCTTTCCCACCTCTTCGGGGAGGAACTGGTCTGCGTACAGGTACCAGGCGTAGGACATGGGGTCCACCTCGCACTGCCACTGCAATTGGCCCTCCTCCAGGCCGATGGTAGCCACAGCGCCATAGGGCGGGGTGGGGCGGCCCGCCATCAGGACCACCTCCTGATGGCCGTCGCCGTCCAGGTCGGTGATGGCGGTGATCTGGGTGAAGTTGAGGCCAGGCGGATGCACCTGCCACTGCAGACGGCCTTCCAAGTCATAACAGTACAGGGCGCCCCCGTGCAGGCAGAGGGCCCGGTCCGGCGTCCCGCCCTGGGTGCTGGCGGCGGTAAAGGCCGGGCGGGTGCGGCCCAGGTTCCAGCGGGCCTTGAGGGTGGGCGCCTGGGTCATCCCGCCCGGCAGCGGCTGGCTGGCGGTCAGGGCGGCGTTCTGGCGGGGCCGGGGCCAGTCGCCGGGCGCGCTTTGGGCAGTCTGCATAGTCAGGAGCAGCGAGCTGGCGAGCAGCAAAAAAGAGCGCATGCGAGGAGTTTCAATCATGGCCTCAGACGGGGTGATCAGAGCATACTGGCAGGGGAGAGTTCCACGGTCTGGAAGTACCGGGTGAAGATGTCTTCAAGTCCTCCCACCAGTTGCTCTGCGGAGATTTCGCGGGCGACCATGAAGCGGTTCCATTCATCCCAGTACTGGCGATATAAAAAGGGGTGGGCGCCCTCTAGGCCAAAAGAGAAGGGGTAGAAACTATCTTTGTTTTTGAGGATGAGGTCCAGGCCCTGATGTACGGGCGGGAAGGAGACGCTGGACAAGGGGCTGACCCTGAGCACCTGTTGGACCATTTGCTCCTGAAACCAGCGGCTGTCGAGCAGGCGAAGAAAGTCGGCCGCCAACTCAGGGTGGCGGGCCCGGGTGGGAATGCTGAGCGCCCCCGCGTACCCCATCAAGGCGTGCGGGCTGCCCTGGCCGCCTTCGACCCCGGGGAAGGGAAAGGCGTAGAGGCGGAAATCGTCGCCCATGATTTCCTTGCGGGCGCTGGTCAGCCAGTTGCCCACAAAGAGGGTTGCCGCCTGGCCCTGCCAGAAGAGCAGTTCAGACTCGATGTGGTTGAGTCCGGAAAATCCCGCGACAAAATATTCCCGGTCCAGCAGTTCGCCGACCATACGCGCCGCCTGGATAAAACCCGGTTCCGTCCATTTGGTCCGCCTTTCCGGGTCGCGCAGGGCTTGGCGGACCTTCTCTGGTCCCAGGAGGCGCAGGGCCAGGTGGTCGAACCACCAGCTGGTGTACCAGTGGATACCGTCCTGAGTGATGGGCGCCACCCCGATCCTTTTGAGGCGCTCGCAATTGTCGAGGAAACAATCCCAGGTCGGGGGATTGGGATCGGCGCCGGCGCGCTCGTACAGGGCCTTGTTGCAGTAGAACTGCAGGGTGTACACGGTGAGGGGAATGGCGTAGAAACGGCCATTGTAGGTCAGGGCCTCGTGATAGAGCGGGTCGATGGTCTCCAGCCAGCTGGCCCCCGGGGTGTCGTAGGAGGGCCACTGCAAGTACTCGCTGAGGTCGAGGACATGTCCTTGCTCTATATAGGAATAGACCAGCCCGGTGTCGCCGCCGGCAAAGGACATGATATCCGGTGGGTTGCCCTCCATCACCCGGATCATCAATTCCTCGTACCCGCCCCCGCCCCCGCTGGCCGGTTCGATGCGGATTTCAGGATGTTTTTCCCGGAAGAGGTCTACGGCCTTCCAGAGGATTTGGGTGATTTCCACTTGGGCAGCGCGGGGCTGGAAGCCGGGAATGGAGACCTCCATGAGGTCGTCTTCTGGCAGATAGCGCCCGCACCCCCCGGCCAGGGTGCCGGCTGCCAGGTATTGCAAAAACTCGCGGCGTTTCACGGCGCACCCTGGGCAGGCAAAGCATCCCCGCCCTGGCTTTCCTGCTGGAGTTGCCTGCCCAGTTCTTCGATAGGTTCGCGGAAAAACTCCACCTCGTTTTTATGGGTCTGGCGCAACTCTTCCAACCACTGGGCGAACAATTGGCGTTCTCTCTGTTCCTGCAAAGAGATCTTGATCCGTTTCTCGACCTCGGCAAAAGACAGCAATTCTGCAGGGCGGCGATCAGTGACTTTGGCGATGGAATAAAAAGAGTCGTTCTCAAGCGGCCCCAGCAGCGCACCGACATCGGCCTCCATGGCCTCTTTGACCAGCGGGCCAAAACGCCCCTGGTCGTACCAGTAGAGCTGGTACGACCCTTCCACCTGGCTGCCCCCTGGCCGCAGGCTGCGGCCAAGGGCCAGATGGCGCATGATGTACTGTTCCACCAAATCTTCTGGACTTGTCGCCTGCGAAATCTCTTCGATAACCTGGGCTAGGGTCTGCTGGTTGTCCAGGCGGCGGTGCAACCAGCCGCAGACCTCAGGGTCGGCACTCAGCGAACGCAGCGCCTGCACTTGGTCGGCCACCCCCTCGTTGCGCTCCAGGCGCTTGCGGATCGTGCGGATGAGGGCGACCAGGGGTTGGGCCCGGTGCAGATCAGCGCGAATCTCGGCGAGCAGTTCTTCTGCCTCGGCTTGGGTGGCGACCAGGATTTCTATGACCTCGACATGCGAGGAGGTTCTATAGCGGTCTGGGTGGGCTTGGTAAAACTGCTGCACCTCGGTCTCAGTCACGGCCGCCTTTTGCGAGGCCTCGAGCCGGCGCAGTTCCAGGACCAGCGCATCCTCTGTGCGTCTCTTCAGCCAGGCGCTGATTTCGGGTTCCCGGTCCAGTCCCGATTGGTACGCCTGCAGCAGCAGCAGGCGGGGCGCTACCACGTCCCGCTGGAGATAGTAATCCACTTTCAGGCTGTCTGACACGTCTCTGGCCTGGCGGATGAACTGCGATTGTTCCACTGCTTCGCCGATGGTGATCTGTCCATCGGCGTTGGTGAAAAGCACCACCCCGGCGACCGCTGCGCCCAGATAAGCGGCTCCCTCCTGCTGGGCGGCGCGCAAAACGCGCATCAGCGTGCCCAGACCCTCCCGGCTGGGCCTCACGCCGAACTGGGCTGCTAGGGAATCGACATAGACCTTATGCGCGGCGGTCAGGCGCGTCTGAAAGAGTTCTTTGTAGACCTGGCTTTTGATCTGGTCGTAGGGCAGCGTGGTTTCGTCCAGGACCTTGAAGATTTCGTAGCCTTTGGGAACGGGAATGACCCCTGAGATTTCCCCCACTTTGAGGCGGAAGAGGGCGTCGCGCACCGCCGGGTGGGCATTGTTGCGGGTATAGTAATAAGGCCTCTCGCCTCCGCGAGGGGCGGTGCGGGGGTTTTCCGAAAACTCCCGCGCCACCCCGGCAAAAGGACGGCCAGCCCGCAGCACGGCCAGCGCTGCTTCAGCGCGCGCACGGTCAGCTAGTAGGATATGGGCGATTTTGAGCTGCCGGTTCCAGTGGTGATCGAGATAGGCGCGTTCGGTCTCGGCTTCGCTGATGGCGATGCGGCTGGTGATCTGGCGTCTTTCGATCTCCCCTATAAGTTTTTGCCGCAGGGCCTGCGCGGTGTGCTTCTGGACATTGGGGACCTGTTCCAGCCCCCGGGTTCTGGCCTCCTGCAGGAGGAGGGCGCGGTCGATGAGGGTCTGCAGATAATCTCGGACCAGGGCGCTTCCCTGCTTTTCGCTGGCGGTCCAGTCGGGCAGGTTGGCGAGAAAGCGCCTGAAATCCCCCTCGGTGATCGGCGTTTGGCCGACCTTGGCCAGCGCACGCCCATCGCCCTGGGCCGTCGGCTCGTGTGATCCGCAGGCAATAGCGCCGCACCAGGCCAGCACCAGGGCGGCAAACCCTCCTAAACGCATAACTTTTCTCGCTGACCTCAGAGCCCAAGGATGCGGGCCGCAGTGCCGCCCATAATCATGCCCAAGTCTTCCTGGCTGAGGAAGCGGCAGTATTTTTCGATCCAGTCGCGCGACTGCCTATAGGTGCAGAAGCGGTTCTGGAAAGGCATGTCCGTGCCCCAGAGCAGATGGTCGACTCCGACCCGCTCGACCATCTCTTCCAGGGTGGGCCAGACCTGGGCATAGGGAAAGTCGAAGAGGTCGCCCAGGCGGACCGGGAAACACACCTCCAGGTTGCAGTTGGGGTTCTGGAAGAGTTCCCAGATGGCCTCGGGCAGGACAATGCGATCCCCTTCGAGGAAGGCCCGCCAGGGGAAGCCGTGGGTGAGGCTGCACACCGCCTGGGGGTAGCGCTCCATCCAGCAGGCCACGGCGTGCAGTTCGTCGAGATAGCCCTGGCGCTGTTCGGTCACCGACATCCTTCCGGACATCTCGGCCTTGCCCGTGCCCAGGGTAAAGAAGACCGGGACCTTCAGGGAGGTGGCCGCATCCCAGAAGGGCCAGTACGCCGCATCGTCCCAGGAGGTAGCATTCTCCAAGTAGGCGAGGCGGGCATTAAATTTTATGGCGTGTAATCCGTGCTGGGTGATGGCGGCACTGAGTTCGGCGATGACGCGGTCGGTTTCCCGCAGGATGCGCCACTCGTCCACCGGCGCCATGGAGCGCAGTCGCTCAGGGTAGAGCCGGACGCATTCGCCCAGGTAGGCAGCGTTTCGCCCCAGCATGGGATTGGTGTGGAGGAGGGCCACATCCACCCCGGCGTAGTCCATCTCCCCGATCAGGTTGTGGGCAGTGTATTCGAGATGGGGCAAGTCAGGGGGAAAGAAGTGTTTGGTGTACTCCTCTCCCTCGACGGTCCAGACCACCCGGCCCCGCGCGTGATCGACGCGGAACTGGTGGTCGGGTAGATGGGCCAGGTCGTATCTGCCTTCGGGGTCGAGCAGGCGCGAGGAGGCCGGTGCCCGATCCCGGATGCGAAAGGCCGGCTGCTGGTGCCAGGCGTGGGCGGCCTGGACCCAGTTGAGATGTTCCTGGCCGCTGGCAAAGCCGGCTGGCTGGTCCACAGGCTCAAAACAGTAGGCGTGCGAATCGACGATCATACCGGAGATCCTCTCTGAGGGTCAGATTTTGTACACCCTGGCCGCGTTCTCGCCCAGCACCAAAGCCAAGCTTTGCTCGTCCAGTTCCGGGGTGAAGGTGCGGATGACCTCCAGGTGCTGTTGATAGGTCATGTACAGGGCAGAGGGCGGCCAGTCAGATCCCCACATCACCCGGTCTGGGCCCAGGTCTTTGAGAAGCCTGGAAATAAAGCCCAGGATCCGGGGGCAACGAACATCCCAATTGGTGTCTGCGGCGGCAAAAAATCCAGAGGCTTTGACGGTGACGTTGGGCAGGGAAACGGCTTCCAACAAACCGCCATACCGGGGATCGTCTGGCTCGAAGGAACGGGCCGGCAACCCCAGGTGGTTGCTGACGAAACGGATCTCGGGATGGGCCCGCGCCAGTTCCATCAGCACCGGGTAGCTGGGCGGCCGGATCTGGAGGTTGCAGACCAAATCGTACTCTTTGAAGGCCCGCCAGAGCGGATCGCAGGCAGGGCCTGCCATCCAGTCTAGCGCGGTGGTTGGGGGGTAGTAGCTGATGCCCACGGCCCCCCACTCCTCCCGCGCCCTGGCCAGTTGTGCCGCTGCGTCTGGCTGGTCAAGCGAGACGTCGATCAGCAGGGCCAAGCGGTCGGGATGTTCCTTGGCCAGTTGGGCGCACTCGCGGTTGTTGTCCGGCGAGTAGGCGGCCACCACCGGCACCAGGACCGCTTTTTCCACGCCGCAGTCGTCCATGCGGCGCAGGAGAAAGGGGTAGCCTCCCTCCGCCCAGTTGCCGCCCCGCTCGTTGGGAGGGTCTACCGGGGTGTAATGATCTATAACATGGACATGGGTATCGATGATACGCATGGTTATCCCCGGAGTGTGGTCAGCGGTACACGGCCTGGATCATGGCGCGGATATAACCCACGGCAAAGGCGTGGCCCGAACGGTTGTCCGGGATTACCACCTGGGTCGAGGAAGCGTCCACGTTATCGGGCATGCCTGGGTTGTCCGTCACCAGGACCCCGGTCGTGTAGGTGCGCAAGCTCTCGGTCATGCCGGGGATACCCGGGGTGTGGTCCATCATGAAGGGACCTTTGAAGCCTACCTTCTTGTAGGCCTGCATCGCCTGGAACATGTCCTGATCGCCTTCGTCGACAAAGACCTCTTGGAAGCTGAGCGGGGTGGCGCGTAATTTGCCGGCCTTGTGGTTGGTGATCTTGCCCAGCGAGTGGATGTTGCGGAAGTGCACGTAGGCGATCTTGCCCAGCGAGCCGATGTCGCCGATGGCCTCGACCACGTTCTCGCCCATCTCGGCCACACAACCCTGGCAGAAAAGCATGGAGTTGGCTGGACTGGGCACCAGGTTGAAGATGCGTTTATACTGGTCCAGGGAGGAGACAATGCGGGCGGCGCCGGCCATCGGCTCGGGGATGGGCGGATCATCGGGGTGCAGGGCCAGGGTGACACCGGCTTCCTCGGCCACGGGCACCACGCGTTCGAGGAAGTACTCGAGGTGCTCCCACATCTTTTCTTCGCCGATCTTTTTGTCCGGGAAGCTGGGCACGTCCTTGACGAACTCGTCGTAGACAAAGGTGCTGTACGCCGCCCCGCCGCGACCGTAGGTGGTGGGGGTGCGGAAATTGCCGATGGGTTTGAAGTTGTAGCCCACCGTGGGGATGCCGGCCCGGCCCATGGCCCGCAGGGTGTCGCACCATTCCTCGATTTTCTCGTCGCGGCCGGGAAGGGCGAGGGTGGCTTCGTCCGGTCCGGTCAAGACGATATTCTGCAGCTTCAGGCCGTGGGATTCGACCAGGGCACGAGTCTTGAGGAAATACGCCTCCATCTCCTTGGGCTCTTTCAGCGCCGGGCTGGCGTGTTGCCCCGAAGCAGCCAGAGGTGCGGGGTCGATGGTGAGGTAGTCGACGCCGATGGCTTTGAAGAAGTTCAGGTTCTCGGCATCGACTTTATGGGCGGGTAGAGCGTCCTGGATCAACATGATCTCCTCCTGGAGAGGGTTGGATTGAAGTGAAAGCGCGCGTGAATCAGTTAGCCTCGGGATCGGCCCACGAGATACTTAGGTCGAAGAAATCGGCCACAATACCCAACATGGTCCAGATCGCCGGGACAAAAACAGCTTCGTCGAAATCGAAGTGGGGACTGTGAAGTGGCCTGGCTTCGCCGCCCCCTGGGCCGTTCACGCCGATAAAAATAAGTGAACCAGGCCGGTGCAAGAGGTAGCGGCTGAAATCCTCGGCGAACATCACCGGCGCCTCCAACTGGAGGTATTCGCCGGCATTGGTGATGGCCACCGCCCGCTTGACCCGCTCCACACAGTGAGGCGCGTTGGTGATGGGCGGGCTGCCATGGGTGACCTCCAGCTTGCCCTGGGCGCCGTAGGCGTCGGCGATCTGGCTGACCAGGCGCTCGATCTGGGCCAAAGCCCGATCCCGCACGGGGAAGTCAAAAGTTCTCAGCGTTCCCATCATCTCGACCGTCTCGGCAATAGTAAAGGGACTAGTGCCTGCCTGCAGGGTGCCAATGGAAAGCAGGACGGGTTTCAAAGGGTCTGATTGCCGGCTGACTACGGTTTGCAGCGCGGTGATGACCTGGGCAGTGACGACGATGGCGTCAATCGCCTCGTAGGGAAAAGCACTGTGCCCCGATTTGCCCTTGATCTGGATGCGCAGTTGATTGTTGCCGGCCATGATCGGGCCGGGGCGCGAGGCGATCTGGGCTTGTCGCAGGCCCGGCCAGAGCTGAAAAGTGAAGATCTCGGCGATCTCCGGGTCCTTCACTGCTCCGCCCTCGATCATCTTCATGGCGCCGGTGCCGGTATCTTCAGCCGGCTGAAAGATGAGCCGCACGGTGCCGGGAATCAGCGGCTCGATCGCCCGCAGCGCAAAGGCCACACCGAGCAGAATCGCCACATGCCCATCGTGCCCGCGGCCGTGCATGATCCCGCGTTTCAGCGAACGATAGGAACAGTCGTTCTCTTCCTGAATGGGGAGCGCATCGATAACCACCCGCAGCGCCAGCACCGGCGCCGACCCCGAACCAATATCAGCCCACAGGCCGGTGCTGGCCGGTCGGTTGATGCGGGTGATCCCCTGCTACCTCAAAGCCGACTCGACCAACTCCGTAGTCTTGGTCTCTTGATGGCTCAGTTCTGGATACTGGTGGAGGTAGCGGCGTATACGCACCAGTTCGGGCAGCAACTGCCGGAGCAGTTGCTCCAACTCGGTCCCAGCTATCGCCATACGATGGCCTTGGCCTCAAATCTGGTTTCCACTAAGCGGTGTATTAGGTCGCCGCGAGCGGAGGCTGCTCGGGCCATGGTTCGTTTTGCGCCGATATCCCGCGATAGCCGAGGTGGGACGAAATCAATTCGGCAATACCGAGAAACTCCCCGCAAGGGTGGTGATTCTCTCCAGGGTGAAGCGAAAAGACGGGCCATCGATACTGACGGCGGCGATGACCTCGCCCGCCCGGTCGCGCACCGGGAAAGCGAAACTGTGCAAGTGGAGGCTGTGCTCCTCGCTGTCGACGGCGTAACCTCGCTGGCGCACCAGGGCCAAGTGCTGGATCAAGACATCGGTATTGGTGATGGTGTTGCGGGTGAAGCCAGGGAGGTTCGCAGTGGTCAAGAGGGCGCGTATTTCCTCTTCGCGGCGAAAGGCGAGCAGGACCTTGCCCAGAGCGGTGGTGTGCAGCGGCTCGCGCTGGCCAAGATCGCATTTGGCGCGAAGAGGCATGGCGCTTTCGATGCGGTCTATATAGACACTTCGCCTCGGTCGATGACCCCTAGGTGGACCGTCTCGCCGCTGAGGTCGCGCAGTTCTTCCAGGTGATTGCACCGACTCCCGCAAGAAATGACTGTCGAACACGGCACTTGCCAGTTGGAAGGCCCCCACGCCAAGACTATAGGTCCGGTCTTTGGCGTTTTGCACCACGTAGCCGCGGGAGATCAAGGTGGAGAGGTAGCGGTGGATGGTTCCTTTGGAGAGCGAGAGCTTTTTCTGAAGCTCCGTCAGGCGCAAATTTCTCTCGTTTTTTATTGCCTCGAGGATCTCAGGGCGCGCACCAGACTTTGAACTTCCTGGCGGGAGGTGTCGGGTGAACGCACGGTCATCAATGAAAGGTCTTTTTTGTTCCAATAGAGAGAACAAAGTTTCATTTTTCAACACTTCGGACAGTTTTTGTAAATCATTGATAAACAATAATTTAAGGGAGTCGTTACTAAAATATACAACTTGTTGATAAATAAAGACTTACAAATTTTATTATCATGAAAATTGGCCCAAAATCAAAAAAGTGTCCGAGCTATTGATTTTTTAAACTATGAGCCATAGTTGTTGCCTCTATATATACAAATCTAAAGGGGGAGTCAAGTTTTTCTTGACTCTCTTTGAAAATAAGGATACTATGGTGGCGGAAAATGGCCCTACTATCTTTTCTATGGGTGATTTTGGCGATTTTCAGGGGTCTGGGATGAAGGAGGTGAGGACCTTGAGCATGAGGTATCGCTGATCTTTGATGCCGTAGGCTCGTCGCTGGATAGCGCGGATCTTGTTGTTGAGGCCCTCCATGAAACCGAGCGACACTTTGT
>SICG01000006.1:2500-51072 GCA_009691525.1 Candidatus Latescibacterota bacterium | reverse complement strand
CTTTGTCGATCAGGGCTACACCGGCGAAGAGCCCGCTCAGGCGGCTGCCCAGCACGGCATTCAACTGGAGGTGGTCAAGCTACCCGAGGCGAAGAAAGGCTTTGTGCTCTTGCCTCGTCGCTGGGTCGTCGAGCGCAGTTTCGCCTGGATGGCACGGTTTCGACGTTTGGCCCGTGACTACGAGCGACTCCCCACCACCCTGGCCGGCTTCCATCTCTCCTCGCCTTTGCCATCCTCATGATGCGACAGGTGGTCCAGATGATCCCTCAAAGTGCATAACACGCTCTAGGGGAATGCCCGGCCAGCGGGCCACCTCGGCCAGGCCGAAACGAAAGCCTACTTCAGCCCCGAGAAAAAGCTGGACTGCCATCCCGGCCCCAGCCACCGCCTCCTGCAGCTGGGCGAAGCGCTGCTGGTGCAATTTGGCCTTTCCCTGGTCGTCCCCGGGCTTGAAGTGCGGCGTCAGCACCGCTACCTCGATCCCCTCCTCCAGGCCGCGCCGCAGCATCTCCAGGGAGGTCTCCAGGGAATCGGCCCCGTCGTCCACCTGGGGCAGGATATGGTTCTGCATATCGACCATACCAGCCATCACCCAGCCCTAGCCCTTGATATGTACTGCAGCGCTCAGCTCGCGCAGCCGGCCCTGATCCTCTTCCACCACCGTGCCAGTGACGACAAAACTGGCCCCGGCCTCCACCTTGGCCCGCGCGGTCTGGCCGTCGCGGATACCCCCGCCCACCACCACCGGCAGTTCCGCATACGCCGCCACCGCCCGCACCATCTCGTCTGGCACCGAGGCGCCCGCCCCGCTGCCGGTCTCCAAGTAGAGCAGCTTCATGCCCAGATAACGGGCCGCCAGGGCGTGGGCCATGGCAATGTCGCACTTGTTACGCGGGATGGGCCGAGTGCCGCTCATGAACTCCACCGAGGTCAGACTCCCCGACTCGATGAGCATGTACCCGGTGGAGATCACTTCGATTCCCGCTTCCTTGAGCAGGGGTGCAGCCCGCACCTGCTGGCCGATGAGCAACTCGGGGTTTCGACCGCTGATCAGCGAGAGAAAAAGCAGGGCGTCGGTGCTGGGCACTACCTGCCCGGCGTCCCCAGGGAAACCGATCAGCGGAATTTTCACCCGCCCCTTGAGCCGGGCAAAAGCCTGGGCATTGCGGGCGGCGCTGAACATCAGGCTGGTGCCGATGAGAATGGCATCGGCGCCGGCCTCGGCACAGGCCAGGGCCCGCTGCTCCAACTCCTCCGGGGAAAGCCGGTCCGGGTCTAGAAGCACCAGATACCCGGCGCCGCGCCGCTGCCTGATCTCGGATAGGTACTCCAGTACGGTTCCCAAAACGCGCTCCTCGCCTAACCTTGCAGCAACTGTCGAAGGATTTTCGGCACCGCCGCCAGGGCCTGGTCCAGCAATGCGGGGTCCTTGGCACCGGCCTGGGCCATGTGGGGCTTGCCCCCGCCCGAGCCACCAGCCAGCTGCGCCACCTGGCGGACCAGGTCGCCGGCCTTAAGGCCCCGGCCCTTGATCAGGTCGTCGGTGACCACTGCCAGCAGCAAGACCTTGCCCTCGGCCACTGCGCCCAGCACCCCCACGCCCGAACCCAGGCGGGATCTCAGGCCGTCACCCAGGGTCTGCAGGGACGTGGCCTGGGTGTCTTCGACCTGGCGGACCACCACCTTGATTCCCTCTATCTCCACGGCGGCGGCCACCCATTCGACCACCTCCACGGCAGCCAGGCGCCCCCGCGCCTCGGCCAGGGCCCGTTCCAACTCGCGCTGGCGGGCCAGAACCCCCTCTACCTTCTCGGTCAACTGGGTCGGGGGTGTATTGAGCAAACCGCCCAGGCGCTCCAGCACCTGGCGCTGCTGCCAGCCAGCCTCCTCGGCGCCGGCCCCGGTGAGCCCCTCGGCGCGGCGGGTACCGGCGGCGATACCGCCCTCGGCCAACAGTTCAAAGGCGCCGATCTGGCCGGTGGAGCGCACATGGGTCCCCCCACACAACTCCAGACTGAAATCCCCGATGCGCACCACCCGCACCCGCTGTTCGTACTTTTCGCCGAACAGGGCCTGGGCCCCCAGCTTCCTGGCCCGTGCCAGGTCTTCCTCAAAGGTGCTCACCTCCAGGTCGGCGCGGATCTGCTCGTTGACCATGCCCGCCACCTGGCGCAGTTGGCCCGGCGCCAGCACCGCGAAATGGGAAAAGTCGAAACGCAGCCGCTCGGGTGTCACCAGCGATCCCATCTGGGCCACGTGTTCACCCAGCACCCGGCGCAGGGCCTCGTTCAGCAGATGGGTGCCGGTGTGGTTGCGGGCTGCGGCCAGCCGGGTCTCGGCATCGACCTGGGCGCACACCTTGCCTTGTAGGTCCGCGGCCTGACCGGCCAGCAGCCGGCCCAGGTGTAAGAAACCGCCCCGGGCCTTGACCGTATCCTCCACCTGAACGGCAAACCCCTCCCCCTCAATCAGACCCCGATCCCCTACCTGGCCGCCCGACTCGGCATAGAAGGGGGTCTGGTCGAGGAAGAGATGTACCTGCCCCTCTTCGTCCACCTCGGCGCACACCACCTGGGCATCGGCCTCCAACTCGTCGTAACCCACAAAACGCGAGTGGGGCCCTGGCAGGGCGTCCCCCACCCCTTCCCTGGCCTTGAACTGGCCGCGGCCGGCGTGGCGGGCCCGCTGCCGCTGCTGCTCCAGGGCAACCTCAAAGCCAGCGGTATCCACACTCAGGCCGCGCTCGCGGGCCATCAACTCGGTCAGATCGAGCGGAAACCCGTAGGTATCGTAGAGCTGGAAGGTGTCTTCGCCGCTGAGCTGACCCTTCTGGCTGAGGCGCGCGAAGATCTCCAGCCCGCGGTCGAGGGTCTTGCCGAAGCTCTCCTCCTCAGCCTTCAGCACCAGGGCGATGTGGGACTTTTTGGCGGCGATCTCCGGAAACGCCGCGCCCAGTTGCTCCACTACCACCTCGGTCAACCGGTGGAGAAAGGGCTGGTGCAGATCGAGCTGGCGGCCGTAGCGGGCGGCCCGGCGCAGCAGGCGGCGCAGCACATAGCCACGCCCCTCGTTGGCGGGCAGGGCCCCGTCGGCGATGGCAAAGGTCAGGGACCGGACATGGTCGGCGATCACCCGCATGGCGGTCTGGGCCTCGCCCTCGGGCGCCACGCCGCTCATTTCGGCGATGCGGGTGATGAGCGGTTTGAACACGTCGGTCTGGTAGTTGTTCTTGACCCCCTGCAGCACCGCACAGATACGTTCAAAGCCCATGCCGGTGTCCACGTGTTTGGCCGGCAGCAGGTGGAGCGCGCCGGCCTCGTCGCGGTTGTACTGGATAAAGACCAGGTTCCAGATCTCGACGTAGTCGTCGCCCCCGGCCAGAAACCCTTCCAGGCTCTGGGCGGCCGGATCGTCACCCAGGTAGTAGTGGATCTCGGAACAGGGGCCACAGGGACCGCTGGCACCCATCTCCCAGAAATTGTCCTTGGCCGAGAGCCGCACGATCCGCTCTGGCGGCAGATTGGTGTGCTCGATCCACAACTGTTCGGCCTCGGTATCGGGCTCCAGGCCGCTGGCCGGGTCGCCTTCAAAAACCGTGGCCCACAGCCGCCGCTGGTCAATGCCCCAGCGCTGGGTCAGCAGTTCCCAGGCCCAGGTGATGGCCTCGCGCTTGAAGTAGTCGCCAAAGGACCAATTGCCCAGCATCTCGAAGAAGGTGTGGTGCCGTGGGCTGGGCCCCACCTCCTCCAGGTCGTTGTGTTTGCCCGAGACGCGGATACATTTCTGGGTATCCACTGCCCGGGTATAGTCGCGCCGGCCCAGGCCCAGGAACACGTCCTTGAACTGGTTCATGCCCGCGTTGGTGAAGTAAAGCGTTGGGTCGTCCTTGGGCACCACCGGGGCGCTGGGCACCCGCTGGTGCCCATGCTCCTCAAAGAAGCGCTGGAAGTCTTCCCTAATTTCCCTGGATTTCATCTCTCTGCATCTCTTTCCAAACCTGATTCACCGCCCGCCACGCGCCCTCTTCGGCGTAGCCGCGCCGGCGCAAAAAATCGAGCATCCGCCTTTTGGCCTTCGGTGCGTCCAGACCGGCGTAGCGGCCCCGCTGCCGGCGCAGTAACTCCACCATCATCTCCGGATTGTCCAGCGCCCCGGAGAACTCCTCCAGAACCCGCGCTACGGTCTCGGGGGCCAGGCCCCGCTGCGCCAGATCATTGGCCAGACGGCGGGCCCCGGCCGGCTTCTTCTTCAGGCGCGAACTGATCCAGCGACGGGCGAATTGCTCGTCGTCGAGCCAGCGCCGCTGCGCGAAGTCGGCCAGCACCTGCTCGATTACCACCTCTGAGAAGGAAGCCCGCACCAGCCGCTGGCGAATCTGATAGACCGTGCGGTCGGCCCGGCCCAGGTACTGGATGCCGAGCTGGCGGGCCTTTTGCAGTTCGTCTTCCACGGCGGCCGGCCTTCAGACCTTCAGGTAGCGTTTTTGCCCTGGTGATTGAGGCCCAGCAAGGCGCGCAGTTTCTGGGCCAGGTCAGCGGCCACCTCGGGGTGCGCTGCCAGAAACTCCTTGGCGTTGTCGCGGCCCTGACCCAATCGGTCCCCATTGTAGGACATCCAGGTGCCGCTCTTCTCCACCAGGCCTTTTTCCACCCCCAGGTCCACCAGATCCCCCTCGTAGGAGATGCCGATGTGCTCGCCCATGAAAAGGATGTCGAACTCAGCTTCCCTGAAGGGGGGCGCCAGCTTGTTCTTGATCACTTTGACCCGGGTACGGCTGCCGATGTCCTCCTCCCCGTCCTTGACACGCGCCGTGCGCCGGATGTCGAGGCGCACCGAAGAATAGAACGCCAGGGCGCGGCCCCCGGTGGTGGTCTCCGGGTTGCCGAACATCACCCCGATCTTCATGCGCAGCTGGTTGAGAAAGATCAGGCAGGTGCGCGAGCGGTTGATGGAACCGGTCAGCTTGCGCAAGGCCTGGGACATCAGCCGGGCGTGTAATCCCATGTGGGAATCCCCCATCTCGCCCTCCAACTCGGCCTGGGGCACCAGCGCCGCCACCGAATCGACCACGATGATGTCGAAGGCCCCGCTGCGCACCAGGGTGTCGACGATCTCCATGCCCTGCTCGCCGCTGTCTGGCTGGGAGATGATCAGGTTCTGCACGTCCACCCCGATGCGGCGGGCAAAGTTGATGTCGAGGGCGTGTTCGGCATCGATGAAGGCGGCATTGCCGCCGGTCTTCTGGGCCTCGCGGATGGCGTGCAGCGATAACAAAGTCTTCCCGGCGCCCTCTGGCCCGTAGATCTCGACGATGCGCCCCCGAGGTAAGCCACCAGTGCCCAGCGCCGCGTCCAAGGCCAGGGAGCCGGTGGAGATCACCTCCACCTCCACCTGTCCACCCTGGTCGCCCAGGCGCATGATGGCCCCTTTGCCGTACTGCTTTTCTATCTGCGCGAGGGTGGACTCGAGGACCTTCTTCTTTTCTTGGTCCTTCCGCTCGCCCCCATCGGCCTTAGCCATGCGTGAAGCCTCCCTGATAAATTGCCAACCCTAGGCGGATAAACAGATTGCCGTAGATACCCGCAGCCACGTCGTCCAGCACGATACCCCAGCCGCCAGGCAGTGCTTCGAGCTGGCGGGCCGGAGGCGGTTTGAGGATGTCCAGAACCCTAAAAATAAAAAACCCGCCCACCGCCATCCAAAAGCTGTGGGGCAGAAAAGCCACGGTCACCAGGAACCCCACCGCCTCGTCGATGACCACCCGGCTCGGATCGTCCCCCCATTCCCTGGCCAGCATTTGGGCGGTGTAGACAGCGACCACAAAAACCAGCACTAGGGCCGCGACCCATCCGGCGGCGTCTAACTGAGCGGCAAAATAATAGTAGAGAAGAGCAACGACAGCGCTCCCCGCGGTCCCTGGGGCCAGGGGGGCGTACCCTGAAAAAAATACCGTGCCCAGGGCTTTGTTCAATAAGTCCACTCGGTTTACCTGCCCTGGGAAGGGCCTTTCAGGACTTGCGGTAAAATTGGGGGCGAAAGAGGTAGTGCAGTCCGGATAACAAGGTCAAAAGCAACACCGCGCCCATCAGGGCGTTGGTCAAAAAAGAAACCCATTCTCCCTCCAGGGGCAGGGCACTTTCCTGGCCGAAACGGTCCAGAAATTCCTGCATGCTGGTGAGCGAGAGGATCACCACGATGCTGACCAACTGGACCGCGGTCTTCCATTTGGCCAGACGCGAGGTGATCATCTGCCGGCCGTGGTACAGGCCGTAGATCCGCACCCCGGTGAGCAACACGTCGCGCACCACCACCGGCGCCACCAGCCAGAAATTGACCATCCGCCCCCAGACAAAAGCGATGAGGGCTGAGGTCACCAGGATCTTGTCGGCCAGCGGGTCGAGGAAGCGGCCAAAGGCCGTCACCCGGTTGCCGGAACGGGCCAGTCTGCCATCGTAGAAATCGGTGAGCGAGGCAATGCCAAAGACCACCAGCGCCATGCTGCGCCAGAACCAGGCGTCGGAGAGCAGCATCATCAGGAAGAGCGGCGTCAGGCAAATCCTGGAGATGGTCAGGCAATTAGGTAAGTTGAGGAATTCGGGCCTGTTCATAGCGAACTTCATCGGCTCAAAAAGAATGTCTGCCTTCCAGGGCGTGGGCCAGGGTCACTTTGTCGGCCAAGTCCAGATCGGCACCCACCGGCAGGCCACGCGCCAGGCGCGTCACTCGGGTGAACGGGGCCAATTGCCGGGAGAGGTACTCGGCGGTGGCGTCTCCCTCGGCACTAGCGTTGTGGGCCAGGATGATCTCGCGCACCCCCTCCTGCTTCACCCGGGCAGTCAATTCGCTGATGCGCAGATCCTCCGGCCCGATCCCGTCCAGGGGCGAGAGCACGCCGCCCAGCACATGGTAGACCCCGGTCATCAGCTGGTTGCGCTCCAGCACCAGCACATCGCTGGCCTCCTCGACTACGCAGATGAGCTGCCGGTCGCGGCGGGGATTGCGACACACCTCACACAAGTCCTGGCCCCTCTCGGTGAAATTGAAACACACCGTGCAGGGCAGCAGGTCGTCCTTGGCCCGCAACAGGGCCTGGGCCAAGGCCTGGGCCTCGTCCCGCGGGCTCTTGATGACGTAAAAGGCCAAACGCTGGGCCGTCTTGCGCCCGATGCCCGGCAGTCTGGCAAAGGCGGTGATCAGTTCTTCGAGAGCCAAAGGACCCATGCACACCTCAGCGGGGAGGACCCGGATGTACCGGAAACCTTCTTATAAAATATATAATTCTCGGCCTCAGACCAACTCGCCGTCAAACGCGTCCAGCACCGACTTGAGGGTGGGGTCGGCCTGGCGGGTCTCCTGCCCGGCCGGCGGTGGCCCCTCCCGGAGGACACACTTAAGGCGCAGGGGCTGCCCCCACCGCTGGACACCGAGCGCTTCCACCACTTCGCTGTTCTTCTCCACCTGCTTGCAGGCGAAGGAATCCTCCGGGGCAAAACTCAGGCGCAACACCCGGCCCTCCAGCCCGCCCAGGGTCGCTCCCTGCAGGAAGATCCCCAGGGGTGGCTGCGAGCGGCGCACCTCCTGCACCAGGCCCTCCCAGTCGGTCTCGAGCTGGGCCAGACTCAACTCCCCGCCGGCCGGCGGCGGGGTGGGCAGGGCCAGGGGCGCCGGCTCAGCAGCGCTTTTTCTGGGCGACAGAACCGATGGTCCCGCCGACCCAGCAGGTGCCGCCGGGGAAGGGCTGGCACTCCGGGTAGGAACCGGGGTCGGGATCGCTGTTGCCGGGGGGATACTCCTGGCCGGAGCAACTGGCGCCGACCCCTTTGCCTGGGCTGCGCTCCTACCGGCCTCACCCAGGCCCGGTTCCAGGGCCTTGAGGCGGGCCAGCAACTGCCCCACCTCCACGGCCCGGCCCATGCGGGCCAGGCGCACCAGGACCAGTTCGGCCCGGAAGCGGGGCTGCAGGGAATGGGGCAGTTCGCCGGCCAGATCCAGGACCGCCCGCATCATGCGCAGCAGGTCTTCCTCGGCGAAGAGGCCGGCCAACTGCTCGTAGCGGGCCCGGTCCGCCTCGGCCACATCCAGAGCGTCGGCCCCGCCCTGCACCTTGGCGAAGAGCAGGTGGCGCAGGTGCTCGACCAGCCCCTGGGTGAACTCCTCGACCTCCCCGCCCTCGTCGATCACCGCGGCAATCAGATCCAGTACCCGCGAGGCATCGGCGGCAGCCAGGGCCCCGATCAACTCAAAATGAGCGCTGCGGTCCACCAGCCCCAGCACCTGGTGCACCCCTGCCGAGGAAACCCGTTCCTGGTCGAAGGAAACCACCTGGTCGAAGAGGCTTTCGGCGTCGCGCAGGGACCCGTCGGCCCGCCCGGCCAACAAGAAGAGCGCCTCCTCCTCGGCCCCGATGCCTTCGGCCAGGGCGATGGCCTGCAGGTGGCGGGCGATCTGGCCGGCCGGGATGCGGCGGAAATTGAACCGCTGGCAGCGCGAGAGGATGGTGTCGGGGACCTGCTGCACCTCGGTGGTGGCGAAAACAAAAACCACATGCGGGGGCGGCTCTTCCAAGGTCTTCAACAGCGCGTTGAAGGCCGGCATGGAGAGCATGTGCACTTCGTCGATGATGTAGATCTTATGGCTGCCCTCGGTGGATGCATAGCGGACCACCTCGCGCAGTTCGCGCACATCGTTGACACTGTTGTTGGAGGCACCGTCGATCTCCAGCACGTCCATACTGGTGCCCTCGGCGATGCTGCGGCAGGAGGAACATTGGTTGCAGGGGTCGGCCCCGTCGCGGCGGGCGCAGTTGAGGGCTTTGGCCAGAATACGCGCAGTGGTAGTTTTGCCCACCCCGCGCGACCCGCAGAACAGGTAACACTGAGCGATGCGGCCGGAGAGCAGGGCGTTTTTCAGAGTGGTGGTGATGTGTTCCTGACCGATAACCTGGTCGAAGCGGCGGGGCCGCCATTTGCGTGCGGTAACCTGATAGGCCATGGGTTCGGGATTTCCGCCGCGTGTAGGACAAAAAAAGGTCGTGCACCCCCCTTCGATCCCGACTTCCTCTCCTCCTGACTGCAATCAGCTCAGGCCAGACACCTCTACGGCACACGCAAGGACATTCTTACCGCTGCTACCTTCCGGTCCTGACGGGGTTCGGAAGCCTTGCGTTGCGCAGAATCTGACCTTCGACGCCTTTTTTCGCCGTTCGGAGGGGAAGTGCGAGGACCTCTAGAGGGGAATTCGACCCCGCTATAGCGGATTGCGGGTGCAGGGCACCGCTACCTCCCCATCTAGCACGACCTCAGGGTTGCCAAAAAATGGTGGAGCAGATGGGGATCGAACCCACGACCTCCAGATTGCGAACCTGGCGCTCTCCCAATTGAGCTACTGCCCCACAGATCGGCAAAAATAAAAATGGCGGAGAGAGAGGGATTCGAACCCTCGGTAGCGGTTCACGCTACACACGATTTCCAGTCGTGCACCATCGACCACTCGGCCACCTCTCCGGCAGCAAAACCGGCAAAAGCCGCTTGAAGCTAACTAATGGCGGAGAGGGTGGGATTCGAACCCACGGTGACCGCATGGCCACAACGGTTTTCGAGACCGTCCCTTTCGACCACTCAGGCACCTCTCCGCTTTATTCCTTGGACCTTAGCCGAAAAAAAAACTCCTTGAGCAATTCGGCGCTCTCGGCGGCCAGCACCCCTCCAGCCAGGCTGCAGCGGTGGTTGAGGCGGGGGTCCTGGACCAGGTTGTGCAGCGATCCGCAGGCACCGGCCTTGGGATCGAAGGCCCCGAAGACCAGCCTGGGGATCCGCGCCAGGACCACGGCGCCGGCGCACATGGCGCAGGGCTCGAGGCTCACGTAGAGCACCGTGTCGAGCAGCCGACGCGAACCCAGGGCCGCCGCTGCCTGGCGGATGGCCTGCATTTCGGCGTGCGCCGTGGGATCTTGAAAACTTTCGAGACCGTTGATCCCTCTGCCGATGGATCGTCCGTCCCTGACCACCAGCGCCCCGACGGGAACTTCGCCCTGACAGGCGGCATCGGCGGCCAGTTCGAGGGCCTGGCGCATCCAGTAGAGGTCGTCGTGCTCCGGGGCAGGAAGGCTGCTCATAACGCTGTCTGCAGAGGCAAAATACCCCATCCCGCCGCTCCGAGAGAGATTAAATATAACCCCTGCCATAGATAAGATCAAGGCGATGGAACCGACTGCCGGCGGCGCCGATGCGCGCTTGACAACCGCCCTTTTGTACTTAATATAATGTTTCTTCCACCCCGATCCTTCCGCCCCAAAAACAGAGCGAGCCACCATGGAGCGATTTGCCTTTTTGAGCGCCGAGCAGGTTCGCATTATACAGACCCGATTCGGCACCCCGGTCTTTGTCTACGATCAGCAGGGCCTAGAGGAACAGGCCCGCAAGGCCCTGGCCTTCCCCAATGCGTTCGGCCTGCGGGTGCGTTACGCCATGAAGGCCTGCCCCAACACTGCCCTGGTCCGCCTGTTGAACCAGCAGGGCCTGCACCTGGACGTCAGCAGCGGCTTCGAAGCCCAGCGCGCCATGCGGGCCGGGGTCCCCGCCGCACACCTGCAGCTGACTGCCCAGCAACTGCCCATCGATCTGCGCGAACTGGTGGAGTACGGGGTGCGCTTCAATGCCTGCTCTCTGCACCAGTTCCGCACCTTCGGGCAACTCTTCCCCGGCCGGGAACTGGGCATCCGGATCAACCCCGGCCTGGGCTCGGGCCACAACAACCGCACCAACGTCGGCGGCCCCTCCTCAAGTTTCGGTATCTGGCACGAATACCTGGACCAGGTGCTCGCCCTGCAGCGGGAGTTTAAACTGAAAATTACGGCCCTGCACAGCCACATCGGCTCGGGCAGTGACCCCGAGGTCTGGCAGCGCTGCGCCCGGCTGACCTTAGGCATCGCCGCCCGCCTGCCCCAGGTGCAGACCGTCAACCTGGGCGGCGGCTTCAAGGTGGGCCGGATGCCCGGCGAGGTCTCCACCGACCTGCAGGTAGCCGGCCGGCCCATCCCCGAGGAGTTTGTCCGCTTCCACAAAGAGCACGGCCGGAAGCTGGTGCTAGAACTCGAACCTGGCACCTTCTTCGTGGCCAACGCCGGGGCCGTGGTCTGCACTGCCATCGACGTAGTCGACACCGGCTCGGCCGGCTACGCCTTCATCAAGGTCGATTCGGGCATGAC
This sequence comes from Candidatus Latescibacterota bacterium, assembly GCA_009691525.1. GTDB lineage: Bacteria > Latescibacterota > UBA2968 > UBA8231 > UBA8231 > SICG01. The sequence continues at coordinate 39,866 of SICG01000006.1, read as the reverse complement.
CGAGGTGCTGCGCCCCAGTCTGTACGGTGCCCAGCACCCCATCGCCGTGGTGCCAGCCCAGGCAGGGCCGCGCGGCCAGCGCGAGTACCTGGTGGTGGGTCACTGCTGCGAAAGCGGCGATGTCCTCACCCCGGAACCCGGCAATCCCGAAGGCCTCCAGACCCGGACCCTGACCGAGGCGCACATCGGCGACGCGGTAGTCATCGGCGGCAGCGGGGCCTACTGCGCCGGCATGGCCGCCAAGAACTACAACTCCTTCCCCGAAGCCCCCGAAGTCTTGTTAGACAAAACGGGCCAGTTCCACCTGATCCGCCAGCGCCAGACCCTCGAGCAGGTACTGGCCAACGAGACGATCCCGGAGTTTCTCAAGGCCTGAGGAAAAGCCGGATACTGCGGTAGACAGGGTAATTTACGGAGGGGCGGGAATGCCTTGGAGGTGTGTCCCGGGGAGCGGTCGGGAAGGGAAGTCCGCGTGGCGGGGGGAAGGGTAGCGGAGCCCGCAACGCCCCAACGTATGGGGCGTTGCGCGGGCAGGGTAGTTGGGGGAGGAGCGAGCGGGGGGGCAGGACGCGCCTGGGGAAACACCGGAGAGGCATTTCCGGCCCGACCACACTGTGCATAGGGAAAGATCCTGAGCGGGTCGCTCACCGATGCCACACAGCATCACTTCAGCAACTCGTCACATTACTCCATCTAGCAACAGCACCGCATCCTCCCAGTGCCCCGGGGTCGAGAACCAGCGGGTCCGCCACTCGGGGAAGGTGCGCTCGTTGAGGTTGCCGGTGGGATGGGTACCCCCGTCCTGTTCCTCGCCGTTTTGCGGATTGACCCAGGTGGCTTTCACCTCCCGGGTCAGGATCTTGTCCAGGTGGAGCAACACGTGGCACTGGCCGTGCAGGTAGACCAGGGCACTGGTGCTGTCAGGGCTGCGCAGGGCCGCGTTTAGGGTGCGCTCGCTGCCGATACCGCTGGAAAAAAGTCCCTGATCGGGGATCATCTCCCACCACCGACGCGAGGTAGCGATGGCCCGCAACTGCCCCATCTGCAATGCCCCCGGAGTGTCGAAGGTGGAGGCCCATCCCGGTCCCATCCGCCACATTTGGTCCTGCCCGTAGGTGGAAAAACCGCCGGCCATGAAGGCCCACCAGGCCTGGCGACGCACCAGCAGCGGGGTGATGGGACCCTGCGGGTATTCGGGCCCGTTTTCGTAGGCCCCCTCCCCCAGCACTACTGGCTTGAGGGGAAGCAGCTCCCGGTCGGCGCGCACCGCCGGATACACCTTGCTCCACTCGGTCCAGGTCTGGATCATGTTGAAGTCGAGCCAGTCCTCGCCGTGAAAAAACTGGGACGAGGAGCGCCAGGCGCAGGGGTGATAGGTGATCAGATGCGCCCCCCCGTCCCCTTGGCGCAGGCCGCGGGCCAGGGATCGGTACACCTCCTCGAATCCGGTGGGGATACGGTCGCCGCCATTCACCCAGACGATGTTGGGCCAGTCCCGGTAGCGGTTGCCCAGCCACTGGCCGTAGGCGTGGGCGCTGGCGGGGGTGAAAGCCCGCACATCATTGACATAGTACCCCCAGGTGGGCAGCAGGGCCAGCACCAGCCCCTGGGCACCGGCAAATTCCACCAGGTGGTCCACCTGGCAAAAGTATTCCTCATTGGGCCGAGCCGGATCGCCGTCGGTCCAGGGCAGATGGCCGGCGCTATTGGCTCCCGGCGCCTTGGTCTCGAAGCCCGTGCCCCCACCCCAGACCAACACCCCTTGGATAACCGCGAAGCCCTGCTGGCCGCGCCGGGTCAAATAGGCCTCGGCATCCTCGCGGGCATACTCCCCGAAGAGGGGCCAGGCCGTGTCCCCCACCCAAAAAAAAGGATCCCCCTCGGCGTCGATGAAATACCGGCCATTGTCGCTGACGCGGATGGGACCGCGCTGGGCAGCGGGTGTTCTGGCAGTCATGTCGGGTTCCTCCTATTCTTTCATTTTGGGGTCCAGCGCATCCCGCAATCCGTCCCCCAACAGGTTGTACATGGTCACGGTGACAAAAATGGCCAGCCCGGGCACCACCACCAGCCACCAAGCCGCCGCGTTGCTGCGCGCCCCGGCCAACAGTGATCCCCAGGTCACCGCCTCGGCCGGCACCCCGATGCCCAGAAAGCTCAGGCCCGACTCGGCCAGAATGGCGCCGGCCACACCAAAGGCGGCCGGGATCAACACCGGGGCGATGGCATTGGGCAGGATGTGGACCACCATGATCCGCCCGTTGGAACAGCCCAGGCTGCGGGCAGCAGCCACGTAGTCGAAGCTGCGCACCTGCAAAAACTGCGAGCGTGCCAGCCGGGCGATGCCCACCCAACTGGTGAAGCCGATGATGATCATGACAAAGAAGAGGCTGGGTGGAAAAAAGGCAGCGGCGGTGAGGATGAGGAAGAAACTGGGGATGGCCGCCCACAGCTCGAAGAAGCGGGAGAGCAACAGATCTACCCAGCCGCCAAAATAGCCGGCCAGGGCCCCCAGGGCCAGGCCGATCACCAGGGAGATCCCCACCGAAACCAAGCCGATGGTCAGGGCGTAGCGAGAGCCGTGGATCAGGCCGGACAACACGTCGCGCCCTAGGCGGTCGGTGCCCAGCCAGTGTTCGGCGCCGGGAGGCTGGTACTTGTCGGCCAGCTGGATTTCGCCGGGGCCGTAGGGCACCGGGGGATAAATCGCTCGGGTGACCTTGAGCTTCTTGAGGTTGCGCTGTCGCTTCAGCTCGGGCGGCCAGTCGGCCAGCCCCAGATGAATGGCGTATTGGCGGAACACCGGATAATAACGCTGGCCCTCGTACTCCAGGTAATAGGGCTTGTCGCCGGCCAGCAGGTCGGCGCCGGCGGCCACCAGCGCCAGCAGCCCGATGACCCCCAGGGCACCCAGAGAAAGGCGGTTGCGGCTGAACTGCCGCCACACCAGTTGCCCGTACGACTGCCCCTCCTCTTGCCTTTGCGCTCCCTCGGCCTCCATATCCTTACCTCTGGATGCGCGAGAACTCGATGCGCGGGTCCACGGCCTTGAGCAGCACGTCGGCCACCAGGATGCCCAACAGCGAGAGGGCTGCACCGATGATGAAGATGGCCATCACCATCGGGTAGTCCCGCACCAGCAGGGACTGGAAGCCCAAGAAACCCATGCCCGGCAGGGTGAAGATGGTCTCGATGAACACCGAGCCGGCGATCATGCTGGGCAGCAGCCCGCCCATCAGGGTGACGATGGGGATGAGAGAGTTGCGCAGCACGTGGCGCAGCACCACGATCTTTTCGGGTAGGCCCTTGGCCCGGGCAGTGCGCACGTAGTCGAGGCGCATGTTCTCCAGCATACTGGTGCGCATGTACCGGGACAGCCCGGCAAAGCTAGCGTAGGTGGAGGCCAGCACCGGTAGGGCCAGGTGGTGGAGATGGTCGGTGAGCAAACGCCACATCCCCCAGCCCCCTGCCGCCTCCAGCGACTGGATGCCCGAGGCCGGAAACCAGTAGAGGAACTCCTTGTTGCACAGGAAGAGGATCAGCAGCATGCCCACCCAGAAGGAGGGCATGGACCACAACACGAAAGTGCCCGAGGTGAGCACCCGGTCCATCCAGGTATTCTGCTTTACCGCCAGCAGCACCCCTAAGGGGATACCCACCGCATAGGTAAAGAGCAGGCTGAGGAGGTTGATCTCGAGGGTGAGCGGCAGCCGCTTGAGGATGTGCCCGATCACTGGCTGCTGGTCCTTGAGGGAACGACCAAAGTCCAGGGTCACGAAGCGGTGCTCACCCAGGCGGAAGAGCTCGATGCCGGTGCCCTGATAGGCCCTTTCGCCCGCGGCCACTGGCTCCACCCTAAGCACCAGCTTGGAGAGCCAATTCAGATACTGCCTGGGCAGCGACTGATCCAGTCCTAGTTGCCGGCGCAATTCCTGGCGGGTCTTTTCCCGGTCGGCTTGTTTGTCGGTGGAGATGCCTTCCCCACCAGCTGCCCCACCCAAAAAAAGATCCACCGGATCGCCGGGGGCCAGACGCATGATGAAGAAGGAGATCAGCGAAATGCCCAGCAGGGTGGGGATGGCCAGCAGCAGGCGCTGGACCGTGTACTGCCACATCTTCAGCGGCCGAGGCGATCTGCCTTGGCGTAGGCTTTTTCGCTCTCCTGCACCCGGCCCTTGATGGCGTGAATGCGGCCCAATTCTCGCCACACTGCGGCGTTGTCTGGGTCCTGTGCCGCCAGCTCTTCGAGAATGGGAAAGGCGCTGTCCACCTGTTCCACCGCCAGATAGGTCACCGCCAGGTTGTAGCACGCATCTTGGTCTTCGGGCGCCAGCTCAACCGCCCGCTGGTACGCCGCCAGGGCGGCCGGGTACTTTTTTTGGGTGAAGTAGAGGTTGCCCAGGTTGTAGCCGGGACGGTGGTCCTTGGGGTCGGCCTCGGCGGCCTGGCGGTAGCTAGCCTCGGCAGCGGTTGAATCCACCAATCCCATTTGGGCCACGGCCAGGTTGAGCAGTGCGTCTACATACCCGGGTTTCAGCTTGAGTAGACCAGAAAAGGTATTTGCGGTTTCTTGGTAACGACGTTGTGTGAGGTAGAGGACCCCAATGCTATAAAGAGTGGAGGTATCGCTAGGGGCAATGGCGAGAATTTGCTGGTAGGCGCTGATGGTTGCGTCCAGGCTGTCGAGCTGGTAGTACACATAGGATAGATTGCGCCAGCTTTCCAGGCGACTCGGATCGATGACCGTGGCGCGGCGGAAGTACAGGAGTGCTCCGGGAAAATCAGGATCTGGAGTAGGTGTTACTGAGTTAGGCGCTCCTTCCTCAGTTTTCTTGATCTTGGGATCAACCTCCGGTGCCTTTACCCGAGTAGCCAGACGCACGCCCTGGTTATATTCGGTGGTCCAATAGTGCTGGCGCAGCTCCTGGATCTGCGGCGCAAATTTGGGGCTCAGTTCCAGGGAGCGGGCAAAAGCGGCAGCCATCTCCTGGTACTTGCCCTGGTCGGCATAAAGCCGGCCCAGCAGGAAGTGGGCCTCGGAATTCTGCGGCTCGGTCTGCAGCGCCTGGTGCAGCTGCTCCTCGGCCTTCTGGGGCTCGTTCTGCTGCAGGTAGAGTTTGGCGGCGGTCAGGGCCGTGCTCTGGCAGCCCAGGAACAGGACCGGCAACCATAACAAGAGCAGGATTCTTCTCATCTCAAGACCTATTCCCCGACAAAAAAGAACGTGACCAAGAGCTGCCCACAGGCGAAGTATAAATATACCGCCTGAAAGAGCCCCTGGCCACGTCTGTCAACGCCGGAATTTGGCGGCCGCTTAGAACCCCATCTGGAAGGTAAAGGTGTTCATCGCGTCGAAGAGTTCCGCCGAAGTATAGGCGTAATCCACCCGCACATCCTTCAGCGTGCCCAGATCCATATTAAGCCCGAAGCCGAAGCTGGTGCCGAAGATCTGCTCATCCCCTTGGGCGTCCGGGGCATAGTCAAAGCCGCCGCGCAGCGCGAAGAAATCGCTGTACTGATACTCGGCGCCCAACTTCCACTGGTCGCGCGCGAAATTATTGTGCTGGAAGATCGACGAGAGATTGACCTGGTTGGAGGTAACCGGCGTGTAGCGGTAACCCAGGCCGATCTCGAAGGTCGAGGGCAGATCAGCGGAGCTGGCTTCCACCTTGTAGATGGAACCGGGACGGCGCACCGCGTCGATCTGGCCCGAGCGCAACAGGCCCGGGCCGTCGAACTGCATGCGGGTGCCGATGTGTTTGACCGCCACGCCCATGTCCAGGCCATTGACATTGCCCAGATTGGCGTACTGCAGGCCAACGCTGAGGGCGCTGGAAGTAGCATCGACCCTTTCGATGCGGTTGACTAGATAGTGGAGGGTGCTGCCCACGCTGATGCGGTCGGTCAGCGCCCGACCGTAGGTCAAGCCCAGCGTGAAAAAGGTGGGGGAGAAGGTGCCCCCGGTGCCGTCCGGCGCGGTTTCGGTGGTGACGGGAATCTCGCCGAAGTCCAGGGTTTTGAGGCTGAGGGCCAGGCTGCCCAGTTGCCCGAAGCGGGCACCGGTGGCCACGTAGTTCACCCGGATATCAGCCAGGTACGACATGGTGGAGAACATCAAACCCGCGTTGGACTTTGACCGGGCCAGGCCCGCCGGATTCCAGTGCAGGGCCTCGATGCCCGAGGTCGTGGCGATGGAGGCGCCGCCCAGGGCCATGTCGCGGGCACCCACCGGGATGAGCAATTCCATGCCCGATGCGGTGCCGGCGCGGTTCTGGCCGTCGGCCCCTGCCTGGCCGGCCAGGCAGCCGAGGCAGAGGGCTGCCAGGGTGAGGATAGAAGAGAAAGGAACTAGCATGGAGGTATCTCCCTTTTTTAGAGCGTCCGGGGTTCGCGTCTCAATAGCGCTCCAGGAACTGCTGTTCCTGGATGACCGCCACTTTCAGGATCTTGGTCTTATTGACATCGGGCATTTCGATGTGCGCGATGTATAGGCCGCTGGCCACCGGCAGTTCCTCTTCGTTGTTCAGATCCCACTGCTGGTACTGCTCCGCGTTGTCCTTCTCGATGGTGCGAACCAAGGTGCCGGCCAGGTCGAAGATGCGGATCGTGGCCTTCTTGGGCAGGTGACTGAAGGTCACAAAGTGCGTGTAGCGGCTGGTCTCGGCCTGGTTGACCCCGTAGTAGGGATTGGGGAAGACATTCACCTTCTTGACGTCCTCCTTCAGCGAGTCCGCATTCGAAATCACCCCGGGCACAGTGAAGCTGAAGATATCTTCCTTGGTGTTGACGTGGTTGGCGACCATCAGGAAGCTGCCGCCGTCCTTGGGGAAGGCCGGCGCAGCTTCGGTACTGGCGTCCCGGCGCCGGGCGGCGAAGACGATCCACATCAGCGGGAGCGGCTCAGCGGACACATCGGCGTTTTTCAGCAGATCAGCGCCGCCATTGCGATCTTCGCTGTAGGGCAGGTCGAAGACGAAGAGCCATTCGCGTGGCCCGGTGCCACCGATGTTGCTGGCCTTGCCGTTGAAGGCCGGCCCGTACGCCCCGTTCACCAGACCGCCCGCCACGTTGTTCTCCAAGAAACCAACCTCCAGGCGGCGGGGCGGGGTGCTCTCCATATCCCAGGCCGAGAGGCAAATCGGGCTTCGATCCTGGAAAGAATACCCCGGAGAAGGATTGACGATATACTTGCTCCAATCGTAGGGCGCGGCCGTGGTGGTCTGGTCCGCCGTCGCCGGGGCCGCGTCCACTGCCCGGCGCATGTACCGGTACGCATAGGAGACATTGGGGTTGTTCAGGTCCAGGGGTTTGTACTGATCTTCGCCGTCGGCCTCGTTGACGGTGGTGAAACGAATCTCCACCGTGCGCAACTGGGCCGGAGTTACGGTACTGGTTGTGAACCACTGACTGCTCACATCGCCGGTGATGGCACCCGGCACGCCGGCCTCCGCCGGCCCGAACCCCTCTGCGCCCCAATCGGCATTGGCCCAGGTCCACCAACGCTGCCCCCCAGGGATCTCCCAGCCCTTCATACCCTTGGCCGGCCCAAAGGCATGCACCTCGATGCCGTCGGCGCCGATGTATTGCCCGGCCCCCGACTGATCGGTCTGGCCAGCCAACAGGGTTTGGTTGGCAGTGGTGTTGCGCAGGTCCCAGACCACTAGGTTGGTCACCACCTCAGCGCCATCCGCATCCAATTCGGTATGCACCGAATCGCGGTACACCACCTGATAGTTGCTGCCGGTGGTTTGCGTCGGGTCCACCACCAGGGCCTGGACCGAGCCGTCACTTTTCCCGGCGCTATGCGCACCGTCCAGCACCTGCTCGGCCTTGCTCAGGTAGCGGGTGCCCGGCGGCGGCGCCTGCGGCACGGTCACCAAGACCTGGGCTCCACTCTCCAGGCTGGTCACGGGATCTTCAGGGTCAGTGTTTCGGTTGTACGCCGTCACCGTAAAATAGTAGCGCTGCCCGTTGACCAGGGGAGTGCCGCGCAGGGCGTCCTGGGTGAGTTTGATATTCCGCCGGATGCCGGAATTGCCGCCGATCTGCCTGGGCACGTTGAGTTCCACCCCGGAGACATCGTCCAGATCGTTGCCCAGAATGGTGGTGACTGCGTTGTCGATGTCGAAGGTGGCCAGCTTCCTGCCCTGAGACAGCGAAGCCTCGGGTGAGGGCAACTGGTAGAGGTTGTAGCCCTCGAATTCAAAGCCGGGCGAACCCTGACCCTCCGTTTTGACTACTGCGTCCCTGTTCCAGCCCCAGTCTAGCACGATGGTGTGGTCCAATTGGGCCACCCGCACGTTGGGGGCCGCCGGCGGCGAGGCCACCTGGAAGAAGCTGTTGTACGCACCTTGCACGGACTTGTCGTTGAACTTCATCTTGGCCACACTGCGCAGCCGGTCGGTGCCGATGCCGGCCACCAGGGCCACCACCACCTCCTGGGTATCCCCAAGGACCATTTCAAAGGGGCCGGTATTGAGCACGATGCGCCGGTCCCCGGCCGGGAGCGGCACCCCGTCGTTCCAGCCTGTGGCCCGCACCGGGTCGCCATTGAGAGTAAACTTCGTCTCCGCTTTGGTTATTTCGTCGGTGTAGGGCACTGGATTTTCCACGTCTGCCTGGGGCTGGAAGCCGCGCAGCAGGTTGTACCATTGCTTGGTGCCGTTGTACGCGCCCAACTCCGGATCGGTGATCGAGGACCCGGCGGCAAAATACACAAAGGAGGTCATGGGCAGGTTCTTGTAGCCTTGGCGTTTGCCGCCGTTGAAGATGGCCTCGGCGCTTTCGTCCAGCACCTGGTTGCCTTCGGCGTCCTCGATATAGACCGGCACGATGGGGCCCTGGAGAAAGTCGTACCCGGCCGCCGGCGGGGCCAGGTCGAACTTGCTGTAGTTGGCGTCGGCCGTGATCGAGTTGTAGATATAGCCCAGGCTCAGCCCCACATCGCAGCCGGCAAAGTCGTCGCCGGCATCCCCTAGGTCCGGATCGGACCACTGGGCGAAGTACATATCCTTGATGGTGGCATTGTCGGGCGTATCGCTGCGGCCTTTGTAAATGGTCTTGTACTTCTTGAAGATCACCTCCCCCAGCGCATCGGTGCGAGCGTACCCCCACAAGGTCACCTGCACTTCCAGGCCGATGGGGTTGGAGCCGTAGAGCGCAGCTACGGCCCCGGCGTCCAGGTCATTGAGCACGAACCAGGCCACCTGGTCAGCGCCGGCAATACCAGGTTCATCGGCGCTCAGGTCAGGGTTGCCCTTGGCGTCGAACTTGGGGTTGTACTGGCCATTGCCGTCCCGGTCATAGTAAGGCGCTCCCTTGGCGATGGGCCATTCGCGCCAGTCCTTGTCGTACTGGTCGCGCAGGGCGGCCACGTCGGCGTCGGCGACCTCGCTCAGGCCCTCGTTGAGCATCTCAGCGACGTCTAGGCGCAGGTCGGCGGTGCGGTAATCGCGCCGGATGCGGTAGATGCGCACCGAAGGATCATCGATACTTTCGGCCACTCCTTTGGAGATGATGCGGCCCGGCACCGAACCGATTGCGTAGGTCTGGCCACCCACCCGCAGTTCCTGCGGATCGGCGTCGGACACCCGGCCGCCCCAGATCAGGCCGTCGCGGTAGATGGCCTTGTCCGTGGAGCGGGGATAGGTGACGCCGGAGTTGTCAGTGAAAGGATTGCCGGCGGAATACCCATCGCGCCTGAACCACATGGACATGTTGTTGATGTTGATCAGGGCTCTTTCGCCGAAGGCCGCGCCCTGGGCGATCTTGGCCGCCCTGACCGGGCCGGCTTCGCGGCTTTCAGCCGCGAAGCACAGCACCACCCCGAGCAAGAGCATTGCGAACATCGTTCTCATAGCGCAATTCCCCTGGATTATAGTAGGAGAGAAACAGGTTTCACCCCTACGATTCATGTCCCCACGCGTTTTCATAGCTCACAGCCTAAACTTCAAGCCGAAGCGGAGCTGGCGCGGCTCGTCGTAGATATCGCCGCCCTCGGCGAACCAGTAGTTCTGGCGGTTGGCCACGTTGATAGCCTCGTAGAGCTGCTGGTACTCCAAACCACCATTGGCCTCGACGATCTTCTGGCTCAACTCTGGGCTGGTCAGGAAACCGTCGTCTTTGGCGTTGCCGGTGCGGCCGTAAACGTTGGTCACATTCTGCCGGTTGAAGAGGTTCTGGATATACGCGTAGGCCTGGGCATTCACCCCGAAGAGGGTGAAGCCTTTGTCCACCCGCAGGTCGGTCTGGAAGGTCCAGGGGGTGGTGGAGGTATTGATCGCCTCCATGGGTTTGCGAGAGCGCGGGTCGTCGTTGGCGAGGATGCCCCCCTCTTCCGGGCCGCGCTGGCCGATGGAGCCTTCCACCAGGGTGAAGTTGTGCCCGCTGGTGAAGTGGAAGAGCAGGTTGGCGCCCAGCCGTTCCAGGATGGGACCGCCTTCGTTCTCGGCGAAACGATAATCCAGGTAAAACGAACCGCGGTGGGTCTCGTTGAAGTCCAGCGGAGAAATGATGGTCGGCAGGTTGGTGGCATTCTCCACTCCGGAAACCGCGCTGCTGAGCGAAGAACCGGTGCCACGGGCATCGGACAGGGTGTAGTTCAACTCGGCCCGCAAGCGGTTGATGCGCCGCAGCTTGAAGACGAACTCGATGCCCTTGGTGGTGGCGAAATCGCCGTTCTGCAGGTAATTGAAGGCGCCCACGCCCACGGCGTTCGGGCTCAGGTCCTGTTTGCGGATCTGGAGCTGCCCCTTCACATCGCGGTAGAAGCCGGTGATGTCAAAGGAAGCCGCCTCGGTGAACTGGCGTTCGAAGCCGACCTCGTACTGGGTGGTACGGATGGGTTCGATGTCGAACGCAGTGGGGACGGGGATGTAGTTCTGCCCGCCCATTTCCACGGCCAACCGTGCCCCGCCAGTGAACATGTCGCGCAGAGCCGGCATCTGGGAGAAGCGGCCGTACTGCACGTGGAAGACCGTCAGATCGGACACCGGGAAGGAGAGCCCCAGGCGCGGACTGAGTTCGTTGAAGGTTCGGGTCTTCTGCATCGATTTGAGGTCGATGGTATAGGCATTGTCGTCGCGCACCGGGGCAGACTGGTCCTTGAAGCGCCAGCTGTTCACAGCAAAGTAATCCCAGCGCAGCCCGGCGTTGATGATCAAGTCCCGGTATTCAATCTTGTCCTGGAGGTAGCCCGAACCCAGGGTGGGTTTGCGCGGGCCTTCCAGGCCGCTGCCGTTCTGCTCGCGGCCAAATTCGTCATAACCGTAGAAGTCGCCGCGGCTGGTGTTGCGGATCATCACCTTCAGGTCCTCGATGGTGCCCTTGCCTGGGTCCTTGATGCTCTCAGCCTTGGTGATTAGCGCGTCGAGCAGGTCGTCCTGGGTGACCTTGCCGGCATAGTAATCCTGGAAAACCGCGTCCAGCTGCGGATAATGCGACTGGATGGCGCTGCGGATATTGTTGGAGAAGAACTGGAAGCGCCGCGAGGTCCATTTCTGCAAATCGAAACCCGCCTTGAGCTGGTGGACTTGGGTCTGCTTGGTGACGCTGCCGGCAAAACCCAGGTATTTGTCGTTCTCTTTACCGTAGAAGCTGAAGCGCGAATCGCCGTCCGCGTAAGAGGTGGGCGTTCCTGGCCGGTTGAAGGGGAAACCGACAAAGTCGTAGGTCTCGGGCACACTGCCCTGGCTGGAGAAGCGGGTGAAACTCGAATTCGCCCGGGCCGCCGCCACACTGTCGTCGTAGACGATGAAATTATCCTTGAAGACCGGGTCGAAGAAGTTGCGATCCTGCTTGTACAGGCTGAAGTTCAGCTCGTAGAACAGGCTGGGGTCGAGGAGGTGGGTGCCTTTGACGTTGAGCAACCCGGAGGTCCGGTCCGCTTCGGGCAATCGGTCCAGGTTGAGCATATTGCGGATGGGTGCCGGGTTGTACTCGCGGTTTTCCTTGGTGTACAGCCCGGTGACCCGCAACTGGATGGGGTTGTAGTCGAAGAGCAGGGTACCGTTGAAATCAAAGGCCGTGCGACCAGTGTGGGCGACGTTGCCCGGCTGCAGCCTCAGGTCGGCCAAGGTGTCCGGGATCGGATCACCTGCGGCATCCTTGCGCCAATGCACCCGACCGCCCCGGTTGCCGGTATCGACCATGTTCTTAAAATCAAAGCCGTCCCAGAATACCGGATCGGAACCACGGACCCGGCGCTGGTAGGCCAGGAAGGTGCGAATCCTATTGGTGCCCAGCAGCGGCCCGCTCAGGGTCAGCACCTGGTTGCTGTAGCCGTAGGAATAGGTGCCCAGGCCCTTCTTGTATTTGGAGGTGAAATTGTCGCCCTCGGCGAGCGCCCCCACATGCCACTGCGTCCCACCGGTGCGCAGTTCCTGGAGGATGATCCCGCCATTGGCCCCGCCGTACTCGGCGTTGAAGCCGCCGGCCTGCAACTGCACCTCCTCCACCGCCTCGTCGATCAAGCCCACCGCCGTGAGGCCGGTGACCACGTTGCGCACATTGGCGCCCTCCACATAGTAGCCGATCTCGTCCTCACGCGAACCGCGCACGTGTAACGCCCCTTCGTCCTCGACCACGCCGGCCTGCAGGGCGAAGACGTTCTGGATCCCCCTGAAGGGCATAATCTCCAGATCTTCGGCGCCGACGATGCGCACGGCATTGGTGGCGTTCTTGTCGATGATGGGCTTTTCAGCCTTGACCACCATCTCCTTGACCTGGATGTCAGCCGAACTCAGCTTGGCTTCCAGGTTGGTGGTCAGGTCGGCCGAGACCCGCACTTCCTCCAGCAAATAGGAGGTATAGCCGATATAGGTGATTTTGAGGCTGTATGTCCCGGAGGGGACATTGAGGACGAAAAAGTGACCCCTGCTGTCGGAAGTGGTGCCCAGTTTGGTATCCACCAGGCTGATATTGGCACCAATCAACACTTCGCCGCTCTTGGCATCTTTTACTGTGCCGGCGATCTTGCCTTCGCCGCCAGCCCAGGCCGGCCCGACCGCCAGCGCCACCAGCGCGCTCAGGACCAGCATGGTCCGCCAAAACAGATGACCCATCATCTCCTCCTTGGTGAGGAATTACACGGATGACTTTAACTCATAGTGCCAACTTATAACAAAGATTTAACCTGATGGCAACTCTTTTTTGAAACTTTTCCTGGACTCAGGCGTCTGGGGGGCAAATTTTGGGCAAAAAATGGGGCGCAGATGTATAGTTATAGGCGCAGGGAGAGATTGATTGGGGCTGGGGGCTGTTACTTGATCAGGTGCAACCAGTCGGAGAAAAGGAAGGAGACGCGGCCGATGAGCAGGGAGAGCCGTGCCATGATGGTATAGCCGAATGAAGCCCCAAAGGAGACCATCAGGAACCAGATCCCCACCCGGGAAATACGGCCCACCACCCCGGTATGCTCCACAGAAAAAAAGAAATAGATCAATACGCTCACCACCCCGACCAGGATGATGGCCAGGTTGAGTCCCTCGATGCTCCAGGTCAGCGGCCGGAGTGTCGGCTCGATCTGGGCGAGCAAAAAGGAGGAGATCGAGCGGGGAATGGTCAGACCGGCCCCCAACCCCACGACAAAGGCAAAAGCGTAGCGGCTGAGCCAGCCGAGGCGACGGGAGACCCGCGTCATCATCAGCAGACCCAGCGTCGTGGGGACCACTATGAGCCAGCCGATCGGCTGGGCTGCACTACCCGGATTCAGCAGCGGCTCGATGATCTCGCTGTAGAGGGTGGGAAACCAAACCTGACCAAAGGAGTAGGCTGCGGCGACCCCCACAAACACATGCTCAGCGAACTTGAAAAGCGGATTGTCCTTGTAGAGAAAACTGTACAGGGCCAGACTCAGGCCGGCGGCGGTGATCACCCCAAAGCCGGTCCAATCGGCATTCAGTTTGCCGCTGGTCAGCAGGTAGCTATTGACCAGTGCAAAAACGAGAAAAAAGCCGATAAAAAATAACCGATCCCCCTTCACTGGCCCCCCCTTTGGCCCTGGCGGCGGGCGAGGAAGTAGAGGATGTTGCCCAGGACAATGAAGGCGATGATGACCAGGTGGGTAATGGACTGAGCCTGCATGCCGGCGGTGGCCGAATCGAGCCGACCCACCAGCTTTTCGTATTCGGCGGCCCCGGCCAGCCCGGCGATCAGGCCGGCCATCTGCCCCGACTGCAGGAAGGGGAACAAGTCGGGCGCCATCACCGCAGTGCAACCGGCGGCCAGGACAAAGCGATACTTCTCCTGGCCATAAGGGATCCATACCTGGTCAATGGTGCTGCCGGCCGCCAGGTCGAAGACCAGGCCAAAATCCCGCAGCGAATGAATGCCCCGCAACACCGCCAGGCTGTCTGCGGAAACGCCTCGGGCGTCCTGGGCAAAGGCGTTGCGGAACTCCTGGCCCATGTTGAGCACCACGCTGGCCCCGCCGGGTTTGTACCCCATATAGGCGTAGTCTACGCCGTAGCGCATCCCGCTCTCCGCAGCCGTGGCCTGCAACACCTCCTGCGCCAGACCCGGGGCGTCTGGCCATAGGCAGATGGCCACCACCTTGATCTGGCGGGAAAAGCAGTGCCGCAGCACGGCCCTGGCCATGGGTTGCAACTCGGCCTCGGAACCAGGGCCGTAATCAAAGGACAAGAGCACCGTGCCCTTTTCGGCGGCGATCCGCTCGACCTGGTGATACACCGCTTCCACCGGGGGCGTGATGTTGACCGGCAGGGAAAAGGGCAAGAGCAGGGGAATGGCCACCCCGAGAAAGACACAGAGGAAGATGATGCGGCGGTCGAGGTTGTGCAGCGAGAACTTCATGACTCCTCCGCGCCCAGGTAGGAGCGCTCGATGCCGAAGATGATGCGCAGCGCCGTGGCGATGGCCCCCAGACTCACCCCCAGGAGAATGCCTCGCTTGGCCGCCAGGTTGGGCACGTCCATCAGCCACTGGGCGGCTGCGGGCAGGTAGTCGGAGAGGTAGGCACCGATGGGCACCCGACCCAGCATCACCACCACCGCGGCCACCAACAAAATAGTGGCTTCACTGGTGCGCGCCCTGAAGGTTCGGTACGCTGCCGAGGCGATGAAAAAAGCCAGGATGGAGAACATGGTGGCCCCGCAGGGCACCTGCACGTTCTGGTAGATCCACTGGTACGCGCCGGTCTCGGCCTGGGGAGCGAATGGGCCTTTGCCGTCGTTGTAGAGCGTGAACAAAAACGTCAGCCCAAAACTGAGGTGCGCGATCAGGCTGTACCCCCAGCCAGCCTGGCGTTGGCGGATGCGCTGCCAGTGAAAGCTGAGCAGGCTCAGCAACCCGAGAAAGAACGCAAAGGCCGAGACGATGCGCAGCCACAGCGACAGCTCCTGCTCCACCCGCTGGGCCCCGCTGTGGGGGATGTAGTAGATGGCAATGCCGATCAGGCCAAAGACCAGCGCGACGATCAGGGGGAGGGTGCGGCGCAGGAACAACATGGTTCCTCCTCAGTGAGCGGTAAAAGCCAGGGTCAGGGCCTGCACCCCGCAGGTGGCCAGCAGCGCCCCGCCCACCAACACGGCGATGAGCATAGCCTTCCCGAGGTCCTGGCCCTTGAGGCTGCCCAGCAGCCTGGGCTCGCGCGACAGGTAGGCGCTGGCCGCGTAGAGTTCTTCCCCCATCAGAGTATAGTCGCAGGTGGTCACAAAGAAGGGGAGCTGGGTATAGGAGTCGGTGCCGGCGATCTGAATGGCCCCGGTGGTGCTCCCGGTTTCGGCCAGCAGCAGTGCCTCGCCGTAGAAGTAGCCCATCATGATATGGGCCGCCGGCCGATCGCGGACCATGACTCCTTCGAGGGCTGCCGCGTAGGCGAACTGTTCGGTGGCCGCCAGGTACACGCTGTCGGGGTTGTAGGCGTCGGGGCGGCCCGCCTCCAGATAGGCCTCCTTCACCACCTCCTGGCTGACCGCCATCACCACCGGGTCATTGTTGGCCACCCGCAGGGCGGTGTCGTACGCGGCAGTGCGCCGCGCTACCCGCCCCAGGATATTGACGGCGGCAATGGTGGAGACGTTGTCCATGGTCTGCAGGCCGTGGATGAAAAGCACCGGCTTGCCCATCTCGGTGGCCCGGCCCAAAGCCTGGTCCAGGGCCTCGAGCCCAGCGATGCGCCGGATATAGAGGTCGCGGCGGCGGGCCAGGGCGATGCAGCCCAGGATGATGAGGGAAAATGCCGAACCGATGACGAAGTTATTCAGCTTGGACCAGTTGAACAGGTTTTCTTCGGCTCGGGCCTGGGCCACCAACGGGGCTTCGGCCACTTCGCCGCCCCGCCAGACATCCACATGAAAATAATAGGTCCGGTCGTTTTCGATGGGCAAGGTGCCGGCTGAATCCGGAATGGTGTACTGACTGGCCTGGATCTGGTAATGGTCCTGCGCCGCGGGCGCGGCATTTATTCCGGCCACCTGGTAGAAAGGGCCTTCAGGGGCCAGGGCCACCGCCACCTGATACACCACCCCCTCCTCCTCGGCGACCCTGGGCCAGCGCACGGTGATGCTGCCGCCGGCGTCGTCTGGGGCGTCAAAGGCCTCCACGGCAGCCGGCGCTTCCAGGGCCCCGACCCCGACAGCGGCCAATAGCAGACCGATTGCAACTAACTTAGCGCTCATTCTTCGATGGCCTCGACATTGGCCCTGGGCACCAGCGCCCGGACGCCGTCCTCAAATTCCACTTCCAGTGCCCGCACCCAGGTCTCCGATTCCATTTGCCGCAAATCGGCGGGCAGGGCGCTGACCTTGCCCAGTCGGCCAAAGTAGGGCACCCGGATCAGTCGCACCACATCCCCAACCTGTAATCCCTCCGAATGGGCAAGGACGGGCGCGCCGCCCTCCACTGCCCCTGGCACAATTATTTCGGGCCGCAACACCCCGGCGCGGATCTGGGTGGCCCCGCACAGCGAAGCCTCCCTGCCCTCGCAGGCGCGGAGCAACTCGAAGGTTTTGCGGGCCATGGCAATCTCGCCGAAGCCCTCGGTGGCGATCACCGCCAGACCCAGGTCCTCGGCCCCGGTGATGGCCACCCCCAGGTCGTAGCCCAGCAATTCGCGCAGGTCCTGGTCGCGAATCCCGCCCCCGATCACTCCCACTGCCCCCACTGCCCGCGCCTGCCGGATGGCCTGGCTGGTGATCAGACTGCCGGCCACCACGATCTTGCCCCGGCATTCGGGCCCCACCAGTTCCAGTCTTTCGCTTGGATCGGCCACCCCCAGGTGTATGGTGCCCCAGTACTCGCCGCCCACGCCAAAGATACCCTGTACCAGCGCCCCGCGCACTTCCACGTTCACGCCTTCTCCCTCCAGCACCTCCACCACCAGGCCGTCCACATAGGCCCGCACCTCCACTGGGCGGGGGGCCTGGCGGATCATCACCTGCCCGGTGACTGCCGAGATGCTCTCCACCGTGCCGGCCACCGGCGACTCCACCGTGGTCTTGAACCACTTGATCAGCGGGCGGGTCTCAGCCAAGGGCTCACCGGCCGCCACTGCCTCGCCTTCCTTTTTGAGCAGGTGCCCGGGCAGTTCCCCTGGGGTAATCCCCAGGCGGTTGACCAGATTCAGGATACTCACCTCGCCGGGCAATTCGGTGCGGGCCACGACCTGGTCGCGCTGCACCTGCTGGCCCACTTCGACCAGCACTTGGCCCTTGAGGGGCAAGCGCCGCTGCTTGTGAATCACCGCCTGCCGGGTCACCCGCAGGCCGGGGGTATAGGCATGGGCCATCTCAGTACAGCTCCAGCGCCTGCTCCCAGGTGGTGACCTGGGCCAGGCGTTCCTCGGGCCGCTCGGAAAAATAGAGAGGCCGGCCCCGGCCGTCTATGATCAGCCCCACTTCTCCACCCTTCGCTTTGGCCCGCAATTCCTGGCCCGGCCCGGCGCCCACATCCCAACCCCGCCCCGGCCGCACCACCACCTCGGCCTCGCCCTCCAGGGGGAAACGCAGCAACTGCCCCACCCGCAACTCGCCGGCCTGCGACCCTTGGGGCAACGACACCTGGTAGGTGGCGCACACCTCGCCGGACTTGCCGCTGCCCTTGGGGGCAATGCAGGTGCCCAGGTAGATGAGGCAGTCGTGTTCAAAGACCTCGGTGGCCGCCCGCTCCGAAACCGTGCTGAGCACCCCCAGATGGGGCATCATGAAGATGCTGTCCACCGCCAGCCGGGTCACCCCTTCGGGCTGGAAAGCGTCGATGAGCATGGCCGCAGTCTGGGCGCGGCGCGGCGCATGGGAGAGCACCCCGCCGCTGCCCACCAGCAGGTTGAGCGCCATCATGCTGACCAGGCTCTCGCCGCCGGCGCTCTGCGAAAACACATCCGACAGGGTGCGCTCGGCCTGCACCCCCTTCAGCTCCACCGCCAGTTCGCGGTGCTGGACAAAGGCCAGGCGCAGTG
Organism: Candidatus Latescibacterota bacterium; assembly: GCA_009691525.1. Classification (GTDB taxonomy): domain Bacteria; phylum Latescibacterota; class UBA2968; order UBA8231; family UBA8231; genus SICG01. The sequence continues at coordinate 21,451 of SICG01000006.1, read as the reverse complement.
CCTCGCGGGCGATGGCCTGTTCCAACTGCAGTTCCTCGAGGAGTTGGGGAATGGTGGTGGGGCGGATCATCTTGTTCTTGATGCGGTCGCGCAGCTGGGACTCCTCGACGCGGAAGGGCACCCAGCGCAGGATGTTCTCCAGGCCGGCGGAGGCCAGCACATTGCCGATGCTGTAGGACATCCCGAGGTTGGCGCTCACCGTGCGATTAAAGGTCTCCCCGAAGACGCTGAACACATCGGTGGTGGCCCCACCGATGTCCACCCCCACCACGTTGATGCCCTGCTGCACGGCAATGGTCTGGATGATCTGGCCCACCGCCGCCGGGGTGGGTATAACCGGCGCCCCGGTCCACTCCATCAACTTGCGGTACCCGGGGGCCTGGGCCATCACGTGTTCCAGGAAGAGGTCGTGAATAGCCTGGCGGGCGGGGCCCAGATTTTCCCGTTCGAGCACCGGGCGAATGTTTTCCGTCATCGTCAGGGAGGTCTTCCCGCCCAGCACCTGTTGCACCGCTGCCTGGGCCTCGCGGTTGCCGGCGTAGATCACCGGCAGCTTGAAGCCCACCCCGAAGCGGGGGCGGGGATCGGCAGCGGCGATGAACTCGGCTAGTTCCACCACGTGGCTCACCGTGCCGCCGTCGGTGCCGCCCGAGAGCAGCACCATGTCGGGCCTGAGCTGGCGGATGCGCTCGATCTTCTGGTGGGGGAGCCGGCCGTCGTTGGCCGCCAGCACATCCATGACAATGGCCCCGGCGCCCAGGGCGCAGCGCTGGGCGCTTTCGGCGGTCATCGACTGCACCACCCCGCCCACCATCATCTGCAGCCCGCCGCCGGCGCTGCTGGTGGAGATGTAGATATCGACGCCCCGCTGCCCCGCTGCCGGGGTGATGATCCGCTCCCCGTCGAGGATCTGGCGGCCCGACAGTTCCTCCACCTCCTGGATGGCGTTGAGCACGCCGCGGGTGACATCCTCGAAAGGGGCTTCCACCGTGGTGGGCGCTTCGCCGCGAAAGGTCTGGCGGTACACCCCCTCCTTCTTCTCGATGAGGATGGCCTTGGTGGTGGTGCTGCCGCAATCGGTGGCGATGATTACTTCCAGATCAGGCATGGGGCTCCTGCGCTTGGTCCAGGGCCTCGATCAACACATCCAGGCCCTGGCGCCGCTCCAGCAGCCGAACCAGCACCTCATACTCGTCCCGCGAAAAAATTAGAGTGGCAAAAGGTGCCAGGAAGGCCAACACCTGGCTGCCAATAAAATTGAGCGGCCTCCCCGACTCCAGCAGCATCAGCGCCGGGGTTACCAGCTGACGCCGGGCGACAAATTGGGCTAGCCGGGCCGCCACCTCGCGCTCCCGGGGATCGGGCTCCAGTGGGGGTCCGTCCACGGCAAAGGCATACGCCCACCAGGCGCTAAAACGTTCTAGAACAGACATGGGACTGGGCAAAGTGGCGGACCGCCTCCGGATCGCGGGGGGCGCGCAGCAGACAGCCTCTGAACGAATCGAGGCAGTTGGGGTACGCAAAGGGGCTGAGGAAGATCCCTTCCCGGCACCGGTCGATACGGCAGAATTGCCGCCAAGGCCGCTGCCGGCGGTGACCCAGGTGCTGGACCTGCACCCCTTGCTCGTCGAGCAGATAGTGGGTCGGACAGAAATAGGACGACAGGGAGGTCAACAACACCCCCAGGGAAAAGAGCCCGTACCCCAGGCCTTCGAAGCTCCAGGCCACCCCGGCAGCAAGGACCGCCACTACCCCGCCCAGGACCGCGGACTTGGGCCAGGGTTCTTCCCTCAGCGGGTGCGCAGTCCAGCGCAAGCCAGCCTCCCCCGGTGCCTCCCGGCCCGGCTCCATATCAATTATATATCCGGTCGGCCGTTTTGACCCACCACTCCTGGGTGTCGGCCCCCATCGGATACCAGTTGACCCCCTGGAAACGCCGGCTGTAGGCGCGGGCCACCCGGCTCATCCACAGGAAGGTATAGGGCTGCTCCTCGTGGAGGATTTCCTGGTAGCGCTGGTACAGCGCGATGCGTTTTTTCGGATCGAATTCTCGGCGGTAGTCCTCGAGGATCTTGTCCACCTCCACATTGGCAAAACCGATGTGGTTCGAGCCCCGTCCCGCGGATTGGGAGGAATGCCAGATCTGGTAGTTGTCGGGGGGGAAACGCATGCTGCCGGTCCAGCCCAGCACCACCGCAGCGAAGTCCTGCCCTTTGACCTGCTGCAGGAGGATGGACCAGTCCAGCTCGCGCACCTTGCAGTCGATGCCGGCATCCTTCAGTTCGTTCTGGAGAGTCAGGGCCACATCCTTGCGCAACTGGTTGCCCGAATTGACCAGGATCTCAAAAGAGAACGGCGTCAGTGTGCCGTCGATGTTCTTGTCGAGGACGCCGTCCCCATCGCTGTCAGCCCAGCCGGCCTGGGCCAGCAATTTGGCCGCCTGGTCGGGATCGTAGGGGTAGGGTTTCAGGTTGTTGTTGTATTCGGGACGGAATTTGTGGATCGGACTCTCGATGGTCTCGCCCAGCCCAAAGAGCAGGCTACGGATCATCTCCTCCCGGTTGGTCAGACAGGTCATGGCCTGGCGCACCAACTGGTCGCGGAAGATGGGGTGGCGGTTGTTCCAGCCGATATAGGCGTAGCCGCTGGAGTACTCGATGCCCTTGAGGAAGCGCTGGTTGAAGTCGTCTGACCAGCTCTTTTCCTTGAACTCCAGCGGTTGCAGGTTGTGCCTGTCGAGTTGGCCGTTGGTCAGCTCGATAAAGGCGGCGTCCAAGTTGTTGATGATCTTGAAGACGATCTTCTCCACGTACCCGCTGGCCGGCAGTCCCTCCTTGCCCTGCCCCCAGTAGTGGTCATTGCGGCTGAGCACCACCTTTTGCTGGGTGACCACGTCGCGCTCGGGGTCAGCGATCAGGTAGGGTCCAGACCCCAGGAGCCTGCGGTTGAAGTTCTGGTTGAACTGCTCGCCGAACTTCTTCACTCCCTCCGCATATGGCCCCTGTTCCCAGGAGCCGTCCACCAGGCTGCTCAGAGGTACCGGTGCCATCAGCCCTTCGGGGTCGTAGAAGTGGCGGGGCAGGATCTCGAAGCCGCCCAGCATCATGTCGTTGCGGAAGTAAGGCTCACTGCACAGAAAGGTAATCCGGTAATCCCCCTCCAGGCGCACGTCCTTCACCGCCTCGTAGTAATTGCGCAGGTGGGGGGCCAGGACCTGGGGGTTCATGATGGTCTTCATGCTGAAGAGCACGTCGGCGGCAGTGAGTGGATGGCCGTCGGCAAAGAGCACGTCCGGGCGCAACTCAAAGGTGTAAGAGAGCTTATCGGCCGAGATGGTCGGGTAGGCCTTGGCCACCAGGCCCTTGAGGGCATAGGGCGGCTCGTTCTCCGGGTAGAGCAGCGACTCGAAGACAAAGCGGTGCACGGACGAGGCCCCTGCATCGCTCGAGGTATAGGGATTGAGGTTCTCGGGGTCGGAGAGCATGTGCTCCACCAGCCAATCCCCGTACTGGGGCGCTGCGGTCTTGGGTTGGCGCAGCGGCGCCGGGTTGGTGCCATCCAGCACCACGATGTCGCGGGTGCCGGCCAGAATGGCCTGGATCTGGTCCCAGACCTCCACTGCCCCGGCCGGGGCGGCCAGCACCCCCAAAACGCCTAGCGAGATCACCATCCTGCACATTCTATTCATCAGATTTATCTCCTCACACCGGGGTCAACCAGCCGCGGCGGTCCTCGACCTCGGCGTTGACCAACTTGAAAAAAGCATCTTGCAGGCGCCGGGTGACGGGTCCACAGTGGCCGTTGCCGATGGCAATCTGGTCGATGGCCCGCACCGGCGTGATCTCGGCCGCCGTACCAGTGAAGAACACCTCGTCAGCGATATAGAGAAACTCGCGCGGGATGGCCCGCCGCTCCACCCGCATCCCCAGCTCTTCGGCCAGGGTGATGACCGTGTGCCGGGTGATGCCAGGCAGGATGGAAAAATGCGAGGAGGGCGTATAGACGACCTCGTTCTTGATGGCGAAGATGTTTTCGCCGCTGCCCTCGCTGACCATGCCGTCGGTGCCCAGCACAATGCCTTCGTCGTACCCGTTGATCTTGGCCTCCATCTTCACCAACTGCGAGTTGAGATAGTTGCCCCCGGCTTTGGCCAGGAAGGGCAGGGTGTTGGGCGCCACCCGATTCCACGAGGCCGTACACGCCGAGACCCCCTTTTCCAGGGCTTCGGGTCCCAGGTACTGGCCCCATTCCCACACCGCAATCACCGCATCCACGGGGCAGTCGAGGGGGTTCACCCCGCGCGACCCATAGCCGCGAAAAACCACCGGGCGGATGTAGCACTCCTTCAGCTTGTTGACGCGGATGGTCTCCAGCGCGGCGGCGCACAGTTCCTCCTTGGCGTAGGGGATCTCCATGCGGTAGATCTTGGCCGAATCGTAGAGGCGGTTGATGTGATCCTGCAGACGGAAGACTGCCGGCCCCTTGCGGGTATTGTAGCAGCGGACGCCCTCGAAGACGCTGGAGCCGTAGTGGACCACGTGGGCCAGCACGTGGATCTTGGCCTCGTGCCAGGGAACCAATTTGCCGTTGAACCAGATCTTTTCAGCTTCCATCGCTGCGCTCTCCTCGGGCGGTTATAGGGTCCCCCTGGCGGGGGCTCATGAAATCACAAGGTCTTTTTCAGGGCGATTCTGAAGCTATCGAAGTCCCGCGCCGTGCTCTTGTCGGCAGGGGCATTGCAGTTCTCCTGGTGGGCCCGACTCACCGCCATGTTGATACTGGTGGCCTGTTCTGAGCCAGCGCCCTCCGATCGGTTGTAGTTCAGGTTCAACCCCAGGGTGCGGTTGCGGTTGCAGCGGTTGAGCGAGCGCGCCTCCTGGCCCAGATGGTAATCGTGGGCCCACTGGCGGTCCAGGCGGTAGCTGTAGTTGGCCCCCAGGGACAGGGCCTTGGCCAGACTGTACGACAGACCAGAGCTAAGAGTGTGGTCGGCGTCCTCCTCTTTGACCAACTGCGATTGGTCCTCGACAACCAATAGGCCAAAATCATCGGCGTTGTACGCATAACGACCGTTTAGCTGCAGGGCGTCGAAGAAACGCCGCTGCACCCCATGGGTCATACCCCAGCCCCGGCGGATGTTGCTCTTGCGGTTTTCCGGCCGGTTGTAAAGCAAGCGGTCAAAATCAAAGACCGTGCGCCGGGCCGAGATATCGAAACTGTGGGTGAAAGAGGCCCCCAGTCGCTCATAGCGCGTGCCCAGGTTCAGCTTCAGTTCCCTGTTCCTAGAATTGTCGCTGGCGCTGCGGGCGTCCAGGTTCACCTTGTGGGAATAGGTGTTGGTCAGCTTCGCATCCAGATTGAGACCGCTGGCGAACTTACCGGTGTAGGTCAGGCCAGTGTTGCTGTTAAAAGTATCGCGATTCTGCTCGGGGGCACCGGGGTTGTCGGCCCTGCCCGAGCTGGCCTGGCTCGATAGCTCGAGGCTGTGGTCCTCGTTCAGTTGCCAGCCCAGCCGGCCACTGAGCGAGGTGTTCTGGCTGTCGCGGTCGTCGGTGGAATCGCGAAAGATCTCCCCATCGGGCAGCCCCACCACCAGCCGGCGTTGGTCAGCTGCATCGTACTTGAAGGAGGCGCTGCTGGTCAGCTTACTGAGCAACTTGCCCGACAGGCTGGTGCTGAAATTCCAACTTTGGTTCTCGTGGTCCTTGGCAAAAAACTGGTTGCGCGGGTCGGCATCGGCGTTGGCGGTGTTGGTATTGCGGCTCTCGTTGAAGCCGGCCCTCCCATTCAGGTCAAAACGCCCCAGCTTGAGGGACATATCCGAAGTCAAATTGGTCCCCTGGGTCTGGGAGAGTTCGGCCACTACCGCCGTGTCCCGCCGCACCAGTTCCTCGTCGCGAATTTCGCTGATCTTGGCCCGGGTCACCCCCTGCTCCGAACGGGTCTGCGACAGGCTGAAATTGGTGCGCAGTTCGTGCGTAAAGGTGTATCCCAGATTCACGCTTAGGCTCTCGTTGCGGTCCTTGTTGTTCTTTAGGGTATTGTCCCGTTTCGACAGACTCAACGAGGAGATCAGCTTCTTCCCCCCCACCGCCAACTCCGGTGACACCCGCAGCGAGGCGTTGTACTGCACCCCTTTTTCCTCGATGGTGCTGTCGATCTTGGCGCGGCTGGCCCGCCGGGCGGTGATCACCCCCGGGGTCAGACTGGCGCTCAGGCTGCGGAAGGCACCGCTCTGAAGCGGGCTGTACTGAAAGCGGAATCCGTAGCTCTGGTTGCGGATCTTCTGTTTTTGCAGGGTGGCGCTTCGGCTCGAGGCGCTGGCCTGGATACCGATCGATGCCCGCGGTCCCAGGATCGGGTAAGTGATCGACGAGCGCACCGAGGCATTGTCCTGCCAGGCGTTCAGCGTATCCCGCTGGTCCAGGGCGTAACTCAGGTCAGTGGCCAGTGAAATGCGCATCGAGTCCGCTCCGGAGGACAGGGCAACGGGAAACGCCCAGTTCATGCTGGGCAGATCTGGTTTCCAACTCAAACGGTCGCTGCTCTTGCTGAAGGCCAGGCTGTACGACTCCCCGACGGCCGGGTTGCCGCTCGCCACCACCACGGCCAGCACCAGCAGAAAGATCACCCGGCACACAATTCAGACCTCCGCTTCGCTCCTGGCCCCGGCAAAGGCGTCGCTGAGACGGCCGAATTCCTCCAGGCTCAGGGTCTCGGGCCGACGGCTCAGGTCGATGCCGGCGGCGGCGGCCCGCGTTTCCAGTTCCTCCCGCTGGCCGTCGCAGATGGCCAGCAGCGAATTGCGCAGCATCTTGCGGCGCTGGCCAAAGGAGGTGCGCACCAGCTGGCCAAAAATCCGCTCGTCCTGCACCGGATAACGCGCCGGCTCAAACTGCACCTCCACCACGGTGGAATGGACCTTGGGCACCGGCCTGAAGGCGCCGGGTGCCACCTGGATGCGGGTGTGGACCTGGGCCCGCAAGCTCAGCAGCACCGTCAGCAGACTGTAGTCCTTGGTCCCAGGCCGGGCCGCCAGGCGGCGCGCCACCTCCTGTTGCACCATCAACACGGCCGAACGGATATGGTCGGCCCGTGCCAACATACCAAAGAGCAGCGGTGCCGTGATGTTGTAGGGCAGATTCCCCACCACCAGCAGGCGTTCCCGGTCTTCTTCGCGCAGCAACTGGGCCAGGTCCAGATCGAGTATATCGCCCTCGATCAGGCGAAAGTCGGGACTGGTCAGGCGCTGGCGCAGATAAGCAACCAGGTCGCGGTCGATCTCCACCGCCACCAGCCGCCCACCCCGGGCCACCAGCCGCTGGGTCAGCACCCCGCGTCCCGGCCCGATTTCCAGTACCAGATCTCCGGGCAGGGGCTGGACCAAAGCGACGATGCGCTCAGCGATGTTCTGATCGGCCAGAAAGTGCTGACCAAAACGCTTGCGAGGACGCGGCAGCAGGCCGGCGCTCATCCCCTAACTCTCATCTGGCTGCCCTGGCGCAACTGCCGCCACAGCTCGGCCAGCACCAGCGGCGCGTGTACATTGCGCCCCAGGCAACCAAATCCCCGGTCCAGTTCCACGGCCAGTTCCTCGACCCGCTCGGCCGGCAGCCGGGACTGCAAGTGCTGGAGAAACTCCAGACGGTCAGCGCGGGCCAAGGCTGCCGGACGCTGGCAGGAGAGCAGGAACAGATCTCTTAAATAATGGCTGCTCAGCGACAGAAACTGCTCCAGCCGCAGACGGTCCGTACCCAGCTCTTCAACCAGTTCCCAATACACCCCGTCCTGCCCCTCAACCCCGGCCTGGAGAAACTGCTCCACCTGTTGGCTGATCTGGTCTAGTTCGCCGGCGGCGACCTGTCTGGCCCGCTGCAGACTGCCCTCCCCCAGGCGGGCGGCCACACCCGCCCGCTGGGGCTCGACCCCCTCCTGTTCCAACTGGGCGGCCAGCTCGCCCAGCCCCAACCGCTGCAGGGGCAGGCGCTGGCAGCGGGACAGCACCGTGGGCAGCAGTCGCTGGGGGGCAGACGAAACCAGGATAAAACAGGCATGCGCCGGCGGTTCCTCTAAAATCTTGAGTAAAGCATTGGCCCCGGCCGGGTGCATACATTCGGCTTCAAAGATCAGCGCCACCTTCCAGGGCGCCTCCATCGGCGCATAGCTGAGTTCCCGTTGCAGGGCCAGCAGGTGTTTCTTGGGAATGTTGGTGCGGCTGCGGGTGAGCGAAAGTTCCTGCTCCAGGTACTCCTGGGCGGCCGGCCGGACCTCGGCCCATACCTCCTCCCAGGGAGGGGACTGGCGATCCTCCTCCTCCTTTTTCTTTTGCGGCAACAGGATGCACAGATCTGGATGGGCCAGCGCCGCCATCTTGCGGCAGTGCGGGCAACGCTCGCAGGCCGCCTCTCCTCTGGCCTGGCAATTGAGCGCTTTGGCCAATTCGAGGGCCAGGAAACGCTTGCCGGTGCCGGGAGGCCCGCTTATCAGCACTGCGTGCGGCACGCGCCGGCTCCGCAACCAGGCGGCAACGATGGCCTTGGCGCGGTCCTGACCGCAGATGCGCGCAAAAGACAAAGGAATCTCCCCGGCCCGCCTCTTAGCTGCGGTGGACCAGGCTGGCGTCGCTGTCTTTGTCGAAGAAATGGGCCTTCTCGATCTCCACCGCCAGCTTCACCTCCTGGTTGACCACCGGCATGTGCAGCGGATCGACGCGGGCGACAAACGAGGTCTTGCCAGTGGTGAGATAGAGGAACACCTCGCTGCCCAGGGGTTCCACCACCTCCACTCGTGCAGTGATCTGAACCGTGTTCATCCCGCTGCCCAGGGTGACCGGGTCGTGGATGTCCTCCGGGCGGATCCCGAGAATCACTTCCCGGCCGGCGTGCTGGCTCAGCCACTGGTCAAAGGAGGCAGGCAGAGGGATGCGGATATTGCCCTCGTCGAAGACCAGACCGCCGTCCTTGGCCAGGCTGCCGGGAATAAAATTCATCGCCGGGCTGCCGATGAAGCCGGCCACGAATTGATCTACCGGGTTGTTGTAGAGCGTCAGCGGCGTGTCGATCTGGTGGATGCGCCCATCCCGCATCACCACGATACGGTCGCCCATGGTCATGGCTTCGGTCTGATCGTGGGTCACGTAGATCATCGTGGCCCCCAGGCGCGAGTGGAGCTTGCTGATCTCGGTGCGCATCTGCACCCGCAGCTTGGCGTCGAGGTTGGACAAAGGCTCGTCAAAGAGGAAAACCTTGGGCTTGCGCACAATGGCCCGGCCCACCGCCACCCGCTGCCGCTGGCCCCCAGAAAGCGCCTTGGGCTTGCGCTCCAGCAGTTCCTGGATGCCCAGGATGTCAGCGGCCTCCCGCACCCGGGCGTCGATCTCCTCCTTGGGGTATTTGCGCAGCTTCAGGCCGAAGGCCATGTTTTGATACACCGTCATGTGGGGGTAAAGCGCGTAGTTCTGGAAAACCATGGCGATATCCCGGTCCTTGGGCGGGATATCGTTGACCAGCACCCCGTCGATGTAGATCTCACCGCTGGTAATCTCCTCCAGGCCGGCGATCATCCGCAAGGTGGTGGATTTGCCGCAGCCCGAAGGCCCCACCAGCACCACGAACTCCTTGTCCCTGATCTCGATGTCAGCTCCATCCACCGCCACCACGTTCTTGTCGTAGACTTTGCGCACTTTCTTGAGGATTACTTCGGCCATGGCCTCCTCCTACCCGGGTTGATAATGACTACAGCTCGCGGTACATGACTAGTCCATCTTCCACTGGCCGGGTGTAGAATTTCGCCAGCCGCCCCTCCTCCCTGAAAGCCCAGTAGCGGTAGAGACTGAGGGCAGCCCGGTTGCCCATCCGCACCTCCAATCGGCACCCTTTGCATCCTCGCCGGCGGGCCTGGCTCAACAGCTCCTGCAGCAGTCGGCCCCCCCAGCCCTGCTGGCACCAGGCAGGAGCGATGGCCAGGCTGGCCAGGTGGAAGAGCCCCTCCTCCGTCTGACCGATACCGTAGCCGATCAGTTCCTCCTCCACCCACAATCCCATACACAGCCCTGATTTTTCCTGTACTGCCCAGCCCAACTCCTCCACCGACCAGGGATTGGCAAAGGATCTCCGCTCCACAGTGACCACCGCTTCCAGATCTGCGACCTGCAGGGCGGCAAAACGCCCCGCTGCAGTGAGGCCCTGCTGGGCGGGGGAACCGGCACTGCCCATCTGCGGCCTCCCTTTCTCAAACGCCCACCCCAGGCCCCCGCAGGTACTCGGGTTCCACGGACACCAGGTCAGCCACTTCTCCGGCTTTCAGCCTGGCCTGGGCCAGCCAGCCCAGAACCGCAGCCTCGGGCCGGGAACAGGGAAACGGCGCCTGCATAGCCTGCGGGCAGGCAGCCACCAATTCGCTGTACGCCAACGCGCCATCCCCAGTGAAGAGGGTGGGGATGCCCGCCCGCTCCGCCATCAGCACCTGAGGCACCAGGGCCCGGGGCGCTTCGAGGAGGCGGGGCCAGCCCGCACTCGTGTCGTACAGGGCCGTGTAAACCTCGCTCTTGCGCGCATCCAACATCGGACAAACCGGGTAACGGGCAAAGGGCAGGCGCGCGGCCAGCACCTCCAGAGTGGACACCGTCACCAGGGGCAGTGCTCCAGCCAGACAAAAACCCTTGGCGGCACTCAACCCGATCCTCAGCCCGGTAAAAGATCCCGGGCCGATAGACACGGCGATGGCGCCCACCTGAGCGAAAGTACAGCCGGCCACTTTCAGGGCGTCTTCTACTTCGACAAAAAGGCGCTGGCTGTGCTGCAGCCCCACGTCGAAGTACCGACTCACCAGGGTCCGCTCCTCATCTACCAGAGCGACACTGCCCGCCGGGGTGGCCGTGTCCAAGGCGAGGATCAGTTTGCCCTTCACAACAGATTTAGCTGCGGACCTTCGGGCAGCGCCTTTCCCAGGTGCTCGTACGCCCGCGCCATGGCCTGCCGTCCTCGGGGGGTGCGCTTGAGGAAACCCTCCTTGATCAGGTAGGGCTCGTAGACTTCTTCGAGCGTTTCCTCGTCTTCGCCGATGACGGCAGCCAGGTTGCTCAAACCCACCGGCCCGCCGTTGAACTTGTCGATGACGGCCCGCAGCAGCTTGATATCGATCTCGTCCAGACCGGTGGCATCCACATTGAGCAGCTCTAGGGCCTTGCCCACCACTGGGGCGTCGATGGTGCCGTCACCCTCCACCTGGGCATAGTCGCGCACCCGCCGCAGCCAGCGTTTGGCCAGCCGGGCGGTGCCGCGCGAACGGCGGGCGATCTCCACTGCCCCGTCCTCGTCAACGCGAAATTTGAGCAGACGCGCATCCCGCCTGATAATCTGGGCCAGCTCCTCCACCGAATAATAATCGAGGTACCCGGTAATCCCGAAGCGCGCCCGCATGGGCGAGGTCAGCAGCCCCTGCCTGGTGGTGGCCCCCACCAGGGTGAAGGGCTCCAGGGGGATGTTCACTGAACGGGCCTGCGGTCCCTGGTCGATCATGATGTCGATGCGATAGTCTTCCATCGCCGAATAGAGGTATTCCTCCACCACCCGGTTGACCCGGTGGATCTCGTCGATGAAGAGCACGTCGCGCGGCCCGAGGTTGGTGAGGATACCGACTAGGTCCCCCGGCCTCTCCAGCAGCGGACCCGAGGTGGGGTGAATCTGCACTCCCAGTTCGCGGGCGATCACATAGGAAATGGTGGTCTTACCCAACCCCGGCGGCCCGTAAAGCAGCACGTGGTCCATAGCCTCGGCCCGCTGTTTGGCCGCCTCGATCCCGATTCGAAGCTGTTCTTTGACCTTGGCCTGCCCCATCATCTCGTCCAACGAGTTGGGGCGCAGAGCCTGGTCGAACTCCCGCTCTTCTCCGTCTGCCTGCGCTTCCACGATTCGCGTTGCCATTTTTGGCCTGTTCGGGGCTTCAGCGCTCCTGGAGGGCGCGTTTGATCAGCTGCGACGCACTCAATTCAGTCCCCTCCTTCTCGACAACCCGCTGCACTGCCTGGCGGGCAGCCAATGAGGTGATGCCTAGCGCGGTAAGGGCCAGCACGGCCTCTTCCACTGCCCGAGGAGGTGCCAGGGCACCGAGGCCCGCCGTCGTCGCGCCGCTCAACTGGACCTTGTCTTTCAGTTCTATGATCATTCGCTCGGCCGTCTTCTTGCCGATGCCTTTGATCCCGGTCAGGTCCCGCACCCGCTCATGGAAAATCGTCGCCTGCAGGTCCGCCACCGCCATCCCAGAAAGCACGGTCTGCGCCAGGACCGGGCCAATGCCTGCAACTCCGATCAGCAGCCGGAACATCTCGCGCTCGGACTCCTCGACAAAACCAAAGAGGTCCTGGCGGTCCTCGCGGATGTAATCGTGAGTGAGGAGCAGCACCTCGACCCCGGTCTCGGGCAATTGCCCGTAGGTGGCCAGGGAAATAGCCACCTCATAGCCGATCCCCCCCGCCTCCACCACCGCCCGGGTCGGCGCCTTGTGCACCAGCCTGCCCCGCACGTGGGTGATCACCGCCTGACTACCCGCTGCAAGAGGGCCTCCACCTCGGGTCGGCGTCGGGCAGAAGGCGGTGGCAGATGGCGTCCCGGCTGAAAGCAGTGGCACAGGGCGATGGCCAAGGCGTCCGAAGCGTCAAGGGACCTGGGCAGTTCCTTAAGCGCCAGCAGCCGGCAGACCATGAAACGGACCTGCTCCTTGGTGGCCCGGCCGTGCCCGACCACCGATTTCTTCACTTCGGCCGGCGGGTAATGCGCTATCGGCCGTCCAGCCTTGCGGGCCGCCAGCAGGATTACCCCACGCGCCTGGCCCAGTTTGGCGGCAGCAGCTGCATCCTTGCCAAAAAAGGTGCTTTCCACCGCCACCGCATCGGGGGTACACCGAGTGAGCAGCTGCATCAAATGATCGTAAATAAAAACCAACCTGTCCTCAAAGGCCAAGCCGGCGCCGGGGCGTATGCAGCCACAGTCCAGATAACGGTACTGGCGCTGCCGCACCTCCTCAATCAGACCATAGCCGGTGCTGGTACTGCTGGGATCGATGCCGAGAACGATCAAAGCGCCCCATAGTACTGAAAGAGAAAATCAGGATCAGGCCGAAGCCAGCAGCCGCTGCAAATCTGCTTCGGGCATGTCAAAGTTGGAGTAAACTTTTTGAACATCTTCGAGATCTTCGAGCGCCTCGAGCAAGTTGATAATGGGCTCCACGTCCCTCGATTCCACCACCAGCAGGTTCTGCGGCAACCACGCCAGCGACGTTTGGCTACTGGCGATGCTCTTTTCCCCCAGAACCTGCTTCACGGCCTCAAAGCCAGCCAATGGTACCACAATCTCGTGGACCTCGCCCCCGTCCTGCATATCCTCGGCCCCAGCATCGAGCACCAGCAGCATCAACTCCTCTTCGCCGATGAGGTTCTTGTCCACCTCGATGACCCCTTTCTGGGCGAACATCCAGGCCACCGCCCCTTTCTCCGCCAGATTGCCGTTGTGCCGGCTAAAAACATGGCGAACTGCGGGCACCGTGCGGTTCTTGTTGTCGGTCAGCCCCTCGACGATGACTGCCACCCCACCAGGTCCGTAACCTTCGTAGAGCACCTCTTCGTAGACCACCCCCGGTTCCTCGCCGGTGCCCCTCCGGATGGCCCGTTCTATAGTGGCATTGGGCATGTTCGCAGCCCTGGCGTTCTGGACGGCGGTGCGCAAGCGGGAGTTGCCGGTGTCATCTCCGCCGCTGCGTGCAGCCACCGTCACCTCCTTGATCAATTTGGTAAAAAGTTTGCCGCGCTCCGCGTCCTTGGCACCTTTTTTCCTTTTGATCGTACTCCATTTGGAATGGCCTGACATACTCGATGCTCTCCCTGCCCGAAACGGTAAGCTTAGGGAAAATCTATGAAAATGTATCACAATTCCAAGGCCAAAGCAAGAGAACCACTGACGCTCTTCCCTCGGGAAAATACCTAAAAAAACAAAGAACGCCCCCCGCATCAGCGAGGACCGCTCCTGGGCACCGCGCGATCTTGCGGATCAGGCGGCCGGCCGTTTGGCCTCTGCCAGGACATGATCCAAGATGGCGGCCGGCACCTCCTCGTAGCGCTCGAATTTCTGGGCATGCATGCCACGCCCCTGGGTCAGCGAACGCAGCGCCGTGGCGTAACGGTCGATCTCGGCCAAGGGGGCCTCGGCGTGGATGATCTGGTAGTGGCCCTCGGTGTCCATGCCGCTGATCCGCCCCCGGCGCGCCGAGAGGTCCCCCATCACATCGCCCATGAACTCCTCGGGCACCGTGATGCTCAGGCTGTAGATCGGTTCGAGCAGAATGGGTTTGGCCTTGAGAAAGACATCCTTGAAGGCCTGGGATGAGGCAATCTTAAAAGAAACCTCGTCCGAGTCCACTTCGTGGTACTTGCCATCATACACCGCCACGGCTACATCCACCACCTGACAACCCGCTAGGGGGCCTTCAACCAGCGACTCGGTGAGTCCTTTTTCGATTGCCGGGATGAAATTGCGAGGAATGGCACCGCCCACCACTTCATCGATAAACTCGAACCCCTCGCCACGACCCTTGGGGGCGATGCGCAGGAAAACTTCGCCGAACTGGCCGCGCCCGCCGCTCTGTTTTTTGTGGCGGTGGTGGCCTTCGGCCCGCCCCTTGACCGTCTCGCGATAGGGGATCTTGGGGGCCTCGAGACTAACTTCCACGCCAAAGCGGGCCTTCAGTCGCTGGAGCAGAGTACTCAGGTGGATATCTCCCTGGGTCAGCAGCACGGACTGGCTCACCTCACCGTCGTACCTAAAGATAAAACTCGGGTCCTCTTCATGTAACCTGGCCATTCCGAGCGCCAGTCGGTCCTCGCCACCCTTCTCCTTGGCCGAGACGGCCACCCGGATGAGCGGTTCGGGGAAATCGATTCCAGGCAGCACGACTAATTTGCCTTTGCCGCAAAGAGTGTTGCCAGTATGGGTGTCCTTCAGCTTGACCAGCGCCACAATGTCACCGGCCTTGGCCTCGGGCACCTCGGTGCGGGCATGGCCGTTGAGCTGGAAGATCTGGCCGATGCGTTCGGTGGTATTCTTGCTCGAGTTGGCCACCTCGTCTCCAGGCTTGAGCCGACCCGCGAAGAGCCGCAACAGGGTCATTTCTCCCACATGTTGCTCGCCCACGGTCTTGAAGACAAACGCCACCAGCGGAGCTTCGGCCCTGGCCTCCAACTGCACCTCTTCGCTCCCCTGGGTAAAATGAAGCCCAGGTGCTTCCTCAGGCGAAGGGCAGTACTGGACCAGGGCATCCAGGAGACGATCGGTGCCCACGTTATTGTAGGCATCACCAAAACAAAGGGGAAACATCTGCGCCTGGAGGACCGCCCGCCGCAATCCCACCGCCAACTCCTCGGGAGCCAGCTCGCCCTCGCTGAAGTACTTTTCCATCAGCGTCTCGTCGGTCTCGGCCACCGCCTCCACCAGTTGTTGGTGCAGTTCCCGGGCTCGGCTTTCCAGTTGGCTGGGAATAGCCCCCTGCTCGGACACCCCATTCTTGTAAGAGAATAGGCGCATCTGCACTAGGTCGATCAGTTGATTGAAACCAGGCCCCGGATTCACCGGCAATTGCAGGGGCACAACCTGTCGCCCCAGACGCTCCTTCAGGTGCTCCTGCAGGCTGTCAACATCCAAATTCGCGTGGTCTAACTTATTGACGAAGAGCAAGCGGGGTAGCCTGGCCTGGGCGGCCTGTCCCCATACGCGCTCGGTGCCGATCTGGATCCCCAAAGGCGCATCCACCACCACCACCGCAGCGTCCACCGCCCGCATGGCCGACTGGGCCTCGGCAAAGAAATCTGCATAACCGGGGGCATCGAGGATATTCAACTGATGGCCACTCCATGGGCAACTGAGCGCCGTCGCCGTCAGCGAAATCTTTCGTTCAGTCTCTTCTTTAGTGTAGTCCGAAGCCGTGGTTCCATCCGCGATGCGACCCAATCTTTTGAGCTGTCCGGCAGTGTAGAGCATTGCTTCAGCCAGCGCAGTCTTGCCGGCCCCACTATGTCCGGTCAAAGTCACATTTCTGATCTGTGCGGTAGTATAGGCCACGACCATCCCCTCCGAAAAGCGGATTTGCTACAGAGCGACTATAATTACTTCGCGCCGAAGTCGCGAAATGCGGCTTAAGTTACAATGAATACATAGGGGATGTCAACACGGAGGGATAAAAAAAAAGACCCATCCGCATGGATGGGTCAAGGGGTGTAATCGAAAAATCCGGCAGCGTCCTACTCTCCCACCAGGTGTCCCCAGCAGTACCATCGGCGCAGGAGGGCTTAACTACTCTGTTCGGAATGGGAAGAGGTGTTTCCCCTCCGCTATAGCCACCGGAAAAGTCAAATTATCGAATATAGATCTGCACAGAAGATATACCTAGCGTAGTTGAGTCTCTTCGAGAACTCCAAAATGCCGTAGGAAGATTATGATCGATCAAGCCTCACGGCCAATTAGTATTGCTCAGCTTCACGCATTACTGCGCTTCCACTTGCAACCTATCAACCTCGTAGTCTACGAGGGGCCTTTAGGTGGGTTACCCCACGGGATATCTAGTTTTGGAGTGGGCTTGACGCTTAGATGCCTTCAGCGTTTATCCCTTCCGAACGTAGCTACCCAGCGATGCTCCTGGCGGAACAGCTGGTACACCAGAGGTTCGTCCATCCCGGTCCTCTCGTACTAGGGACAGATCTCCTCAAATATCCTACACCCACGGCGGATAGGGACCGAACTGTCTCACGACGTTCTGAACCCAGCTCGCGTATCGCTTTAATGGGCGAACAGCCCAACCCTTGGGACCTTCTCCAGCCCCAGGATGCGATGAGCCGACATCGAGGTGCCAAACCGCGCCGTCGCTATGAGCGCTTGGGCGCGATAAGCCTGTTATCCCCGGAGTACCTTTTATCCGTTGAGCTTCGGCGCTTCCATGTGCAACCGTCGGATCACTAACCCCTACTTTCGTACCTGCTCGACTTGTAGGTCTCGCAGTCAAGCTCCCTGTATGCGTTTACACTCTACGCGCGATTACCGACCGCGCTGAGGGAACCATTGGGCGCCTCCGTTACCTTTTAGGAGGCGACCGCCCCAGTCAAACTACCCACCTGGTACTGTCCCCGATCCTGTTTCAAGGACCAAGGTTAGAATCTTAACAAAACAAGGGTGGTATTTCAACGACGGCTCCATGGAGACTGACGTCCCCACTTCATAGCCTCCCACCTATCCTACACATGCAGTGTCAAAATCCAATGCCAGGCTATAGTGAAGGTTCACGGGGTCTTTCTGTCCTGCCGCGGGTATCCAGCATCTTCACTGGAACTACAATTTCACCGAGTCCCTCGTTGAGACAGCGGCCAAGTCGTTACACGATTCGTGCAGGTCGGTTTTTGGCCGACGAGGAATTTCGCTACCTTAGGACCGTTATAGTTACGGCCGCCGTTTACGGGAGCTTCAATTCGGAGCTTCGCCTTGCGGCTAACCCCTCCTTTTAACTTACCCGCACCGGGCACGTGTCAGTCCCTATACTTCGCCTTA
Organism: Candidatus Latescibacterota bacterium; assembly: GCA_009691525.1. Taxonomy (GTDB): domain Bacteria; phylum Latescibacterota; class UBA2968; order UBA8231; family UBA8231; genus SICG01. The sequence goes on along the minus strand of SICG01000006.1, from coordinate 3,869 downwards.
CGGCTTAGCAGAGACCTGTGTTTTTGGTAAACAGTCGCCCAGCCCGATTATCTGTGGCCTCTTTGGGCTCCACCCGCGAGGGGCTTCACCTACTCAAGGCATCCCTTCTTCCGAAGTTACGGGATCATTTTGCCGAGTTCCTTAACGAGGGTTCTCTCGCTCACCTTTGGATACTCTCCTCATCTACCTGTGTCGGTTTGCGGTACGGGTACCTGCATTGCTCGCATAGAGGTTTTTCTCGGCAGTATGATTAGGGTCAGTTTATGCTGCTAGGCAGCTCCCCATCACCTCTCGGAGTAGTGGTTGCTCGGATTTGCCTGAGCAACCCTCCTACGGGCTTGGACCAGCATTTCCAGTCGCTGGCTGACCTTTCACTCCTGCGTCACCCCATAGCTCAAACGCCTTGCCGGTAGTACAGGAATTTTAACCTGTTGTCCATCACTTACGCCTTTCGGCCTCAGCTTAGGTCCCGACTAACCCCAGGAGGACGAACCTGCCCCGGGAAACCTTAGATTTTCGGTGAGCAGGATTCTCACCTGCTTTTCGCTACTCATGCCGACATTATCACTTCCATCTCGTCCAGCAGACCTTGTCGGTCCACCTTCATCCTACTATGGAACGCTCCCCTACCAAACCGCACTTCGCGAACGAAGCACGGAGTCCGCAGCTTCGGTGATGAGCTTAGCCCCGATACATTATCGGCGCAAGACCACTCGACTAGTGAGCAATTACGCACTCTTTAAATGATGGCTGCTTCTAAGCCAACATCCTAGCTGTCTATGCAACCTCACATCCTTATGGTCACTTAGCTCACACTTTGGGACCTTAGCTGGCGGTCTGGGTTGTTTCCCTCTTGCCTACGGAGTTTATCCCTCGTAAGCTGACTCCCTTGGAACAAGTCAATGGCATTCGGAGTTTGGTTCGGTTTGGTAACCTTGTAGGGCCCCTAGCCGATCCAGTGCTCTACCTCCACGACTCTTGCCAAGAGGCTAGCCCTAAAGCTATTTCGGGGAGAACCAGCTATCTCTAGGTTTGATTGGCCTTTCACCCCTACCCACAGTTCATCCGAGAATTTTTCAACATTCACCAGTTCGGACCTCCACGAGATTTTACTCCCGCTTCATCCTGACCATGGGTAGATCACCTAGCTTCGGGTCTACTGCATGCAACTCTATCGCCCTATTCAGACTCGCTTTCGCTGCGGCTTCCTTACTTAGTAAGTTAACCTTGCTGCATACAGTAACTCGCCGGCTCATTATGCAAAAGGCACGCCGTCAGGCGCCGAAGCGCCCTCCGACTGCTTGTAAGCATACGGTTTCAGGAACTATTTCACTCTCCTACTCGGAGTGCTTTTCACCTTTCCCTCACC
>SICG01000138.1 GCA_009691525.1 Candidatus Latescibacterota bacterium | reverse complement strand
CAGCCAGACGGTGTGGGCTACCTGGCCGAGGTCAACTATACCGACCCGCACACAGGGCGACGCATCCGGGAGCAGAAGAGTACCCACCGGCTGGACCTGGCCAGGGAGTGGAGGCAGACGCGCAAGGCGGACGCGCTGCGGGGCGAAGTTCGGGGAAAGAAGGATCGGCTCAAGCCCATGCTCTTCAGCAAGTACTCAGAGGAATACCTATCGCAATGGTCCAAAGTGGAAAAGCGGGAGTCTTCCTATCGCAGGGATCAAGTCAGCCTTAAGCGGCTTAACCACACCCTTGGGAAGAGACAGTTGAGTGAGATCACCCGCCGGGATGTGGAGAAGTACGTGGCCGAGCGGAAAGGCGAGGGAGTGACCTCTGCTACGACCAACCGGGAGTTGTGTTGCCTGAAGAACATGTTCCGGAAGGCGGTTGACTGGGGTTACCTGAAGAGCAATCCAGCCTGGGGAGTGAAGCAGCAGAAGGAGACTCCCCCTGAGTTCGGGTTCCTGACTGAAAACGAGATTGATCGCGTGATAGAATGCAGTGCCCCTCACATGAAGGCGTTCCTCACCTTGGCCATCCATACTGGCATGAGGCGAGGCGAGTTATTCAAGCTGGAGTGGCGGGACCTTGACTTCCAGACCGGCTTTATCACGGTACGATACGGCAAAAACGGGGAGACCAGGCACATCCCAATGAACAGCATCGTCCGCCAGACCTTGGACAAGCACCCCAACCGTATCGTCAAAGGACAGGCTTGTCCTTACGTCTTCTCAAGGCCGGATGGCAGTCCATTCAAGTGGCCGGAAGGCGGGTTCCAAGGTGCCCTGCAGAGAGCTGGTGTCACCCGCCATATCCGCATCCATGACCTTCGTCACACATTTGCCTCCCACCTGGTGATGAAGGGCATCGATCTGCGGACCGTGGCCAAACTGCTTGGGCACCGGGATATCAAGATGACCATGCGGTATTCGCACCTGGCACCTGAGCACCTTCAGGCTGCGGTAGAGGTCCTGACTCAACGCACCCCGCAGCGGCAGGCGCAGCGGGAAGGAACTGGGTCGCCATGATGGGTCTCGCAAAAGTCTCCATCGAGACGCTCCAGACGGTTCATTTCGGTTAAGCTTGGTTTGGATCAGGCAATATCGTATCTTTTGCCCCACCACCGAGTTAGCACGGAAGCCCTATGCTGACCAACAACTTGCAGTTTGGCCGGATTCTGGACTTAAAATCCGTTGGGAGTAAAATCCCGTGCCGGTTCGATTCCGGCTCTCGGCAGTTTAAAAACAATAAGTTGAGAAGATAGTAGCCGATTTCGCAACTTGTTATTTTGCTCACAAATACTCGCTTTGCCCCATTTTTGCCCCTTTCAGAAGCTTCAGGAATGCCCTAAGTAGTGCCCTTTCCTGCTCTTACCAGCACACTTACAGCAGCCAATAATCAGCATTTAACTGCTATCAGGTCAATCCCCCTCGGTTGGCACAACTCCACCTAAACAAAGGCTTCTCCTATACTTAAGGGATATTTTGTTCTGCAGGGCTGCTGAATTCAGAACAAGCTTTTGCCCCAAGCAGGTGAGGGGGCAGAATCCCATGTGGCGCAACTTTGCGGGGTCACGTCAACTCGACCGGCACCCCAGTCAGTGAGGTCCTGACCGGAATGGAGGTCGCCGGGCTTATCGATGCGTACGCCCAAGGTGCCGCAGACGCGCAGCGGCTCGGGTTCGACGGCATCGAGCTTCACGGTGCCCACGGCTACCTATCGATCAGTTCTTCTGGGAGCGGACCAATCAGCGATCCGACCAGTACGGCGGCGACTTCGTCGCGCGGACCCGCTTCGCCGCCGAGGTGATCCGCGCCTGTCGCGCCCGCACCTCGCCCCAGTTTCCGCTCGTGCTGCGTTTCTCGCAATGGAAGCTCAACGAGTACGACGCCAAGTTGGTCACTACCCCAGACGAGCTGGCGCGATTTCTTGCGCCACTGGTCGACGCGGGCCTGGACGCCTTTCACTGCTCGACAAGGAGATTCTGGCAACCCGAATTCGAGGGCTCAGCGCTGAATCTCGCCGGTTGGACGAAGAAGTTGACCGGTCTGCCGACGATCACTGCGGCTCGGTCGGGTTGGACAACGAGTTTATGAGCAGCCTCCGCGAAGGCAAACCCGCCCAGCAGGCCGGACTGGACCCCATCGTCGGCATGATCGAAAGAGGCGAGGTGGACCTGGTGGCCGTCGGTCGGGCGCTGCTGGTGGACCCCGCGTGGGCGGAGAAAGTGCGCGAAGGCCGGTTCGGCGAGTTGCTGCCCTTCACGCCGGAGGCGTTGAAGAAACTTTCCTAGCCGGGCCGGCACTGAAGCAGGTCGCCAGCCGGCCCAGGAAGGCGGTGTAACGCTTGCACCTGCGCCGCCGAGAGCGCCACATCCAGGACCAGCAGTTCGTCGAGCAGGCCGGCAAATCGCTGACCCAGGCCGATCCTCATGCCGGCCAGATCCCAAGTCAGGCGATGCTCGAAACCTTCCATCCAGCCCCGGCGCGCCTCGTCGACATAGACCTCGGCGGCAGCGTCTTTTCTGCCGCTGTTGAAATTGCGCCAGGTAGCCACGACATGGTGCCACTCTCCCCGCTTCCAGCCCAAATCGCCGGCGACGATGAGCTGGCCGCCCACATGGCGCTGGCGTTCCGGGCTGTCGCCATACATGCCAAAACGCAGCTTGCGCGGCGAGCCGTAGCGCTCGTCGTTGGGGCGGGTGAGATCCAGGTAGAAGGAACCGTCCGCCGGATGGCGGCTGAGATGGAAAGGATCGACCGGGTAGGCCGCCGCCAGATCTGCATCCGGATCGCAGTTGAGCCACAGGGAGACCGTCCCCTCAAAGGGCCCGCTGCTGTAGGGGAAATTGTCTTCCGCCCTAAAAACGAACTCGTCTTCAGCCCACCCATAGTCGGCGGCACTGAAATGCAGTCCCCCCCCGTAACGCCCCCCGTATGATGCGTGGCGCACCACCTGGGGCTGATATTTGGCGGTTCCCTCTCCACGGCTGAAATCGGCATTAACCGTCCGGTCGAACGAGGCGTAGAGGCAGGTGTGCTGGCGCAGACATTCGGCGAGTGCTTTGGGCATAGCTAGCGCTTTCTCCTTGGGTGCGCGATGCTGGCTGCCTCAGGCGGCCGGTAAACTCCTCCTTATTCTTCGCCGTCGTAATAGTCGAGGCCTTGCGAGCGGATCAGGCGGCCCTCGGGGGAGCGCACCAACCACTTGTCGCTGTCGGGATAATGGCAGGACTCGCCGATCGGATTGTCGGCAATGACATAGAAAACCAGATCCTCGCTTCCGTCGTTGGTGAACTGGTGCGGCTGGCCTGGCTCAAAGATAAAGGCATCGCCGGCTTCGATGGGGGTGATCCCCTCTAGGTCGCGCACCTTTCCGGTGCCCGAGATCACCTGGTAGAATTCCCACTGGGCGCTGTGAGAGTGGTAGGGAAAGGCGATCTTGCCGGGCGGAATGCGGCAGATCTCGACGTCGAAGGGCTGCCGCTGCATCAGATCTGTAGATCGGGGCTGGCGCCCCAGCGCCACCGAGATCTCCTTGCTGGCACCGGCGAACTTCCCCTTGGGCGAAGTCCACGACTCTTCGGCGATATCCTTGGTATTGACCTTGCGCATGGGGCTCCCGCCTTTCTGGTATGAGGGTGTCTATATTCTTCGTTTAAAGCTGTGGAAACCACAGCCGCCGCGCGGTTTCGCCCAACACCTGGGCGCGGGCCTCGGTGCTCAAGGGCAGTTCGTGGGTGAAGATGCGCAAATGCTCGGCATAGGTGAACTTGGGCGTCCACAGCGCGTTGGGAAAATTGCTGCCCCACACACAGCGCTCCGGCCCGTAGGTGTCGATGATCTGCAGCACTGCTTCGTGCAGATCGGCACCGGGAAAGCCGATCTCGCTGCCGGTGCTGATGAAATCCACCTTCGCGTACAGGTTGGGGTACTGAGATAGGCGCAGCACCTCGCCGAGCACCTGTTGGTACTGGGGGCCGGGCTTGAGGTCCATGCAGTGATCAAAGCCCACCACCTGCTCGGGAAATTCCCGCAGCAGTTTTTCCGCCCCCTCCACCCAGTCCGGGTTCATGAGAAAGATGTCGACCGTTGCCCCCACCTCGGCGCAGACCCGCCACAACTGGCGCACCCCCTCGTGGTCAAAGGTCCGCCGCTGGTTGCCCGGAATGCTGCGCAGGGTCTTGACCCCGTACTCGCGCACGGCCTGCCGCAGCAGGCCCGGGCTGAGGGGATCATCCGGTTCGAAGCAACAGACCCCAGCCACCCAATCGGGGTTGGCTTTGGCGGCGTCGCACAGATAGCGGTTGTCGTAATTGTAGAAGGAAACCGTCTGCACCGCCCGCACCACCTTCACCCCATTGGCCTGGCTGGCCTGGCGCAAATCCTCCAGCGCTCCTTTGCCGTCGGGCACCCGCAGGGGTTTTTCCTTGGGCGGATAGCGCACCTCGTCGCCTGAGGTGATGTGGGCGTGGCAATCGATGATCAGCATGGCATAAATCCTTTCCTCGGTTTTGACATCCCGAACCCCTTTGCTTATCGTGAGCGGCACCCGCCGCCGCACAACTGCCCGCAGTATGGGGATAATATAGAATCACCTCTCCGCCCCACAACCCGCAACAAGCCTTGCCGATGACTGTAGCGGTGCGCTTCATCGATGTGGACGCCGACGGCGACCGCGAGGTCGTGGTGGAGAATCCCTATCTGCGCGCGGTGCTGCGCCATCCCGAGCACTTGGGCGCAGAATACTACAAGCGCCGCTGGACCTGGGGCGGCCGGCTCCAGTCCCTGGTGTACAAACCCACGGACCGCGAGTTCTTCCTGCCGCAGATGATCGACCTAGAGGACATCGCCCCCTTTGGCCTGCCCGACGAACTCTTCGCCCACTTCCCCCTCACCGGCGAACGCCAGCTCAAGATGGGGGTGGGCATCGTGTCGCCGGCAGGGGTGGCGCCCCTGCCCTGGACCTGGGGCCAGGAACAGGTGGGTGAAGAAACGGTGGTGGCCTTTCGCCAGGAAGTGGACGACCTGGAGGGGTACAGCTTCGTCTACGAGAAGCGCTACCGCTTCCTGTCCGACGCGGCCTGGTTCGCCCTAGACATCGTCTGGGAAAATCACGGCTCTGAAGTGCTCGCCTCGGATTGGGGCATCCACACCTTCCACGACGCCGGCCCCCTCGATCGCCCCGCCTGGCTGGTGGCCCCCAAGCGGGCCTGGACCAGCAGCGGCCGCACCCGCCTGCGCACGGTCCTCAAAGAAGCCGCGCCGCTTTTCCCCGCCCCCCGCCTGGAGGAGCGCGTCTTTGACCGCCTGCGCTGGGATCTGGAGGGTGCGCCTTGGTGGTACGCCACTGGCCCGGGCGACGGCGAGGAGTTCTTCCTGCTCAACGCCCGCTTCGAGCCGTACTGGGGCCTGCACTTTGCCGGGTACGGGGCCTATACCCCCCAGGGCATCAGCCATATCGAAGTGCCGCCCGGCGATGGCGCGGTCTGGGGCATCGACGTCACCCTGGGCACGGGCGGGAAAGATTTCGTCCGCGCCGGCCAGGAGGGCGGCCTCACCCTCGAACGCCTGGGACCTCACACCATCGCCGCGGGCGTCCACCTGGCCCGGCAGGGCAGCGGGATCCTCAGCGTCCACGTGCTCGACCAGGCCGGCGCCGTGCAGGGCCACGCCGAGAAAACCGGTGATGCCGCGCCCGGCAAGCCGCTGGTACTTGAACTGCCTCTGCCGGACACCGGCGACTTTGCCACTGCTGAAATCACCTATCAGGAAGCCGGCCACATCCTGCTGCACACCCGCGAATTGGTGCCGCTGCAAGGCCAGCGCCCCACCGCCCACCTGCCCTTTGCCGGCGGGGGGACGCGCGTGCTGGTGGCCAGCCACCACGAGGGCGAAAACCCCGAGTCCGACGGCGAGCACCTCCATGCCTGCGGCCTCCAGACCGGCTTTGCCGTGGACTGGGCGGGCCCCGGCCCACGCGGCCCGCAAGATCTAAAAGGCTGCGCCGCCCTCTGCCTGGTGGGCGAGGCCTGGCCCCTCGAACAGGCCGACGCGCTGCGCACCTGGATCGCGGCAGGCGGCGGGCTCTTGCTCTGCGCCCCCTTTGGCGCACTGGCCGAGGCCCTGGGCAAAATCCTGCCGCTGCAGCCAGCCGGCCCACTGCAACGCACCGAGCCGGCCCTGGGGCTGCAGCTGGCCACGCCCCATTTCACGGTGCAGCGCCTGATGCTCGAACCCGACGCCCAGGTGCGCGTCACCTGGTGGGCGCCGACCACGGCCCGTGCAGACGCGCTGGTCCCCCTGCGTTTCACCGGGGTTGGCCGCCACCCGGCGCTGGGGCTGGCCCAATATGGCAAGGGCCGCATCGCGGTGCTGGCCAGCCGGCCAGCCTGGGGCGCCCACCGCGGCAACGTGGTGTGGGACGGCTGGGGTCAGTACTACCGCGCCTTCTTCGCCGGGCTGATGGGATGGCTCGCCGGGATTTGGCGCGACTGAAACCTTTCACCTCAGCGAGGAACACGAGATGGCCAAACGAGCTTCGACCAAACGCCGACCTCCCGCCGCGCCAGCGCGGGAACCGCTGCGCATCATCGGCATCAAAACCCATTTCCTGCGGGGCGGCGCCAGCCTGCTGCGCCTGCAGACCGACCAGGGTCTCGAAGGCTGGTGCAACGAGGTGACCGAGGACATGGCGCGCCTGCTCCTCGAACCCCTGCTGCGCCACCTGTTGATCGGAGCCGACGTCATGGAACGCGAAAAGCTCTGGCACCAGCTGCTGAAATGGGAGCGGTACCGCTGGCTGCCCCGCGGGCTGCGCGGGGTGGTCGACACCGCCCTTTGGGACCTGGCCGGCAAGCACCTCGGGCAACCAGTATGGCGCCTATTGGGGGCTTACCGAGACCGCGTTCCGGGCTACAAGACCCAGGGGGGTACCTTCGGCCCGGAGGGCGATCACCTCGACTACTACCTCGAGTACGCCCTGCAGGCCAAGGCCGAAGGCCACCTGGGCGCCAAGGACCACTGCTACAAGGGGGTGAAATTCATGGCCACACTGGCGCGGGAGATGCGCGCCGCGGTGGGCCCCGATTTCCACCTGATGCACGACGCGGTACAGACCTACGACGTGGCCGACGCCATCAAGATCGGCCGGGTGCTGGAGCAGTACGACTACCAGTGGTTCGAGGAGCCCATCCGCGACCAGGACTACCTGGGCCTCAAGCAGGTGGCCGCCGCCCTCGACATCCGGGTGATCGCCGGCGAATACTTCCCCTTCCAGCTGCACGCCTACTCACAGCTGATCGCCATCGCCGAGGTGGACGGGATCAAACCCAGCCTCCCGGTGAGCGGCGGCATCACCGACCTGCTCAAACTCGCCCACCTGGCCGAGTGTTTCGGCAAGCAGGTGCACATCCAAAAGGGCAGCCTGTGGGGATTTGCCGGCCTCAACGTCAACGGCGGAGTCCAGAACTGCCCGGTGATGGAGTGTCACCCACCATTGGAACAGGACCGCCAGCCCTTCATCCGCAACCCGCTACAACTTGAAGACGGCTGCGTGTCCATGCCCTCCGGGCCCGGATTGGGCATCGACCTCGACTGGGACCTCATCGAGGACCTGACCGAAAAAGTGATCTGAATCCTTCCCCCCAGCGCCGAGGCACACCCAGGCCATGTACATCCCGAAATCGTTCCAGGTGACTGATCCCGAGGTGCTCGCCGCCTTCATCAGGACCCACAGCTTTGCCACCCTCGTCAGCACCGGCGAAGGAACACCCCTTGCCACCCACCTGCCACTGCTGCTCGACCAGAGCGCCGGACCCCAGGGCGTGCTCCTGGGGCATGTCGCCCGCGCCAACCCGCACTGGCAGGCCTTCGACGGCCAGCAGGAGGCCTTGGCCATCTTCCACGGCCCCCAGCCTATATCTCGCCCAGCTGGTACGCCACCAGCCCGGCGGTGCCCACCTGGAACTATGCCGCAGTACACGTGTACGGAATCCCGCGGCTGATCGACGAGGCGCAGCTAGCCAGCCTGGTCGACCACCTGGTGGCCACCTACGAGGCCTCCCAACCCGAGCCCTGGTCGGGGGCATTGCCCGCCGAGTACAAGGCGAAGCTGCTGCAGGCCATTGTCGGATTCGAGATGGAGATTGTGCGGATCGAGGGGAAATTCAAGCTGGGGCAGGGCCGTTCCCGGGAAGACCAGCTCGGAGTGCTCGAACAGCTGGCGTCGAGTGGAGACCCGGTGGCCCAGGCCCTGGGATCGCTGGCCAGGAGTCAGCTTCCTCCCGGCTAGACGATCTGGCGGGCTTCCATGTAGAAACGCTTTTCGTGCGCCTCGCCCAGGGAGAAGGTTTTGCGCGGCATGACCCCATCGCGCCGGACCGTCCTGAACAATTCTGCCTTGTCCAGGTGGGGCAGACAGAGGCCCAGGTTGCCGGGCTGACTGCCCAGGCGCAGGGTCACTTCCTCCCCGTGCACATAGTCGATCTTGTCTGCGCCCCCCGCCGCCATGAAGGCGTCGAGCAACTCCTGGATGGTGCCGGCAGGCAGGCTGGCGCTCGGGTCGGCGATCTCGACGGCGCAACAACCGCTCCCGCCGACGATGCCGACGGTATGCCCCGCCCCGTCCCTGGCTGCAGCGACGCGCTCCACCAGTGCTGCGGCACTGGCCACCGGCGTGCAGGTGAGCCGCTTTCCACAAGATTCCCGCAGGAAAGCGAAGAAGTCCTGCCGCAGCCCGAAGAGCACCCGGTGGATGGGCTCAAAGCTCAAGCCTTCGTCGTGGATGTTGACCACCTCCACCAGCGCGTACCGCGCCGGGTGGTCCATACCCGCCCTCGGTTTTAATTCCTCCCACAGCACCTTGGCCGCGGCCAACGAGTGGTTGCCATCGCCCGCCGCAAAGAGCAGCGGTGCCCCTCCCGATCCCCCGACCAAGCCGCGCAGCGCACCGACGATCTGCTGCTCCAGGGCCAGGTCGCCGACCGCGTAGCCGACAAGCCGGCCGCTGCCGAGCATCAACTCGAAATCGTAGAGTTTTTCTAGCTGCTCCCTGGCAGCTGCTAACGGCTCGACCACCGTGTGCCCAGGGTCGTCGATGAGCACCAGGATATGGGGCACTTCGAGCGCGGCGCCGGCGCGGATCTTGGTACGCGGGGGCAGGCGCTCGACAATGGTCCCCTCAGTGGCGCGGATGAGGCTGGTGCCCGGGGTGTACTCGTAGCGCTCCAGATCGAGGGCCAGCATCAGGCCCTTGCGGACTCGGCGGCCCAGGATGCGCTCCACGTAGATGAACCCCTCGTGCAGCTGGAGCACACCCGTCTCCAGATACTGGCGCATGGTGGCCTGGATCTGCCCAATGCGTTCCGCTTCACCGGGCTTTTCGAGGTAGATCTCGGGCAGGGTCAGCCGCAGGGTGGAAGGGGCGTCGCCGACCAGGCGCTCCACCTGGGCCCAGTATTCGGGCTGGGAGGTGAACTGGTCGACGGCGATGACGGCCCAGCGCTGCAGATCGATGTCCGGCCCGGGCAGGTACACCTGGGGGACGAGGAGGCCGAGGTCTGGGTGTATCCTGGGCGGTCGGCTCATCCCTTGGCCCTGGCGGCGATGGTGGTGCGGACCTCCTCGTCCTTGGCGAATTCGTGGCGATAGCGGGGCGCCGAGATCACCGCCTGCTGGGCCTCGGTCAGTTCGGCGTAGAAGGGCGGCTGGGTGTAGGTGCCCATCAGGCCCTCGGCCACCACCCCGGAATTGTAGCGGTTGATCACCGAGCGCCGCTGGTGTTTGCCCTCCCAGGGCAGCGCCCCGTGCATCAGGCACTCGGCGAAGAGAATGGCGTCGCCGGCTTTGGCGGGGATCTGGGCAAAGCACTCCTGGTGCGCCTCGTAGAGCCGGATCTCGCCTGGGCAGGCGTAATTGGCCTTGTGGCTGCCGGGCAGGCAGGCGAAACCGCCCTCCCCCGGGCCCACATCGGTCAGTTGGACCGCCACATTGGTCATGCCGCAGTACATACGACCATTGTGGTAGTGGTAAAAACGCGAGCGGTCGTAGGGGGTGCCCCCTTCGTGGAACCAGAAACCCTCTGCCCCCTTCTCCATGGTGATGATGCCCAGCCCCTCCAGGCGAAACCCCGGCCCCAGCAACTCCTCCAGATAAGGGGTGATGTTGGGGTGGACAACCATCTGGCGGAATACCTCGCAATGGGGCTTCTCCCAGGTGAGTATGCCGCCTAGGTCGCCCCGGCCCGTTTTTCCCTCCAGGGTTTTCGACCCGTGGGCCAGATCGTTGGGGCGGATCTGGATCTTGGCGGCGTGGTGGTCGATGGCCGCATTGGCCGCTGCCACTTCTTCGGCAGACAGTGCCCCTTTGATCACCAGGTAGCCGTGTACATCGAACAGGTATTTCTCCGTCTCCGTCATTGCCCTTCCTTTCGCGGCAGAAAATAGCCCCAGCATTTTAGGTATGCCTGGCGGCAAAGGCAAGTTCAGCCTCAGCCGGGGAAGAGTTCGCGGATCGCCTTGGCCGTCGCTTCTTTTTGGCCACTCACACTGATGAAGAGTTCCTGAATCCCCTTGGAGGTTTGCAAGATCCCTTTGAAGCCGCCCTGCACCTCCCCCTGTAGCTTGAAGTCTCCCACCACCTCAGGGCCAATGGACTTCCCCCCGTACGAGCGGCCGATCACCACGGCCTTGACCCCGGGAACACCGCGCAGGCGGGCGATGGTTCTCCTGCCTGTTTTGTCCGTGGACTGATGCCTGCCCCGTTTTTTTTTGGCCATGGATGGATTCTCAATGGATTCTCAGTGGTCAACGCCCCCCGGAGATCCAGGTAGCGGATTCCCGGAATACGCACTCAATTCATTGTAAATTATCCAATTAACTATATACCCTCGCTGATCTCTCGACAATAGGCCTAACCTTGATTTAATTCAGATTAATTTCCAACTATTCAATCTAGTTCAACTAATACAACTCGATCGTGAGGATCCATGACGGACAAGGCGCTCCTAACCACCGGGGAAATCGCCAGCCATTGCCGCGTTTCCTACGAGGCCGTCACTAAGTGGATCAAAAGCGGCAAACTCAAGGCCTATACCACCCCGGGCCGGCACCACCGCATCCGCCGGGCCGACTTTGGGGATTTTCTCGTGGAATACAACCTGCCCCCTCTCGCCGAGCCCGCCCTCCGCCGGAAGGTGCTGATCGTGGATGACGACCCGGCCATCCTCACCCTGCTCAGCACCTTCTTCGGGAAGATGGATGACTACGAGGTCGCCACTGCGACGGACGGCTTTGAGGCCGGCATCCAGATTGCCGGCAGCTGTCCCCAGCTGATCATCCTCGATCTGATGATGCCCCATATCGACGGCTTCAGGGTGTGCAAGGGCATCAAGTCCAACCCCCAGACCAACCAGACCATCGTCGTGGTGCTCACCGGGCATGCCACCCCGGAGAACGTGCGCAAGGCCCTGGAATGCGGGGCTGACTACTGCCTGGAAAAACCCGTAGCCCTGGCGGATTTGGAGCGGAAACTCGCCGAACTGTGGGCGGGTGCCAGCGCCGGGCGCCGCAGCTCCCGTGCCTGAACCCGCCGCAGGAGCGCTAGGCCAGATGCCAGAGCCACATCAATCCAAAGGGCGGATCCTGGTGGTCGAGGACGAAGAGATGGTGGGCGGCCTGCTGGAGCTGTGGTTGCACAAAGACGGCTATGCGGTGCAGCGGGCTGCCAGCTTTGAGAGGCGTCCATGTGGATGGGCAAGTGACATGACCCCTCAAATTTGCGCCACATGGGATGTGAGTATTTCTTCAGATCGACGGAGGGATACTCATGAAGCGGAAAGTCCAGAGCGTCGAAGAGGTCATTCGGATTCTGCGGCAGGCCGACGGCGGTGAAACGGCCCAGTCGGT
>SICG01000137.1 GCA_009691525.1 Candidatus Latescibacterota bacterium | reverse complement strand
TGACTGGCAGTGGTGCCCAGCCATAAAAGGGCACTGAAGGCGATAGTGAAATAATTCTTGCGCATGATTTTTCTCCGGGCCTGGTCTTTTTGGACTAAACAGTCCTGAAACAATAAGAAAAAAGCCTGCGGCTCACAATATATAAATGAATGCCTGTTTGACGCGGGCTGGACCTTTGGGTTTTATATACACCTTTGGAATTTATGCACCGGGAGTCCGGGGCTATTTTTTGCCTGGCCAAAATTTATTATTTGCAAAAGCAGTCCCAGCTAAGTGGGCTGACTAGATTTCGAAGAACGCAGGAAATGTGATGCTGGTAAACCTTATTTGGTACGGTGGACTGGTCTGGTGGTGGATGGGCAGCCCGCTGCAGGCGGCCGACTCCTTGGGGGTTGGGTGGTCCGGTTCCTACCAGAGCTGGATCAAGGTGCGCGAATCCTCCCAGTTGCTTTCTTTTAGTCCGGATTCGGTGTGGATGTGGTCGGTGGCCGCCAACAGCAACCTGGGGCCGGGGGTGGAGGAACGGGGCGGGTTTCTGCTCTTTCCGGGGGACGTGGCCACCTTTCTGGGCGGGGCCCAGGTCATGTACGACAGCGATGCGGCCACGGCCTTTGACCCGGATGACTGGGCCCGCACCACCGAGCTGAAGCGCACCAGCCCCTTGTACCTCGACCTGGGCAGCACCTTTGGGGTCAATCACATCCGCTTCTATCCCAGGCTCGACGAGGAGCACAAACACCGCTTTCTGCGCTCCTTTAGCCTGGCCACCGACGACGGCCTGGACCAGGGGGTCAACCTCCTGGAACGGGAGTTCAAGCCCCTCGTCGATTTCTACCCCGCCAACCCCAACCGCGAGCCGCTGGTGGAGGTGCTTTTCCCCAGCCGGCAGGTGCGCTATATCCGTCTGACACCCCGCGAGAATCTGCCCTGGGAGGTTGCCGAACTGGAGATCTACAGCGACGGCACGCTGCCGGTGGGGGAGTTTGTCTCGCAGCCCATTTTTTCCAGTGGCGGCCCCCGGCCTCTGTGGGGTAGGGTGCGCTACGAGGGTAGGGGGGAGGAAGGGGTAGTGGTCCAGACCCGCACCGGCCTGGATCTGACGCCCCGGCTTTTCTACCGGCTCACCGGGGTGGGCGCCGACCGGGAGCGGGTCACGAAGACTATTTATGATCAGCTGCAGCCCGAAGAGAAGGGGCCGGTGCTCAACAACCCGCAGTGGACACCCTGGCAGACGGCCACGGACGGCACGGTGCGCTCGCCGGGCAATCGGCCCTACATCCAGTTCCGCCTGCTGATGAACAAGCCGGGCATCATGCTCAGGCGCATCGTCATCGAATACTACAGCCCGCCCATTGCCGCCGATCTGGCCGCCGAGATCTCTCCCTTGGAAGCCGGGGCCGGCCAGGAGACCGTCTTCACCATCTCGATGCGCGCCCAGTTTCAGCGCTTTAAATCGGACGGTTCCCTGCTCAAGAACGCCGACACCGGTTTCCAGCGCCTGCGCATCCTCAGTGACGCCCAGATCACCGGGGTCGAGCAGGTGATGGTCGACGACATGCCGACCAGGTACACCGCCAGTCTGCTGGTCGGGCAAGGGGCGGCCATCCGTTTTTCCCAGCGCCTAGTCCAGGATGGGACTTTTATCCAGATCCGGCTGCGGGCCCGCCTTTTCCGCGATGCCACCGCTTTCCAGGTGGAAGCCCTGGACCAGCGCGTGGTCGATGGACAATTGGTACAGGTCCAGCAGGATGCCCGCCAGGAGGATGTGGACCCGGTCTCGCTGGGGGGCAGTCTGGTGGTGAGGCTGGAGGACGAGCGCCTGCGGGTGTTGGGGCAGGTACAGCTCCGCGCCCCGGTCTTCACCCCCAATGGAGACGGGGCCAATGAGTTGTTCACCCTGGACTTCGATTTGCTCAAATTGACCCGGTCGGTGCCGGTGGTGCTGGAGATCTTCGATCTGGGCGGCCACCGGCTGCGGCGCCTCGAGCTGGGCCGGCTGGGCAGCGGCAGCCAGACCGGGGCCTGGGATGGCCGCGACGAGGCGGGACAGTTGGCCGTGCCTGGCCTCTATCTCTACCGCCTCCAGGTGGAGGCCGACTCTGGGACCGAACACCGGCAGGGGGTGGTGGGGGTGGGGTACTAATGCGCGCCGCCGCCCTGCTGGTGCTGCTCATGTCGGGCCGGCTCTGGGCCCAGGACAGCACGGGATACCGTCTGCTCGCGGACCGGGTGGTGATTTCCACCCCCGAACAATGGCAGGTCTGGGAATCCACCCCCGGGGTGCGGATGATAACACCGGACGGGACCGTGCGGCCGCGGCTGATTCGCGCCAGCAGCAATGCGGTGGCCGACGCCGGCCTCTTTCGCCGCATCGAGGCCGAGGAGGACACGATCTTCGGCGGCATCTGGGCGGCTGGGTCCAACCGGGAAAGTGCGGCCAAGATCATCGACGGAGATCCGGCCACCTACTGGGAGCCGGGCCGCGATGATCCGGTGGAGGATTGGTTCGTGGAGGTGGACCTGGGCCGGGCGGTGTTGGCCCGCCGGCTGGTGGTGCGCTTCGCCCAGGGCGGGGACCCCTTCCTGAAATTCCGCCTGATGATCTCCGATGGGCGCCAGGCTTTTGGGCAAGAGCACCAGCGGCAGTTTTTTCGCGTGGCCCAGGTGAACCGGCGCAACAAGGACCAACGCGAGTTCGAGTTCGATATCGAACCCCTGCGGCCCTTGCCCCCGGGCGTGGAGGGCGAGGTGGTGCAGTTCGTGCGCATCGACGCGCTAGAGAGCGACGGGCCGCGTGGGGCCGAGGTCACTCCCGAGCAGTACGGGCGCCTGGATTCGCTGGGCCGCGGCGCTATCGATTATTTTCGCCGCACCGCCGCCGACCGCCAGATCCCGGTTTCGCCGGAGACCTACCAACTGCTGCCGGAGGCCGAGCGCGGTCCGGTGCGCCACTACCGGTACGAACGGCCCCGCCTGGCTGAGATCGAGGTCCACGGCCTGGGCGACAACGTGGTGGCCCTCACCCAAAGCGAGTTACTGGAGGCCCAGGATTTCTTCGCCAATATCCAGCGCCGGCTGCTCACCGACGGCCTGTACAGCTCCTCCTTTGAGCTGCGCCCCTACGATCCGCTGCGGGACCGCAACCAGCTGGACATCGACCTGGGGGGCAAGTACTGGCTGGATCACATCCGCCTGCTCAGTTCCTTCGACCCACCGGTGGCCTATCAGGTGCGCCTCTCGGACGGCAGCCTGGACCCCGAAGGCCGGCGGGTGTGGCAGAATTTCGACGAGCGGGTCAATGCCAGCGGCTTGCTGCAAATGGAGGAGCGTTTCCCGCTGCAGGAGGTCCGTTTCCTTCAAGTACGCCGGCTGGTGCTGGTCGACGAAAGTGCCGAACACGGCAACCTCAGCGAGGTGCAGGCCTACGGGGAGGGCTACGTCTCCGAGGTGACCCTGGTCTCGCCGTTGATCCGGCTGGGGCGGCCACGGATCTTTTCGACGCTGACCTGGGAGGGGGAATCCCTGCCCGGCACCCGCATCGAGGTGCGCACCCGCAGCGGCGACGACCTGCTGCGCACTGCCCACTATTTTGACAAGTTCGGGCGCGAGATCACCCAGGCCCGCTGGGAAAACATCGTCGATCCGGTGAACCGTGGCCCGCTGGTGGTGGACGAACAACCAGGTCCGCGCTGGAGCAACTGGAGCGAGAGTTATCCGGGGTCTGGCAGTGTTTTTCGTTCCCCCAACCCTCGGCAGATGGTGCAGGTGCAGGTCACCCTGCGCAGCAACGAGCCTCTGCGGGCCGCCACCCTGCGCCGGCTCCAGCTCCACTTCACCGCCCCGCTGGTCGACCAGGTGCAGGCCGAGATCTGGCCGGTGCGGGACGTGGATCCGGGGGTGGCCCAGGAATTCACCCTGTACCTGCGCCCCCAGTTCGCCGCCGGGGACCCGGGCTTCGAGCATCTGCGTCTGCGCACCTCCTCCTCGGCACCCCTGGAGCTGGTGGCCCTCAACGCCGGCAGCGACGCGCAGCTGCGCCAGGACAGTGCCACCCGGCTGTGGCCCGGCCCGGTACAGGTAGAGCGGGACTCCACCGGTGCCCTGGACCTGATCTTTCCCCAGGTCCAGCGCCAGGGCAGCCAGGTCTATGCCCTCCGCTTCCGCACCAGGCTCTTCCTCAACAGCACCACCTTCAGCGCCGAACTGCGCAATAGCCAGCGACCGGGCGTGGTCCAGGTGGCCAGCGAGGGCGATGCCAGCCAGCTGGCCGGCGCCCAGAGTCTGGTGGTGGTGGCCGACCTGAGCGGCTCGCCCCTGGTGGGGGGGCTGGCGCTGGTGCCCCCGGTCTTCACCCCCAATGGCGACGGGATCAACGATCAGGCCGGGATCGAGTTCTCCGTCTTTCATCTCGAAGGGAGCGAGCTGTTGCGGGTGGAGGTGTTCACCCTGGCCGGGGAGCGGGTGCGGGATCTGTCGCAGTTGCGCCAGGCCCCCAGCGGCCAGTACCGCCTGGAGTGGGACGGCCGCGACGCGGCCGGCCGGCTGGCGCCTCCGGGGATCTACCTGGTGCGCCTGCAGGTGGAGGGCCAGGCCGAGAGCCGCACCCTGGTGCGCTCGGTGCGGGCGGTGTACTGATGAAAACCGGGGCGGCCCTGCTCCTGCTCCTGCTGGCGGTCCAGCCCCTCTGCGCCCAGTACCTGGGCCGGCCCCTGGGGGTGTTGGGCCAGGGGGGACAGAGCGAAATAGCGCCCAACTTCGGGATGGCATTGGAGGAACCGGTGATACACCGCTACTACGCGCCGCGCCAGCTGGTCGAAAGTTATGTGCGGCCCTGGTATGTCAGCGAGGGGGGATACGCGCGCGACCTGTACCGCCGCTATGTGGAGTCATCCCTGGAGGGCGAGCAGTGGTACGACTCCTTCGGGACCCCTCTGGGCCGGGGCTGGCTGGTCTACAGTTGGACCCAGCAGCAGCAGGCCCCCCTGGGCAGCAAGATCCTCAAAGGCCCCTCTGATCCGAGCCGGGTGCGGGCGTACGACCGCTTCTTCAGCCAACTGGTGATCGCCTCAGACGGCAGCGGCCAGCACCGTATGCGGCTGATGGTGGGCGACGAGATCTACACCAGTTTCACGCCGCTCACGTTTTATAAGCCGCGTTTCAACGGCATGCGCATGGACTACGCCACTGACCTGTGCCAGGCCAGCCTCATCCTGTCGCGGCCCAGCGAGCCGAACCGGGGCGAGTTCACCGACGCCACCCACCTGATGGGCGGCCACGCCCAGTTCCAGCTCGGTCCCCTGATGAAGGTGGGCCTCACCTATGTCAACGCCCACAACGCCCAGACCAAGGCCGAATTCACCGCTGGCAACCCGCTGCGCGGCACCCTCACCACCCAGCAGAACCAAGTCCCCAAAACCATCTACGTGCAAGTGCGCGACGACTCGCCCGCCGATGGGCAGTTCGGGGCCGCCCTCTTCTCCTATGACATCGTGCTGGAGGACACCAGCGGGCAGCAGGTGCGGGGCAGTCAGTTGGGGTTCCTGCCCATCGTCGAGGGGGGGCGTTCCCAGGGCCGCACCCTGTTGGCCGAGGGTGGGGATGCCATCCTTCTGCGCTACGATCTGGACCGGCTGGAGGGGGTGAAGTCCTCCCAGTTGCGGCGGGCCATCGTCGAACTCTCGCTGGCCGACGACTATCGGGTAGAGATGGCCTCAAACCTACAAACGGACGGCCAGGACCGTCCGCCCTCCCCGGTCTTCCTGCCCTTTGGCCGCGCTGCTGGCAATGTACACGACCGCAGCAATGGGACCGTGCTGCACCTCGACTACCTCCTGCCCACGGCTGAGGAATTGATCGGGGTCAACTGGGATCTGACCGAATGGGGTGGGCTGTCGCTGCAGGGCGAACTGGCCCTCAGTCGGCGCTACGGCCAGTATCCCAGCCCCAATATCCCCGACCCGTACCAGGCGGTGTCCCAGGCCGCGGCGGCCTATACCCTGGCCGCGTACCGCCGCCTGCCCTGGGCCTTGTTCACCGAACTCTTCTCCATCGATGACGACTATTCGACCAACTACTGGCTGACCCAGGGCAATGGCCAGATCAAGTACCGCGACCTGGTGCCCCAGCTCTACGAGTTCGTCGAAGACGACGACGACCACAACGCCCTGCCCGACTGGGAGCGGCCTTTCCAGGAATGGAGTCCGGTGGTCTGGCCCGGGTACGACGAGAACGCCGATTTCCGCCACGACAACAACGAGAACGCCAACCTCATCCCCGACTACGAGGAACCCTTCCTGCGCTTCCGCGCCGACCGCCCCGAGTTTCTCTTTGGGCTCGACATGAACCACAACGGCACTATCGACCGTTTCGAGAACGACGAGGCCCCCGACTACCCCTACCGGCGCGACCAGCGGGGCTATAACGCTTACTTGCAGGTGCAGGTGGGGCCGGACATGAAGTGGAGCGCCGGCCACCAGCGCGCCCACCTGCTCTCGGGAGCGGGCCACACCCGCTCCTCTTACCTGCTGGGGAGCTGGACCCAGCTGCTGGGACAGGGGGGGCGGCTGCGCTTTTTCACCCAGGGGGCCCTGGTGCGCGACGACATCGCCGATGATTTGGTCGAGTGGGTGCAGACCGCCGGCAGCCTGGGGCGGATGCGGGCCCTGCCCGATTTGCTGCCCCAGCGCGATGCCTGGACCCACACCCTCTACGCCGACCTGGAACACCAGCTGGGGCGGGGGGTGCGCCTGCTGCACCGGGCCAAATGGGAATGGCTCTACCAGCGCGAACCAGCGGCCCAGGTGCAGGCACGCGAGGGGCGCAAAAAGGCCGGATTCTTCGGGATGATCAATAAGGCCGAATGGAGCATCCTCATCGGCATGGGGGTGCTGGAGCCGCGCTGGAAGAGCGAATTCCGTCGGGAGCGGCCCTACAGTAGCCGCCTGCCGGCCTTCACCGAGTTAGAGGAGACCGGCTCCCTGCTGTGGACCCAGCCGCTGCTAGCCGAGCGGGTGGGGGTCAACTATTTCCCCGGGTACGGGCGCCAGAAGTTCAACACCGTGCTGGAAACCGGGTTGGAGTTCGGCTGGCGCTGGGCCCTGGCCGGGGCTGGGGCGCCGGACAGCCGCAACTGGAGCGCCGTGATCCAGCTCAGCGACCGAGTGGCATACCAGGGCTACAACCTGGTGGCCAGGGCCGGCCTGCGCATGGGGGAAGAGCGCATCCAGGGCCAGCGGACGCAGCGCACCAGTCTGTTTCTGTTGAGCATCAACGCGGGGTTGTGAGCATGAAGACCTGCTGGATCATCGCCGCCGCGCTGTGGTGGACCGCCGGGGCCGGGGCCCAACTGCGCACCTTTGTCCTGGGGCAGGGCGGCCATCCCTGGGCCCAGGGCGGGGGCGGTACCGATCCCGAAATCCTGGTCACCGGGCAGGTGGACACCACCAACACCCCAGGTGAAGCCATCGATTTTACCCATCGGGTAGGCTGGATCAGCCCTCTCCTCTTCGACGAGGACCAGAATATCGCCGGGCGGGTGCTGCTGGGGGAGGGCAAGATCACCGCGCCCAATTCCCTGCTCGAAGCGGGTGCGGTGCTGCGCAAGCAGTTGGAGGGCACCGTGAACGGCGACCACCGGGTGGCCTTCGAACGCAAGCCCACCCCCTTCAATCCCGAGGCCAACGCCCGGGGTATCCTGGTCATCCTCGACTTTGGCGGCCCGGTGGGCATCCACCGGGTGCGGTTCTATCCGCGCAACACCGTAGTGCCCGATCCGATCGTGCCCTTCCAGGACGATTTCCTGCGCGGCTATGAGCTGTTGATCAACGAGCGGCTCACCAACACCGCCCAGAACGCCCCGGACCAGTTGGCCGCCCGCGACATGGAGAACGAGAATCCGGTGGTCGACCTGGAGGTGCCGCCCCAATTCGTGCGGCTGATCAAGTTGCGCTCCCTGGCCGAGACCCCCTTCGAGCTGGACGAGGTCGAGGTCTACGGCACCGGCTATCTGGGCAAGGCCACCTACCTCTCCGACCTGATCGACCTGGGAGACCGGGCCACGGTGGGGCCGGTGCGCTGGCAGGAGGAAGCAGTGGGCCAGCCGGCCCGCTCCCAGGTGGGGGTGCGGGTGCGCACTGGCAGCGATGACACCCCCATCGTGTACCGGCGGCAGGGGGTGGGCGAAACCGGCGAGTCCTTTCTCATCGAACTGCCCGGGGCCGATTACTACCATTTGGAGCGGGCGGCGCGCGCCCCTCTGATCGAGGACACCCAGAACTGGAGCCCCTGGAAGACGGCCCAGAACGGGGCTCTGGTGAGTGCGCCTGGGCCGCGGCGTTTCATCCAGTTCAGCCTCGATTTTGCCGGGGCCCTGTACGACACCCGGCAGGTGGGACAGTTGCAGTTCGACTATCTGCAGCCGCCCATCGCCGACACCCTGCGGGCCGAGGTCTTCCCGCGCCTGGCCCGCGCCGAGGAACCGGCCACCTTCCGCTACGCGGTCAAACTGAGCAGCGCCGGCCCGGTGCGCGGCTTCGACCAGTTGGAGGTGGACACCAATGTCCCGGTGACCGCAGTGCGCCAGTTGCGCATCCAGGGCCGGCCGGTGGAGTTCACCGCCGACCTGGACCACCCCGATTTCTTCCGCCTCGACTTTCCGCTGGTGCAGGAGGATGGGGCAGTGCTCGAATTCACCTTTGATCTGCCCATCTTCCGCTTCGGCACCACCTTCTCCGGGCGGGCGTACCATCACAATTTCCCCACTGTCCCCCAGCGCCTAGAATCCGGTGAAGCGGTGGATTTCGGGCCGGGCGACGTGGCAGAGCTGTCCGGGTTGTCGGTGGCCATCCCCCAGTCGCAAGTGGGCAAGCTGGTGGGCGAAATCGGCTTGAGCGGCCGGGTGCTCACCCCCAATGGCGACGGGATCAACGACGCGGTGACCATACATTTCAACCTGCTGCAACTGACCCAGCCCACGCTGGTGTCCTGGGAGATCCACGACCTGTCCGGCCGGCGGGTACACACGGTCTTCGCCGAGGAGCGGCGCATCGGCCCGGCCACCTACCAGTGGGATGGCCGGGCCGCGGGCGGCCTGCTGCCTCCGGGCAACTATATCTGGGTGCTGCGGGTGGAGGCCGACGCCTTTGAGGAAAGGCACACCGGGGTCGTCGCCCTGGCGTATTGAGATGAGGAATCGATGAGACTCAGGTCCGTGACATTGTTGGTACTGCTGCTGGGCGGAGCCCTGCACGCCCAGGACTACGGGGCGCGGCTGGGGCAGGTCAAACGGGGCGGGCGGCTCAGCTTCGAGCCCACCGGTCCGGGGGTGATGATGGACGCGCTCGACCCGGTGGTGCGCAAGTGGTACGTGCCCCAGGAACTCTACAGCGAGTACCGCTGGAAGCAGCAGGAGTACAACAACTACGCCCGCACCCTGTACCAGCGCTACGTCAACACTGCCCTCGAAGGTGAGTACTTCTACGATATCTACGGCAACTACCTGATGCGCGGCTGGCTGATCTACGACTGGCGCCAGGAAAACCCCCAGCCCTTCGGCAGTGCGGTGGAGAAGTCGGGCCGTTTCAGTTCCTGGTTCTCAAATCTGGTGATCGCCTCGGACCACAAGGGCCAGTACCACTACGCCATCACCGTGAGCAACCAGTTGCGCACCACCCTGACGCCCATGACCTTCTCCAAGCCCCTCTTCGACGGGCTCCAGTGGGATTTCGCCTCCGACAAATACATGGCCACCCTGCTCTTGTCGCGCATCAGCGACGCCGGGGTCTCGGGGGCCAACCCCCAGCAGCGCACCGACAACACCAACCTGATCGGCGGCCGGCTGGTGGCCCAGGTGGGGGACTTCGTGCGGGTGGGCACCACCTTTGTCAGTGCCCATCACGCCCACACCCAGGTCGAGGCCTTCAGCGGCGACATGTTCAAGGGCAATCTGACTGCCGAACAGAACGCCGAGGGGGTGGCCCGCCTGCAGATCGCCATCCGCGACGATTCCCCCGAGGACAACGCCGGCGGGGGGGCCCTCTTCGCCAGCGACCTGGTGCTCTACGACCTGACCGGACAACAATTCCGGGCCAGCGAGCTGGGGTTTCGCCCGTTGGTCGAGGGCGGTTTCGAGCGCCAGGGCTTTCTGGCCGCCGACGGCAACGAGCGCATCGTGGTGACCTACGATTTCGGCGACCGCAGCTATACCGGTCCCGACCTAAGCGAACTTTTGCGGGTGGAGGTCGAGCTGGTGGTGGCCGACGACTACCGCATCGAGGTCGCCTCGGACCGCCAGCCCGTGTACCAGGTGGTGACGCGGGCCCCGGGCAATGTGCAGGACAACTCGAACCAGCAGGTGCTCCGCTTCGACTACGGCCTGCCCACGGCCGACCAAGTCACTGGCTTCACCTTGGAGTTGGACGACCTGGCCGGCTTCAAGGGCTACATGGAGGTGGACATCAACCACCAATTCCGCCAGTATCCCAACCCCAACCTGGAGCAACATCACGTGGCGTCCCGCCGCGCCAATGCCTGGCTGCTCAACCTGTCCCAGACCCATTACCCCTATTTCGCCTTCGGCGAGGGCTTTGATATCAGTCCCGACTACAATACCTCGATGACGGTGGTTGACAGCGAGGGCGAACTCGACGAGAGCAACGATTTTCAGCGCTTCGAGATGGTCGACGACAACGATGACCAGGACCGCCGCCCCGACTGGCGGCGCAAGAGCTGGGAGTCGGGCGACCAGGAGGTCTTTCCCGGTTGGGACGAGAACAACGACTTCGTCTCCGACTTCAACCAGAACGACAACCGCGACAGCCCCAACCTGATTCCCGACTACGAGGAGCCCTTCCTGCGTTTCCAGGTGGACCGGCCAGATTTTCTCTACGGGGTGGATATGAACCACAACGGCTGGGTGGATCGTTTCGAGAACGATGAGGAGCCCGACTACCCTTACCGGCGCAATCAGCGGGGGTACAACATCTACGGCGGGGCTTTTCTCGGCCAGGAGATCCGCTTTGCGGTGGGGCAGCAGCGCCTGCGCCAGATCTCCACCGGTCGGCGCAACCTGGCCACCTACTTGCTGTTCACCGCCGATCAACGCCGCTCCTGGGGACGCCTGCAACTTTTCCAGGATCTGCGCAAGGTGCACGACACCATCCAGGACGACCTGCTGCAGTGGGTGCAGCCTGCCAATACCCGGGGGGGCTTGCGCCTAGTGATCGACCCCATGCCGGCGCCCCACACCTGGGTCAACACCACCTGGCTGGGCGGGGAGTACACCAGGATCCCGGGACTGAGTTTGAGCACCAAGTTCAAGTGGCAGATTTACCACCAGTTAGACGATGGGCTGGCCCTAGAACTGGCTGGCAGGCGCCGGGATGCGGTTTTTCTGGGGCTAATCGACAAGGTGGAATACCGCTTCAATCTGGGGCAGTTGACGGTAGTGCCCCGCTGGAAGAGCGAACTGCTCCACCAGAGCCAGGTCAGCCGAACGGAGCCCCCTAAGCGGCAATGGGATCAATTATATATGATAATGGCGCGTTTTCCGGTGTTCCGCAGCAGTTTTATTGAGGGCGGGGTGGAGTACGAGTCTTTCAACCAGCTACGCAAGCCCTCGCCGCCGGGGGCCGAAGCCAGCTTCAAGGGCTTGGTGGGCACCTGGCAGCTGACCAATTTGTCCGAATATCAGGGGTACCGCCTGACCACCACCATCGGTTTCGAACTGGCTCGCCGGCATTTCGAGTTCGACCAGGTGCAGACCCGGACCCGGGGTTTTGTCGCCGTTTATGCAGGGGTGCAATAAAGGGTGTTCCAGGGGGGGGGGAAGGGGGATAGAACAGAGTCAAATTTGTTATTGACAGCACAGGGCTTTTGGCGTAATATTGCTTGCGCAAAATAGATTGACACCGTCCTGTATATTGCTTAACATACACGCCAAATAGTTTTCTATCAGGATGGCCGCACCCGCGGATTCTGGCTATCGCCTTCCTGAATTCACAGTTTTTGCATCTGGATTATATTTT
>SICG01000005.1 GCA_009691525.1 Candidatus Latescibacterota bacterium | reverse complement strand
GCGAAGGGCGTGTGGTTACTTGAAGATGCCCCGGTCTACTGCCCGTTACCAACCCCAGCCCCTGACCGATGGTCAGCAGCAACTTCAGCAGCGGTTGGTGGCCCTGTCCTGGCAGCATCCCCGCTAGGGTTACAGGCGGATTCGGGCGCTGTTAGCCCGGGAAGGCTGGGCGGTACGAACGGCCCGGTCATCGCCTTCGACGAAACCGCCGGGGCCGTGGGTTGCCCCGGCGCTCACAATGGGGTTGAGGGCCCAGGTCTGCGGCGAGAGTCTGACCGGGCCCGTCATGATCACCGTACTCAGCCCGATCTGTCGGTGCATCTCGTCCAGGTACTGTGGGCGCTCAGCGATTCTGGCCCCGTCCGCGTAGAGGACCACCTGCCACGGGGCCACCGTGACGCTGCTAGTACTTGCCGAGCGGGTCAGATCCCCGACAAAGGGCCGCCGGTCAGCCATCAGACAGTCCTTCCCCCTTCTCGATGCAACGCCTTATCCACTGGAAATTGGGACGCGGCATGATGCCGTAATTATAGTAAGAAAATTGCCTGATCCCTAGAGCCAGGGCCCGGTGGACATTAGCCTCAAGCTCCTCACTGGTGTTGGCGCAGGGATAATACGCCTGTAACCCCACTACCAGTCGTTCTGCAGAATCAAGATGCTGCAACGCGTCGCTGATCTGAGCCCCCACTTGGTCCGGTAAAGGCGTGTATGCCAGGATTTCCAGCAGGTCGGCCACCTCCGCTATCCGACGCCCTCCCCCCATAAAGGCCACCTCCACACCAGTTGCCTCCTTGATCTGGCGGACCAGTGAAACCACCAGTTCCTGACGCATCTCCTGAAACGCAGCGAGGTCGCTGTGGGAATCCAGGAAAGCCTGGAGGTTTCCCTCGATGGGAATTCCGGAGGCAAAGGCCGGATCCAGTTGTTGCCGCACCCAGGCACGCAGGCCATCCACGTCAATGCCCCTGTCCCGAGCCTTCTGCACACAGCCCTCCGAAAAACTCAGCCCGTAGAGGTAGTGCCCGATGCTCCCAAGATTCACCCCGTCCTTGATGTGGTAGTGAGCATGGCCGTACCCAACGAAGTCACAGCTCTCCAGCTCCAGGCGCTTGACCCCATAGTTGGCCACCAGATCCCGACACAGAGCTACGATATAGGCCCGCACATCATCCACGCCGGGACACAGCGACCCACTCAGATTGTCGCCGTAGGCGGTCTGCGCGGCGCAGCGGGGATAATTCTCTGCGAGAAAAGAGTTGTGCAGGCACACCGTCCACGAGATCAGGTCCAGACCTGCGGCAGCGCATGAGTTGGCCAGGCGCGCGAGTGGATTGGCCTGCCGGGCCAAAGGAGCTACATAGGGCCGCAGACAACTATCCTGGTACAGGCTCAGGTCAGGCTGGAAGTAGACGGCCGCCGTGTTGGAAATCAGCAGCTTCCTCCCCGGTCGCTGCGGCCGGAGTTGCTGAAAGGTGTGGTACGCGGTTGCCACGCTGATGGCGTCGAGTCGGACCTCCTGTTTGAGAAAATGTACCGACTCCTCGATGCCGTCATCTACCAGGTCCCAAAGATAGGTCCACAAAGTGCTATACGGTTTCATAATAAGGTCTCCATTTCGTCAATTATTAAGTACGAATCAGCAGGCAAGGTGAAGGGGAAAAACGGACTGTACAGTCACCATTATCGGCCACGGCAACAATCCCACAGTTCTTGCGGGTGGCGTACGCTGCGGCGTGCAGACTTGACATGCCGCCACAGCCGATCGAGGCACAGCGGAAATGGGCCATTGTGGGCCTCCGTGGGGGGAAGGGGCGAGGGTAGGCACGCAATTAGCGGGTTGGGCGCCATTGGGTCAAGATAGGGACGGGCCCACGTCAGGTCGCGGGAGGTCCCACGGTGCAGTCGGGGCTCGGGGAGCAGGGGAACCACAAACCGGTTTGAGAGAGGTCCGTTCGCCACCATGCAGAACTGAAGTGATTAACTTTTACACGTATTCCGATCATACCCCCTGTTGGCCTGTTCGCGGAAGTAATACTGGCTGGTCTTTTGCCTTTGGCTGATGCGGCCGGAAACCTATCTCCTGAATCCCTGGTAGCGGCCTTACCGTTAATCGGGTTCTGAGAAGAGGACTCTGCCGGGGTTTCGGGTGGCTACGGGAGCGCATTCCATCTTGGGGCAATGTCGCCCACTCCTGCGGCGTTGCAACGAGTGCTGGCCCTGCCTCGATCGCCTTGATGCGCGACCTCAGCAGCAGCCGTAATCTCCTGGCGCTCCTTGCTGCAGGTGGCGTCTGACACCAGCCCAGAGGTATGGCCATCAGAATCCCTCTAAAGCGGCATCCACCTCGGCGAGCGTGGACGCCTTGGCGATGGCGTGGAGGGCGGCAGTGCCTCGGGGAGCCGGTGGGAAACACCGTGGGTGTGGCGCCTTCGGCGGGCGGTGAGAGGTGGGGAGCCCTCTACAGCCGCGCCCACGGCCTCCACGGAGGGCTTGCAGGAGGCGCTGTGGGCACTGTGGGGGCTTCAGCGGATGTGGAGGGTAGATCCTCTGCCTCTGAGGGTCTCGTAGCCTCCACGGATATCCCAGTTCGTCCAAGATCACCGCCTTGGGGTTGCCACCGACTACTCCCCCTTCGACACCGCCACCATCGCCACGATGCCGGCCTTCACCGCCGGGGGTAGGTGGTCCCAGGCGTCGATCACTTGAGCAAGGTCGGAGGGGTACATGCTGGGAACATGATCCTGGCGCTCGGAAGTGTTCTGGGAGTGTAGCGGAAGTGCAGGTTCCTGCACTGGGGTCAGGGAAGGGGAATCGGGTAACGCGCTGGAGTGTTTGGATTTGTGTAGATCTTGTGCGGAAAGTGTTGTGTCGCAACGATCTGCGGGAATTGATTCGAGCCCTACCGCCGGAGCCAGAATAAAAAAGCGCAACCCCTCACTGACCGAGGGTGTTGCGCTTTTTGTTGGCCGCCAATCCCAGGCCAAAAACGAAGGTCAGTCCCCCAGTCGTTCCTCCTGTTTTTTCCGCAGGTAGGCCTCAAAACCGCTCAACTTGAACATCATCTCCCCGAAATGCTTGTTGCCTCTTCCCTTGGGCACCGTTCGCCACATAACGATATCGTCTTTGGCCAGCTGGAACATCTCGGTGTCGTAATCGAACTGGATACTGTGGCACAACTGGCCCGTGATGCGTTCGGTCCTGACGATTCGGCCGAGCATCTGGACTTTGTAGGGCAGCTCGGGGATAAAGCGGTCGATCATTTGGGCTTCGCTCTTGCGGAAATGAATCTCGTAGGTATCCCGTTTCACCTCGGGGTAGATGGCGCAGTATAACACCACGGACCTGAGATCCCTGAGGAGATTTTCCTGATAGCTGCTCAGGCGATGAAAGTCGAATTCCTCCAGATTCTCGCCGGTCACATAGCGGATGAACTCCAAGTCAGAGGCGACCATGAGCCCGTTGCCCCGGAAATTCATCACGTGTAACCTGAAGCCAGGGTCCTGGGTGATGATGCTGGCGGGTTTGACCAGATCGTTGCCCAAGCGCTGCCGTTGCCCGGCAACGACCTTACAAACAAAACTCCTCATCGTGCCATCGATCAGGTAGCTGAGGACGAGTGTGTCATTGCCGACCAGGTTGTACCTGTTGGTCCGGTCGCGGTCCGATTTTGCCGATTTCTTGAGGTAGATGCCACGCACCCGGTTGAGCAATTCCTCGTTTTCTACGCTCAGCACGCTGACGGGACCGTGGTTGAACTGATGGTCAGCGGACATGCCTCGGTCGGTGGTGCGCTCGATCTTGGTGAGGTTGACCAAGCGGTCCTTGGGGGGCAAGGCCTGCATCGAGGTGTAGAACTCGCGCAGGGTTTGGTCGATGTCGAAGGATGTATCCTCCGCCGATGAGTAGGGGGTGAGGACGACATCGGTGATCTTGTCCTGCAGTAGGATGTCGGGAGGCAGGAGGAGGCTAGTCTTCTGGACGAAGAGATCCATGGTGATTTGGTGCAACACGGCCTTCTTGTCCTCGGCGATGTAGTTGAACTGGAGGGACTCCCGTTTGTTTTGATTCCGCGGCATGCCGGTGGGCACGATCCTGAAGGCAGACTTGATGCCGGCAAAGTCGAGCAGGTCGATCTGTTCCTGTTTGAGGCGCACCCGCTGGACGAGGGTGCAAGGAATCTCATAGGGCATGCTGCTCTTGAGGAACCTCAGAATCGCGGAACGGTTGTTGTAGAAAATAGGCTTGGGGGCGTCTTCGCCCTCGGCTGGGGGCGCAGTGCCAGTGCCAGTGGCCGGCGCCTTGGTCTTGTCTGGGTCGACGGCCTGCGACTTGAGTTTGTCAGGGGTGGTCAGGAAGAGCGATCCCCCTTCGTAATAGATCTTGCCGTCGGACCTGAGGAGCTGCGCCCTTCCCAGGTCCTCCTCTTCGCCCTTGGCGTCGACTAGGAAAATGTTGAAATGGCGGAGATCAAGGTCGATGGTGGCTTCGATCATCCGGCCCTGCTCGTCGTCCGTTTTTTTTATCTGCCGAAAAAGTTCATAAGGTACGTGTGAGAGGCGCGCCAGGTTGCTCGGGCCTAAAAGCAGCGTGGGAATCCTAGTCCCTATTTCTTAATGTATAACCAAATAGCCGGTTTTTTACCATCGGCGATTGGGCACCCGAACCCTTGTCCCAATCCATATATCGGCAGCTCAGGGCGTTGGAATAAGTGGCGTGGCCTCATTGGGCACATGCAAAGGCTGCCTCCGGGACCGGCCACGACAGAGCGAATCCCTGCCCGCCCATCAAGCAGGGGAGTATTCGAACCAGACCGGCGTGCCATCTGGCCGGGTGGTGCTGCACGAGAGCTTGACCAATTCCTGGTCCAGTTGGAAACGCACCGCGCCGCTGCCGACCTGGACCCCGACAACCCCCTCTTCATCGAGGAGGCTCACGGCGGGTAGTTGGTCCTCCTGGCCGGTGCGGCACACCTGGATGACGGTGAGCAACTGGCGCTGTTGGCGGGTGGCAGAAAAGTCAGCGCACAGGTGCCATTGCCTGGGGCTGGATTGGTCGAGGCCCAATTCGGGGGGTACGGTGAATTGGTCAGTCTGCGACAAGGCCATGAAATCGGCACCGAGGAAATGGACGCGGGCCAGGGCCTCCCCGTTGACCACCTGGGCTTGCCGGCGCTCAGTGTCGATGGCAAAAGAATGCGGGGCGTGCAGGAGGAACTGGATGCTGGTCGGGAAGCGGGTCTGAACCTCGTCGAGGATCACCAGAGCATGGGGCCGGACAAAGACCAGATGGCGGCGCATGCGCTGCACCCCTTCGTAATAGGCGCACAGCTCGATGGGGGCGTGGATGTCCTTGCGCAGATGGTAGGAGGTGGTGTCGGTGGTGAGCGAAGGGTGCTGGTAGGCTGGGGTGGCATCGCCGGCCACGTAGTCGAAGTCAGGACTGCTGGAGAAGGCGAGGATGCGACCGCAGGCCGACCGATTCCACACCCCCTGGCCCTTGTGGTTGACCAGCAGGGCGTTGTGGGCGCGGGTCTGGCGGGTCCAGCTCATGTCGTGGGGGCTGCCGTACCAGGGATAATAACCGCTGTCGATGAGCAGGGGCCGGCCGAAAGCCTCCAGTACAAAGGAATTCTGATCCGCGTGGCTATGGCTGAAGGAACCGAAGTGGCTGCTCTTGAACTGCACCATGCCGTTGTGGTGGCCATCGGCCAGGTCGCTGTGCAACGCGGCCCAGCCGATATCGCGCATGTGCAGGGCCTGGGGCAGGTCCCGGGGTGGGCGGGCAGGGGGTGGGGGCGGCCATTTCAGGTGCAGGCTGAGCTGGTAGGCCCCCAGTGGAGAGGGGGGAAGTTCGATCTGCTCGGCGTGCCACTGGTAATAGGGGTTCTGGTGGATGCGGGCGTACGCGCCCATGACTTGCTTTTGCAGACTCTTGGGACGGCCGTACCCGGCGTCGCCGAAGTTGGGGCACGAGCCGTAGGGCGGCTGGAAGTACATCATCCACCGGCCATAGTTGCGGCCCCAGGGGGTGGCAAAAAGATTGATCCCCGCCCCCACGTACAAGGTGTGGAGGGTACCCTGATGAATCCCATCCCCGTACCCGAAGCCCTGGCCCCAGCCCCCGTCGTCGCCGCCGTACCCGGGAAATATCTCGGTGAAATACCGCAGCACGTCTTCCAGCCAGCCCTCTGCCTCGGGGCAGTGGTGGTACAGGGCCAAGGCTGCCTGGAGCATGCCAGGGGGGCCGTAGGTGATGGCGTGGCTGTCCAGGGGATCGCGGAAGGCCTGCTGCACGGAGAGGGCGTTAAATTCGCGGGCGCGGGCTACCAGGGCATCGACTAGGGGCTTGCGGCGCGCGAGAGCCAGCGCTTCCCACAAGTAGTCGAGACCCGTAGCCATGGCCCCGGTGGCGCCGTTGAAGGTGTGGGTGTTGGCGTATCCGGTGGCGGGCAGGGGCAGGGCCGCCAGGGCTTCGAGGCACTGGGTGCCCCGCTCCAGATAGCGAGGGTCGGCCAAGAGCCAGTGGGCCAGGCCCTGCCGCTGCAATTGGGCGCAGATAAGCCCGTAGGGCTGGCTCATGGCGCGGGCCCGCTGCAGGCCGGCCTCCCCTTCGAGCAGGTAGCGCACCTCCCAGATATCCCCGTCCGGGACTAGCAGATCCTCGCACAAGACGATGGGGGGCAGGGGTTCCTTTAGATCCTTATCCACCTGCCCCTGCAGGGCGGCGAAGAATTCACGGTACGGTGTTTCTTCCCGGCGGTCCAGCAGCGTCTGTCGGTCCTCGGCCAAGAAAAGGATTCGGGGATGGGCGGTGGGGACGCGCCGGCGTAGTTCAGTGCGCGGGGGTACCGTGGGTTGAGCGCTCATAGGATCTCCTCAGGGATAGGCATAACCGTCCTGGTTGTTTTTGCGCCAGTCGGGCAGGTACTCCTCTTGGTGGCCAAAGCCATACAAGCGGCCGATCTGGTTGGGGCTCGACCAGGGCCAGGCCTGGCCGCCGATGATCCGGTAATGGTCGGCCTTGCCACAGAGCCAATAAAACATTTGGGCCGCGTACCGGGCTGCGTTGTGCCCTCCGTAGTAGGCGGTGTGTGAATCGAAGTGCGCTTCAGTGATCCAATCCCGCTGGGGTGGGACGGTGTGCCAGTAGTTGTAATTGAGCATGTGGGGCAGGCCCGTGGCTGTGGATAGGCCCCGCCGGTGCAGGATGCTCTGGTGGTGGATGCCCTGGGTGCCCGCCGGGCCGGCGGCCAGCACCCCCTGGTCCTGGGGCTCTCGGCGGCTGGGGCCCAGGTGGGTGCCTGGCACCAGCTCGGTGGGGCCCAGCTCCACGGGGGTGTCCTGGAGAAAATAGAAGACCTGGAGGAGTTTGCGCCAGGTCCTGACTTTTTGCCTCAGAAATACTGCCCCAACCCCACAGACAAGAGCCAGGCACCGCTGGGCAGACCCCGGGCCAGATCGGCCCGCAGGATGGGGGAATTGTACAAGCGGGGCAAGCCCAGACGCAGGCCCGCTCCGGCTGCCAGGCGGGGGGCGGGGGTGGCACCGCTCCAGGCCATCCCGGCATCTGAGAAAAAGGCGCCGGCCAGAATCCAGGAGGACCGGCGGCAGAAGGTGGGTCGGGCTTCGAGATTGAAGACCAGCCGCCGGTCTCCGGCATAGCGGCGGGGGAGCACGCCCCGCAGACCGCTGTCAGCACCGAGGAGGAACTGCGAGCGCAGTTCGGGGCGGGAAAGGGATTCGGCGCGCAGGCGCAGGGCCAGGGAATGACGGGCGCCCAGGCGGGTATAGCTGAGTATTTCGGCCAGCAGATTTAGCTCGCGGTACTGGTCCGGTTGCAGCTGGGCACTGGCCAGCAGGGTGGCAAACAAATAGCTGCGCGGCCAGGGGCACAGACGCGGAGAGAGCTGGACGGTCAGCGGGATAAAACTGCGGTCGCTGCCCAGGGTGCGCAGGGCCAGGCCGGCGCGCAGGGAAACCCAGCTGCCTAGCTGTAAATCCTCGGTGCGGCCCAACTGGTTGAGAAAATGCTCCTGCACGTAACGGGGGCGCCACACCGTGAGGCCCAAGCTGGGGATGAGGCGCTGGCGGTTCTCTGGGGCATAGGCAAACCTCTGCGAAGCCGAATAACGCCGATCGCTGATGGTGATGCGGAACCCTGGCCGCACCTTGGTCCGGTTCCCCAGGGAGGCGGTCAGCCACAGGCTGCCGCCCGCCGCCCGTTCGCGGTACCGGGCGCTGAGGGTGCGGTCGGTATAGAGCCGCTGGACTTCCTCCTGACGGTACGCGGAAAGCCCATAAGACACCGGATCTGCCAGCGAGAGAAAGGGGCGGGAGAGGACCACCGAGAGATCGTGGCCCTCCTCGGCCCAGGCAGCCTCGCTGCTCAAGGTGTACGGCGAGCCGGCGAGGTGGGGGGCTTCGTAAAAGAAGGAAGCCTGGTTGCCCTCCACCGCCCGGTGGTAGAGATTGAGCTGGGCCAGTTGACCGCGCCCGCCCAGGTTGTAGTCCAGGGTCACCAAGCCGTAGCTGAGTTCGTCCAACTGGCCGGCCAGGAGCGGGGATAAGGCCCGCGAGTACAGGTCTTCCACCTCCACGACCAACTCGACCCCCTTGGCACTGGGTCGGGGGTGGATCTGGACCCGGCCCAGGAAAGGCAGTTGGCGCAACTTGCGCTCGGACTCGGCGACCAGGATGCTGTCAAAGGGCTGACCTACAGCGACGAGTAGTTCGCGGCGGATGGTCTGGGCTTGGGTGCGGGTGGGTCCCTGGATGGAGATGCCTTCGATGAGAGGCGGGGCCGCCGCGCAGGGCAGGGCCAGGTAGAGGGCCAGGAGGCAGACAAGGCGCATGGGGCTCAAGATGGGGGGCAGGGCAGGGAGGCGCAAGGGGGGTTGGCGTTGGCCGGCAGGCTTTGCGATTATAGAGGGCAGGACCTGGCTCTTTAGCTGGAGGAACTGCCGATGATCCGCGACCTGAGCGACCTGCGGGTGCAGGAATCCTTCCGCGGCAGCATCGAGAAGATGTATGACGAGCACGGCCTGCTCAACGACGACCTTTTCCGTCTGGTGGGCACCGGCATCTCCAGCGAGGTGCTGGTGGGCTGCCATATCGCGGTGCGGGCCGGCACCCACTGGGCCGAGCCCTATTTCACCGACTGGAATCAGCTGGACCACTACCGGGTGCAGGACACCATCTGGTACCAGCGCCTGCTCGAAAACACCCCGCGGGCCGTGGAGGCGCTGGGTACCGAGAAATATCCTTTCTGTTGCATGGCCTTCCGCGGCGCCGCTGACATGGCCGCGGCCATGCTCACTGCCGAGCGGCTCTGCGACGCGGTGCTCGATCACCCAGCTAAACTAAAAGAGCTGCTGGCGCACATCACCGACGTGACCATCGACAGCGCCCTGGCCCATGCCTCCCTGCTGCCCCGGCACCAGGGAGGGCAGTTCAACTCCTACGGGATCTGGACCCCAGGGCGCACGGTCACCTTCACCGTGGATGCGGCCACCTATTTCTCTCCCTCCTGTTATGAGGATATTTTCTTGCCCTTCGACCAGCGCCTGTGTGCGGCGCTGGACACGCCCTTTGTGCACACCCACGCCTCGGCCAGGCAGCACTTTGCCGGCTGGCTGGAGATCTCCAACCTGGGCTTGCAGTGTGTCATCGATCAGGCCTACCTTCCGGAGGGCCTCAATCGGCCCATCGGCCCGCAATTGGCCGAGTTGTTAGCCGACTTCCAAATCATCCGCCGGCGCAAGTCCCTGATGATGTACGGGTACTGGGACGAGTGCACCCTCCAACTGGCCCTGGACCAGCTGCCCCCTGGGGGCTCCGCCATCCTCGGCATGGTCGAGGACCCGGCGGCCATCCGCCAGAAATACATCCCCCAAGCCGCCTAAGCGAAGGAGAGACCATGGCTCGTTTCGAACACATGAAAGGCCTTTTTGGCTTGCTGCCCACGCCCTACACCGAGGAGCTGGAGATCCACAGCAAAGACCTGCGGGCAGTCGCTGATTTTTGCTGCCGCAGCGGTCAGCACGGCATTGTCTGGCCGGTGATGGTGGGGGAATTCTACTTCCTCGGGGAGGAAGAGCGCATCCGCAATCTCGACGAGGTATTGGCCGAGGTGAACGGCCGGCTGCCGGTGGTCTTCGGCTGCTCCGGGATCTCGCTGCCGCAGGTGGTCCACTTTGCCCGCGCCGCCGAGAAGGCCGGGGCCGACTCGGTGATCGCCATGGCGCCGGCCCGCACCAACCAGGCGGTGGCCATCGAAATGTACAAACGCATGGCCGAGGTGTACACGGGACCGATCATGGTGCAAAACGCCGATGGGTACGCCCCGCTCAAGGGCGAAGAGTTGGCTAAATTGGTCGAAGAGGTGCCCAGCATCGAGTACATCAAAGAAGAAAGGCAACCCGGCCCCAAACACATCGCCGAGGTCAAGGGTATTCTGGGCGGCAAACTCAAGGCCATCTTCGGCGGGGCGGCCGGCAGGTTTTTGCCCGACGAGATGCGGCGCGGGGCCGACGGCTGTATGCCGGCCTGCGAGCTGGGGGATGTACTGGCCCGCTTCACCGAGTTGTGGTGGGCCGGCAAGGAAGAGGAGGCCCGCGCCCTGCACCGCCGGCTCCTGCCCCTGCTGCTTTTGGAGACCCATCCTTTCATGCGTTACCTGCTCAAGCGGCGCGGGGTGTTCAGCTCCCTGGTTGAACGCGCTCCCTCCGGGGTGCAGACCCTGGACGCGGGGGACAAACGCGAGATCAGTAAGTTACTCGAGGCGCTCAGCGACGACATCGAGGTTTTTCCCTTCGGGCCCGAATAACGGGCGGAGATGATCCATCTCCAGTTTGCCCGGTTCCTGATCCCCCTGGCCCTGACCCTGATCGCCCAGGGTTTCAGCAGCCAGTTCCTCACCGGCGGCATGGCCCGCCTGCCCCAGGCCACCCAGGTGCTGGCCGCCTACGGGGTGGCCTGGGGCCTGGCTGATTTTTTAGCCAGTCCCCTCTCCCAGATCAACCAACTCAGCCTGGTGCTGGCCGCCAACCATCCGGCGCGGCGGCAGATCCAGCGCTTTGCCCTTTTGGGCGGGCTGTGCCTGGCGCTGGTGCTGGCCTCCCTGGCATTTACGCCGCTGGGGGACTGGGTGATCTACCAGGGGCACGGCCTGGACGCCGAGGTGGGGCAGTCGGTGCGGTGGGCGCTCTTCTGGCTGGTGCCTATCCCCCTCTGCGAAGGAATCAACCGCAGCCTGGCCGGACTGCTGATGCGGGCCCGGCGCACCGAGGTGATCAGCTACGCCACCCTGGGCAGTATCGGGGCGAGCATCGCCGCGGTATTTGCCCTGCTGCCCACAGACCTGGTGCGAGAAGAGCCGATGAGCCTGCCCCTGCTGGTGGCCTACACCGGCATTGCCGTGTACATGGGGGTGCTCTTCTGGGGGTATCGGCGGTGGGTTGCGCCCGGATTGGCGCCGGAGGGCGAAGCGCCTGCCCTGGACTATCTGTTCCGTTTCTTTTGGCCCCTGGCCCTGGTCATGGCCATCCAGGGTCTGAGCCGTCCTCTGATCAACTTCTTTGTGGCGCGCGGGCCAGAAGGGCAGGAATCCCTGGCGGTCCTGGCGGTGGTCTATTCCCTGGCGCATCTGCCCTATGGCTGGGTCAACGAGGTGCGCAGCCTGGCGCCGGCTTTTCAGGGCGAGCCTGGGAGTCTCTATCATATCCGTCGCTTCGCCGCCGGCTGCGGGCTGCTTTCCTTTTCGATCATGGCCCTGGCCTTCTGGTCCCCCTTGCGCGGCTTCATCCTGGGGCATATGCTGGGATTGGACCCGGTGCTGGCGGGGCACTGCCAGTGGCCGCTATTTCTCTTCTCCTTCTTTCCCCTGGCCGTGGCCCTGCGCGCTTATTTTCACGGGGTAGCCCTGATCGAACATCGCACTCGGGCCCTGGCGCCCAGCGCCCCGGCTCGTATCGGCATCATCTGGGTCATGATGATGGTCCTGCCCCAGAGCGTGCCGGGTGCCACCCGTGGGATCGGCGCCTTGTTGAGCGGTTTTGTGTTGGAAGCAGCGGTGGTGTGGTGGGGAGTGAGAGGAGGAGCTTACCTTGCCAAATGGAGGAAATCGACATGAGAACCTGGGGCGTGGTGTGGCCGGCTGCCGGCCAGGTGGAGATCGAGGAGCGGGAGCTGCCTGGGCCCGGAACCGGCGAGCTGCTCTTAGAAGCTGAGCACACCCTCATCAGTCCGGGCACCGAGCGGGCTTTTCTGCTGAACCTGCCCAATACCTCGGACCGTTACCCCCAGCGGCCGGGGTACAATTTTGCCGGGAGAGTGGTGGAAGTGGGGCCACAGGTGGAGGGTTTCAGCCCCGGGCAGCGGGTGGTGGCCTCCGGCCCCCACGCCGCCCACGCCCTGGTGCGGGCCGGGCTGGTCTGCGCCCTTCCCGATCAGGTGCCCAATGAGTCGGCGGTGTTCTTCAACATGGGCACCATCGCCTTGCAGGGGGTGCGGCGGGCGCGCATCGAATTGGGGGAAGGGGTGGCGGTGATCGGCCAGGGTCTGGTGGGGTTGCTGGCGGTGAAGTTTGCCCGGCTGCAGGGAGGTGCGCCGTTGATCGCCGTCGATCCGGTGGAGAGCCGCCTGGCGCAGAGCCGCCGCTGCGGCGCGGACCTTGCCCTCACCCCACTACAGGCCCAGGAACTGGCGGAACTGCCGCCGGTGGTGATCGAGGCCACTGGAGCACCCGACCCCATCAACACCGCCTTCCAGCTGGCCCGGCCCGGGGGGCGGGTGGTGCTCCTGGCCAGTACCCGAGGCGAGACTCAGGTCAATTTCTACCGCGATGTACACCGCAAGGGGCTGACGGTGCTGGGGGCCCACAACAACGCCCGGCCCGGCCTGGAATCGCACCAGGGGGTGTGGACCTGGCTAGATGATTGCGGGGCGGTGCTGCGGTTGATGGAATTGGGACGCCTGGGGGTGGAGGAACTGATCACCCACCGGGTGCCGGCCAGGGAAGCAGCCAGGGCCTATGGCCTGCTCGCGGAGTGGGACCCCGGTCTGCTGGGCTTGGTGCTGGAATGGAAGTGAGGTCTTGCGTTCGCCGAGGACGTCCGTAAATTAGCTGCTGAATCTGTAGGGGTGCTTTTCCGCTGCGTCAGCAGCGGAGGCTGAGATCACACCCTCGGAACCTGATCTGGATAATGCCAGCGCAGGGAACGGATCGCGAGTGGGTCTTTGCCGCCCATTCTGCAGCTCGGGTATATCAACTGAGATTGCCGCCGTTCCCCTTCTGCTGGGGAACGTTTTTTTTTGCGCAAAGGAGCGTAAAATGCGTGCAGTCCTGATGGTGCTCGTGCTGGCAGCAAAGGTTCTGGCGCAGGGCCCCTATTCCCTGCAAGGGGTGGTAAAAGACCAGCAGACCGGTGAAGTCCTGGCCGGCGTAAATCTCCGCCTCGAAGGCACCGGATTGGCGGCGGCCAGCGATGACCAGGGCCGTTTTGCCTTTCCGGCGGTAGAGGTACCGACCCCGGTGCTCAGCGCCAGCCACGTGGGGTACCAGGTCTACAAGCAGCGGCTCGACCTAGACCGCGATAAAATCTGGACCGTGGTTTTGCACTCCCGCCTGTTGCCCGGCCAGGAGGTGGTAGTCACCGCTGATCGGGCCCGAGAGCGGCAGACCCCTTCGGCCTTCTCCGATCTGGGGCGCTCTGCCATCGCAGCCCGGTACCAGTCCCAGGATATCCCCGTGCTCCTGGGGGAGCTACCGGGGGTGTATTCCTATGCCGATGCCGGCAACGGCATGGGCTACAGCTACTTGAAGGTGCGGGGTTTCAACCAGGCGCGGGTAGGGGTAATGGTCAACGGGGTACCCCTCAACGATCCCGAAGACCACCAGGTGTACTGGGTGGATTTGCCGGACCTGGCCTCCAGCCTGGAGGATATCCAGCTCCAGCGGGGGGTGACCAATTCCCTCTACGGGTCCAGTGCCTTTGGTGGGGCGGTGAATCTGGTGACCTCCACCCTGGCCCAGGAGCAGGGGGTTAGCGCAACCCTGGGCACGGGCAGTTATGGGACCCGGCGTTTCTCGCTGGCGATGAACTCGGGTCTGGTCGACAATGGTCTGGCCATACACGCGCGTTTCTCGAAGATGGTGAGTGATGGGTACCGGGAGCGCT
Organism: Candidatus Latescibacterota bacterium; assembly: GCA_009691525.1. Classification (GTDB taxonomy): domain Bacteria; phylum Latescibacterota; class UBA2968; order UBA8231; family UBA8231; genus SICG01. Next base: position 37,942 of record SICG01000005.1, on the reverse strand, counting down.
CCGGGGTGGATCAGTGGGCCTACTTCCTCAGCGCTGCCCGCTACGGCGAACATACCACCACCCAGATCAATCTGTACGGTGGCCCTGAGGTGGTGCAGGCCTCCTGGGACGCGGTGGCTGAGTCCGTGCTGAAGCAGAACCGGCGTGCCAATTTCACCCAGGACCAGGATCATTTCAGCCAACCCCAATACCAGCTGATCCACGAGTGGCAGTTCTCTCCGCGCCTGCGGCTGCACAACACCCTCTTCTATATCCACGGAGAGGGGTATTATGAGGGATTCCGCGATGGGCGTCGGCTTCTGGACTTTGGCTTGCCGGCCATCCAGACCAGCGAGGCGGGACTCTTCGGGGCCGATTCTCTGAACTACTACCAAAACACCGAGAGTGACGGCTTGCCGGTGCTGGCCCGCGAAAGCCAGGGGCGTTTCACGCTCGAGCGCACCGACCTGGTGCGGCGCAAGTGGGTGGACAAAGACCAGGTAGGTTGGCTGGGACGCCTGGAATGGCAGCATGCCCGCGGGCAATTCAGCGCTGGTGCCCAGCTGTACGATTTCTCCAGCAAACACCAGGGCCGGGTGATGTGGGCTGCCGGGTTGCCCGGCATGGTGGGCCACCAACCCGTGTACTACGCCTACCGAGGGGCCCAGCGGGCTGGGGCTTTCTATGTGCGCGAACTCTACGACCTCAGTACACGCCTCAAGCTGACTGGGGAGGTCCAGGCCCAGTACAAGAACTATCGTTTTCACCACCAGCAGGCGGGGAATTTCAGCGGCGAAGAGCGCAACGCCTATGAAGTGGGGCACTTCTTCCTCAATCCGCGGCTGGGGCTCAATTACAACCTGAACGCACGGGTGAATTTCTACGCCAGCGCGGCGCTGGCCAGGCAGGAGCCGGCTGATGTGGAATACTACGATGCCTTTGCCGGTCCCGACGATCTGGGTGCCGATCCACTTTTTGCCCGGTCCGACACCCTGGTGCAGGCAGGAGTGGTCCAGCAGGTGACCTGGCACGACCCGCTGATCAAGCCAGAGAAGGTGCTCGATTTTGAATGGGGCGCCGGGTACCGGGTTGCCGGACGGACTGCAAAGCTCAACCTCTACTGGATGGACTTCCGCGACGAGATCATCCCCTACGGCCAGGTGGACGACGACAACGTACCGGTGCGGGGCAACGCCGATCGCACCGTACACCGGGGCGCCGAACTGGCGCTAGGCTGGCAGCTGACCAGGGGTTTGGCCCTGGATGGCAGTCTGGCCTTGAGCCAGAACTACTACGCCAAATTCAGCTCCCCGTACTGGGACGAGGCCGGCAAGGTGGTGGTCTACGACTATAGCGGCAATACCATCCCGCTCTTTCCCGGCCAGCTTGCCAATGTGCGGCTGTCGTACCAGTGGGCGGATACCGGGCTGAGCCTGCAGGCCCAGCAGGTGGGCAAACAGTACCTGGACAACACCAAAAACGAAGCGCGCGCCATCGACGCCTATGGGGTGGTCAACGCCGGCGTGACGCAGCAGGTGGGTTGGGGAGGAGCAGTGGCCCAGGTGCAGCTGCACCTGAACAACCTGCTGGGAGCGGAGTACGAAACCTCCGGGTACTACTTTGGCGAGCGCTACCTGTATGCGGCCGCTGGTCGGAATTATTACCTGGGGCTCAAGTTGTCCTGGTGAGCGGTTGACACCCTCCGGCGGGCGGGTCTATTTTGGGCACCTTCCAAAGGAGCCGCATGGATAAACCAAGACCCGCCCGGCCAGAAGAATTCACCGAGGCCCTCGACTTCATCGACCGGGTATTCAGACCGGGTCAAAAGGGCCGCTTCATCCTGCAAAGCAACTATCCCCATGCGTACCGGCCCCAGTACGCAGGGCGCATCCTGCTGCTGCGCGATCAGGGGCAGATCGCCGGATGCCTGGCGGTCCATCCTCTGACCCTCCGCCTGGAGGAGGCGCGGCTGGTGGCGGGGGGTATAGGGGCGGTGGGCACCGATCCAGAGCGCAGGGGCCACGGGATCATGAGCATCCTGCTGGAGGAGGCCAATCACCGGATGCGGCGCGCCGGTTATCCGCTCTCAATTCTGTGGGGTGACCGCCGGCGCTATGGTTGGTTCGGTTGGGAAAGAGGTGGCATCCGCAATAACTTCACCCTCACCGCCCGGCAATTGGGCCCGCCCACCGCGGCCGAGCGCCGGTTGGCCCTGGAGCGCTTTGTCCCCGAGCCTTCCCTGTGCCGTCGGCTGCGCACCTTGGATCTGCACCACCCCTATGGGGTGGAACGGCCCCTGGGGGACATTCCCGACCTTTTTGCCCGGGTGGGCAGGCAGACCTGGATCTGCCGCGAGGGCAGCCGTTTCGCCTACCTGGCCTTCCAGCGGGAGGGACGCCAGCGCCGCGGACAGTACGAGCTGCTCGACGAAGCCGGCGGCGATGCGGAGCTGGGCCGCTCCATGCTCCGGGTGCTGATGGCCCGCAGCGGGCTTTCCCGCCTTCAAGCCAGCGCTGGCCCCAACCCCGACCAGGTCGCCCTGCTCCTGCCGGGCAGTTCCTACTGGACGCGCGAGTGTTCCTGCATGATCAAGATTCTCGATCTGCAGCTGCTCATCGACAAGCTGCAGCCCCTGCTCCGCCGCCGGGCCAGACAGGCAGGTATCAGCGGCCGCTTCCATCTCAGTGCCCCGGGGCAGGAAGCCCTGCTCGACCTGGGGGCGGGCAAAACGCAGCAGATCGAGCTAGACGAACAGGAGCTGGTGGGACTTTTCTTCGGGCTCCACCCCCTGGCCGAGCGCCTGGCAGGGGAGCAGGGCATGGAACTCCTGGGACGCATCCTCCCTCTGTCCCTCTATATCCCGACGATCAATTATATTTGAGTTCTGCTTGCCATTCTGGTGAGGCTTTTGTACCATTCGTGGTGATCCTTTTGCCCATTTTCTTCTCTGACCGGGAGTTTGTCTATGTGCAAGAGCAAGTGGTTCTGCGCGGCAATGGCCGGGGTGCTCAGCCTCGGCCTCGGACAGCCAGCAGGTGCTGATCTGTCGGCCTACATCAGCAACGTGGGGTTTGACGAGAGCGCCAACCTCGACCGCAGCATGGGACTGGGGCTGCGCTGGGGCAAGTCCAGCAGCATCATCGGCGGTGAGACCTCGCTCTTGGTAGCCCGGCCTACCCGCAGTGTGGAAAATACCAGCGGTGGCAAGAAGACAGCTACCGCCGTTTTTTACGAGGGGCGGCTGATCGTCAGTCTGCCACTGAAACCAGTGGCGCCCTTTGCCAACGTGGGTTTTGGGCGTATCCTGCTCACCTCCACCGATGCCCCCAAGACCCAGATTCCCACCGACATCAACGGCGTGCCGATACCCCTGACCCTCGAACAGCAGCAGCGGATCGACGCGGCCAACAAGGCGTTGAAGTTGATGTCCAAAATGCATCAAAACACCGAGTTCAGCTACGGGGTGGGTGCCCGAAAGTCACTCGGTGGCCGCCTCGATCTGCGGGTGGACATGCGCCAGTACGCGGTGTTTTCTGTCAAGAGCTTCATAACTGCAAAGGCCCAGGAACAGATCGCCGAGCAGCTCCAGGGTCAGGTAGAGCTGCAAGTGCCGGTAGAAAAGAAGAAAACCGTCCTCTACGAAGAGCTGAGCCTGGGGGTGAGTTTCCGCTTCTGAGCTAGGCAACTGTCGGTCCGGAGCCGGCGGCCGCCCTTAGGGCAAAAGGCCATGGAGAGCACTCCTTCAACCAGCATCAAGTGGCTCAGGGAGCGGCTGATCCAGGCGCGCCGCGCCAAGGATCTCAAGCTGCTGGAGCAGGTAGAGGAGGGACTGCACGCCCTGGGGGAGTGCCGGTACCGCTGTTGTCTGCTGGACTACGAGCGCTGCGAGGCTGCCTACTACGTGCGGCTGCTCGGGTACGAACAGGGTAGGGTGAGGGCGGAAATCGAGTACCCGATCAATCCCAGGCTGAGCCTGGTGCAGCTCTTGCCGCTCTCCCATCTGGCCGATTATCACGAGGCCAAAAGCTGGGACGAGGTGCACCGCATCTACACGGCCATCGCTCCGTACATCCACCAGAAGGCCGTACCCCTGGAGCGGGAGGCCCGCCCGCGCTCCCCGGTAGAGGAGGTTCCGCGTTATGCCGAAAGCGAGCTGGTCCAGTTGGAGCCTTCCTGGTCGCGGTCAAGGATTGGCTGGTGCGCCGCCGGTGGGCTGGTATTGGCAGGCATCTTTTTGTTGTTACTCTTGAAGGTCGGCCATTGAACACGACAGCCGAAGGGGCGCCAGATCTGGAAACGCCCCAGCGCATTTGCGCCTACGCCTATATCGACGGGACTCGCTGCCCCGGTGAAGTGGAGGGGGAGGGCAACCTGTGCTTTTGGCACGACCCCAAGGCGGCCAAAAACGGGGCGGATATCAAGCAGCGCCTGGAGCAGTGGGCTCAAAGCGGCCACTCTATGGAAGGTTTTGTCCTGCGCCAGGCATCCCTGGAGGGCGTCCGCCTCCACCGGGGTTACGATCTGAGGCAGGCCGATCTGTCGCGGGCCAATCTCCAGGGGGCCAGCCTGTTCAGCATCGACCTGCGGGGTGCCCAGTTGCTCAAGACGGATTTTACCCGGGCCAACCTGAACCAAGCCAAGCTGGAAGACACCAATCTGCTGGGGGCCATATTCGAGGGGACCAAACTGGAAGAGGTCCAGTGGGGCACAGTGGTCCTGCAGGAAAAAAAGGCGGGCCTCGCCGCAGATCGGACTGCGGAAACCTTGCAGTTGTACAAAGAGGGCGAGGAGGTGTACCGCAACTTACGCCGGACCTATGATGCTTCGGGCTATTTTCAGGAAGCCGGTGCCTTCTTCCACCGCGAGATGATCATGCGGCGCAAGCTCCTGCCTCGCTGGTCGGCAGGCCGGTTGTGGTCCAAGATGGTGGACCTGATGTGTGGGTACGGGGAGAGCCCACCCAGGGTATTGGTGTTCTCCTTGCTGGTCATCTTTGGTAGTGCGGCCTTCTATTTCTTGCTCGGAGTGACTACCCCTCGAGGGCCTTTGCAGTTCGAGGTAGAGGCCGGCTTGGAGGAAAACTTCTGGCGCTACCTCACCTGTGTGTATTACAGCGTGGTGACTTTTGTCACCCTCGGGTACGGAGATATTCTCCCGGTGGGATATACTCAGCCCATCGCCGCCATCGAGGGTTTTGTCGGCGGTTTTGCCATGGCGCTTTTCATCGTGGTCTTCAGCAAGAAGATGACCCGCTCCTAACGCGGGCATCTCCTCCTGGTAGGGACCAACACAGCTCAGATGACACCCCTCTCAATCTTCCTGCTGGCCTGGCTGATCGGTATGCCGGCCCAGCCCGGGCGGGCGGAGGAACTTTTCGCCCAGGGGCTCAATCATCAGTTCGGCCAGGGGGGGCAAGGCCGATGAAAACCAGGCCCTGAACCTGTATCTGCAGGCCATCAAACTGGACTCCGACTACTTCAAACCTCTGTACAGCGCCGGTTATATCTACTACCAGCGCGGCGATCTGGGCAACGCCCGCAAGTAACTGGGTATGGCCATCAGTTCGGCGCGGGGCAAATCGGCCAGCGACGAAGCCATGGCTTCGACGGCGTACGGGAGTTGTTACCACCAGGAAGGCAAATTCAAGGAGGCCGAAAAGTGGCTGGGGGCTGCCGTGCGCCTGAACCCGGGCCTGGCCGAAGCCCATGTCAACCTGGTCAATTGCTACCTGGCCCAGGACCGGGTGGAGGAGGCGCGCAAAGTCATCACCGATGCCAAGGAACAGGCACCTCACCCGATCTACAAAAAGCTCGAAGCCCGCATCGCCGGCAACGAGGGCTGGGGCCGGGGTACGCCGGAGACCCTGCGGGTGCTGGGTATCGGTCTGGGCCTCGGGCTCGTCGCGCTCCTGGTCTGGCGGCGCCGGCATCGTCGCCGCTGAAGCGGGTTGACCAGCCTGGTGCGCCAGTGTATCTTTGCAGCGTCTTGTCCAGGTGCCGGGAGCATCGCGCTCCCGGAGAATAGGGAAGGCGGTTGAAATCCGCCACGGCCCCGCCACTGTGACCGGCATTTAACTGCAGTTGGTCCGCCCCACTGACCCCGTCGGGATTGGGAAGGGGCGGCACCGAGAGCGCCGGAAGTCAGGAGACCTGCCTGGATCGTCAGGGACGAAGTGCCCTCGTGGGAGAGGCCATGACCTGGATCTGGTGTGCGCCGCCGATCTTACCCGAGATCGGTTTTTTTTTGCCATGATGCTGCTCGAGGTTGAAGAGATCTGGGTCGGTTATCGGACTGATGAGGATGTGGTCTGTGGGGTGGATCTGCAACTGGGGGAGGGGGACTTCCTCGGGCTCATCGGCCCCAACGGCTGCGGCAAAAGCACCCTGTTGCGGGCTGCGGCCGGGGTGTTGCCCCTGCGCCGGGGGCGGGTGCTCCTGGGCGGGTCTGACCTGCGGGCCAGGTCCCGGCGCGAATTGGCCCGGCAGCTGGGCGTGGTTTCCCAGGATACCGTCTTCGCCGCCGGGTTCACGGTGCGGGAAATCGTGGCCATGGGCCGTCATCCACATCTGGGCCCTTTTCAGCAACCAGGCCGCGAGGATGAGCGCCAGATCCACCAGGCCCTCGAGCAGACCGGCATCCTCCACTTGGCCGAGCGCGAGGCGCTGACCCTTTCCGGGGGGGAAAAACAACGGGTGGCCATCGCCCGGGCCCTGGCCCAGTCGCCCCGCTTACTCCTGCTCGACGAACCCACCAACCATCTGGACATCAATCACCAGGTTGAGGTTTTCGATCTGCTCCACGACCTCAATGAGGCACGGGGGTTGGCGATTCTGTGTGTCACCCACGACCTGAACCTGGCTGCCGAGTACTGCAGCACCATCGCCCTGCTTGAAAAGGGACAGGTACGGGCCTGCGGTTCCCCGACCGAGGTGCTCACTGCCCCGCAGCTGAGCGCCGCTTATGGCGTGGAGGTGCTGGTGGAGGAGGTGGGAGGGGTGCCGCGTATCTTCCCCGTCACTCATAAGAGCAGGCAGGGCCTGACAGCAGGAGGAGTTAGATGAAACAGTGCTGGTGGTTGGGGCTGCTCTGGGCCGCGATGGCCTGGGGCCAGCCGGTGGTCGACGACCTGGGGGTGGCAGTGGAGCTGAAACAGCCGCCGTCCCGCTTGGTTTCCCTGGCCCCCAGCAATACCGAGTTGCTCTACGCCCTGGGCCTGGGCGACCTGTTGGTGGGGGTCACCGACTACTGTAACTATCCCCCCAAAGCCCAGCAGGTGGCCAAACTTGCCAGCTATTCCAGCCTCAGCCTAGAGAAGATCGTGGCCGTGCGCCCGGACCTGGTGCTGGCCGCGCGCGGCAACGACCTGGAGGGCATTGCCGGCCTCCGGGCAGCGGGAATTCCGGTGTTCTCCCTCGATATCCAGTCGGTGGAGGGTTTGATCGAAAGCACGGGCAGGCTGGGTCAGCTGGTGGGCGCCGGGGCGGCGGCCGGCCGCCTGCAGCAGGAGTGGCGGGCGCGCTTGGCGAGGGTGCGGGCGCGGGTGGACTCGTCCCAGGTGCGGCCCCGGGTGATGTGGGGGTTTTTTGGCGAGCCGGTATACACCGCGGGGGCCGGCACGCTCATCGATGATTTGATCAACCTGGCCGGCGGGGTGAATGTGGGCCGGCAAGCGACGGGTGCCTGGCCCCAGGTCAATCTGGAGACCCTGATCTCCTGGGCGCCCGAGGTTCTGCTAGCCGGCGAAATGGCCGATATCCATGCCAGGGAAAAGGAACTGGCAAGACTGCTCAGTACCCCGGGATGGCAACAACTCCCGGCGGTGGCTCAGGGCCGTATCTACCACCTGGACCCCGACTGGCTCACCCGCCCCGGTCCGCGGGCGCTGCTGGCTTTGGAGCAACTAGCTGAGCTGCTGCACCCGGTGGCGGTCCCCCACTGATGACCAAGTTTCGTCTGCAGACCCTCCTGCCCTGCCTGGGCCTGGTGTTGGCGGGGCTGGTGGTGGTCTCGCTGGGGATCGGGCCGGTCTCTATCACCCCAGGCCGGGTGCTGAAGGTGCTGATGGGTCAGGACCTGGCCGCCACCCCCGAGGCCACCATTGTGCGCGACATCCGCCTGCCCAGGGTAGTGCTGGCGGTGCTGGTGGGGGGCATGCTCGGGCTGAGCGGGGCGGTGATGCAGGGATTCTTCCAGAACCCGATGGCCGACCCTTACATCATCGGGGTTTCCTCGGGGGCCGCGCTGGGGGCCACGGTGGCCTTGTCGCTGTCCCTCGACTTCTGGATCTGGGGCATCAGTTCGGTGTCGGTTTTCGCCTTTGCCGGCGCCCTAGGGGCAACCCTCCTGGTGGCCGGCATTTCCGTGCGCGGCGGGCGGTTGCCGGTGACGGTGGTGCTGCTCAGTGGGGTGGCAGTGGCCTCCCTGGCCTCGGCCCTCACGCCCTTGGTCATGCTGATGGCCCACGCCGATCTGCAGCGGATCTTCTACTGGCTGATGGGCAGTCTGGCGGCCCGGCGCTGGGACCACGTGCAGATGGTCTGGCCCTATGCCCTGGGCGGGGTGATTTTCCTCCAGTTTTACGCCCGCGATCTCAACCTGATCTTGCAAGGAGAGGAGCAGGCCCAGTACCTGGGGGTAGAGGTTGAAAAAGTAAAGCGAATTCTGCTCTTGGTATCGGCGTTGATGACGGCGGCGGCGGTGGCGGTCAGCGGGGTCATCGGTTTTGTCGGGTTGATCGTGCCCCATGTCATGCGCCTGCTCGTCGGTCCAGACCACCGCCGGCTCTTTCCCGCCTCGGTGTTGGGGGGAGCGATCCTGGTGGTGGGGGCCGACCTGCTGGCCCGCCAGCTGCTGGCGCCGGCCGAATTGCCCATCGGGGTGATCACTTCCTTGCTGGGATGCCCCTTCTTCCTCTACCTCTTGCGCCGGAGCCGGGAGAGTCTGGCGCGCTGAGCATCAACCGTATGGAGAGACCGGATGGCAATGGATGAAATCGTGGTCGTCTCGGGTTTGCCCCGCTCGGGCACCTCGATGATGATGAAAATGTTGGCGGCCGGCGGCCTGACCCCGCTCACCGATGGACAGCGCGAGGCGGACGAGGACAACGTAGGGGGGTACTACGAGTTCGAGCAGGTCAAGAAGGTGGCCCAGGATCCGGGCTGGCTGGAAGAGGCCAGGGGCAAGGTCGTCAAGGTGATCTCGCGGTTGCTCTACGACCTGCCCAAGACCTACCACTACCGGGTGATCTTTATGCAGCGCCATCTCGATGAAGTGCTCGCCTCGCAGCAGCAGATGCTCCAGCGCCGCGGCCGGGCCGATGGAGGAGGGGGGGATGCCGAGTTGAAGCGGCTCTTCCAGAAACACCTCGATGAGATCGGCAAGTGGCTCGGGGAACAGGCCAACTTCTCGGTGCTCTACGTGAATTACAACGAGATGTTATCCCAGCCAGATGCCAAGGTCCAGGAACTGGTCCGCTTTTTGGGCGGGACCTTGGATGCCGCCCGGATGAGCGGAGTGGTGGATCAGCAGCTCTATCGGCAGCGGCAGGCGTGATCTAGTAGGATTGGCGCATGCCAGTAGGGGTGCGTATATTGACGAATATTGCTGGTGCAGCCGTCGAGTCAGTGCGCTTGGCGGCTGCTGAAAAGGGAACCCGGTGTGAATCCGGGGCTGCCCCGCAGCGGTGAGCAGGAACGAAAGCCGTCATTGAGCACTGGTCTGGCCACAGACCGGGAAGCGACGGCCGGTAGGAGGCGGCAAAACCGCCAAAGCCTGCAAGCCCGAAGACCTGCCGGCGATCCGCGCCTGCCCTATGGGGCAGGCACCGACCTGGACTCTCGCGGGAGAGCAGGGGTCGAGGGCAGCCGGTGTGCCATCGCCGGTTCAGGTTTTTCTTGTCGCCCCCTGCTCCCAACTCTCCCTTACGAGTTCTCCGGTCAAACGATCTGCCTTCGCGGGTGAGGCAGCGCCGGCGCTATCGCTGTGCCCTGTCCTCGCCCCAGGCGGATTTTAGACCACCGAGGGGGAATGGACCGGGTAATCGCCATCATCATCCTGATTCTGCTGGACAGCCTCGAGGCCCCTGCTCTGCCCGCCAGACGCTGCGGGAGGGTGATAGACGGGCGGACCATGGAGGCGCTGAGCGGCGTATGGCTGACGGTGTACCCAGACTCTGGGGGGGCGCGCCAGATCTACAGCGATACGGCCGGGGTTTTCTGCTTCGGCGGTCTGCCGGCAGGGAACTGGCCGCTGGAGGCAGAGCGGTTGGGCTACGAGCCCTTCCACGGGGTACTCGGATCGGCTGCCGACCTAGTGCAACTGCGGCCCCAGCCGCTGCTGATGGAGGGGCTGGCGGTGCAGGCACGCCGGGAAGAGGCCTCCACCGCAGCCTTTGTGGAGCGCATTGCCCTCGACGAACAGCGCCCAGCCTCGCTGCCCGAACTGCTGGAGCGGGCCGCCGGGGTCCAGGTCCGCCGCCAGGGAGGCCTGGGCAGCTTCAGCACCGCCTCGATACGCGGCTCGACCACCGAGCAGGTGCAGGTCTTTGTCGACGGGGTGCCGCTCAACCAGGCCCTCGGCGGGGGAGTGGACCTGGGACGGCTCCTGGTGGGGGGGGTAGAGCGGGTCGAGGTGTACCGGGGGGCGGTGCCGGCCCGCTTCGGCGGCAACAGCCTGGGCGGGGTGGTGAACCTCCAGACCCGCGCTCCCTCGGCCCATCCCCAGTTCAGGCTCCAGGGCATGGGCGGGTCCTTCGGCACCTGGCAGGCCAGCGGCTCAGTGAGCGGACCATGGAGGGGGGGAAACTACCTGGGGCTGGTCGAAGGCACCGGCAGCCGCAATGACTTCTCTTTTCACGACGACAACGGCACTCCATACAATCTCGCCGACGACGAGCGGACCCGCCGCCGCAACAGCGATTTTGTCGGGCTGCGCTCCCTGCTCAAGGCCGAGCGACCCTGGGGAAGGCGCCGCGTCCAACTGCACCACACCTTCGATCTGCGCCATCAGGGCATCCCCGGTATCGGCAACTACCAGGCCAGGCAGGTGCGCTTCGACTCCTGGCAGGACCTGAGTCAGCTGGAACTGTCTGGTCCGCTTTCGGGCTCCTCCAGGTACGAGGGCTCGGTGTACCACGCCCTCCAGCAAGACAGCTATAAAGACCCCAAGGGTGAGGTGGGCACCGGGGTCCAGCGCTACCGCAACACCACCCGCGGGGCCGGGGCCCAGGGCGCCCTGCACCTGCTCTGGGGCACCCGCGCCTTGGCTACCCTGACCGGCAGGGCCAGGGGAGAAGGATTCGCTCCCCGCGATTTGCTGCGGCCTCGGGCTCATTTGCCCGACAGCCGGCGTTACAGCGGATTGTTCGGTGGCGAGGGGGAGATGGCCCTCTGGGGGGGCAGGGCGCATCTGGTGCTGGGAAGCCAGGTGGAGTTCCTGCGCGACCGGCTGGTCAACACCGCTGGTTTGTCGCTCCTGGAAGGGAGAACAAAAAACAAAGAGACCGCGATGCTGGGCGGGCAGGCAGGGGGGGAAGGGCGGTTGGGCCAGGCATGGAAGCTACAAGTCCATGTGGGTCGCTACCAACGGCCGCCCAGTTTTTACGAACTCTTCGGTGATCGCGGGGCCGTGATCGGCAACACCGATCTGCGCCGCGAGCAGGGCGTACACTGGGATACCGGGCTGTCCTATGCCCCCCGCCAGGGAGGCAACTTGCGCCTGCTGGAAGTCGCCTACTACCACAAAGACACCCGAGATTTGATCCGTTTTGTGCAAAACTCGCAGCAGGTCTCCCGTCCCTACAACATCGGTCGGGCCCTGGTTCAGGGGGTGGAACTGAGGGGAGAGGTAGATCTGAGGGGGTTGCGGCTGAGCGGCAACTACGCCTACCAGCAAGCCCTCAACCACTCCCCTTTCCCTTTCGAAAAAGGCAAGGACCTGCCCAATGCGCCCAGGCAGAGTTTTGATCTTCGGGCCGAGGCAATCCTGGGAGGGCGCAAATTCTACTACGACCTGAACGGCGAGAGCCGGCAATTCCTGGACCGGGCCAATTTACGACCGGTGGCCAGCCGACTTTTGCACACCCTGGGGCTGACGCTTTGCCCAGGGGCGGGCCTTGAGGTTTCTGGCGAGGTCCGCAATCTCAGGGGCGACCAGGTGGAGGATCTGTGGGGTTACCCCCTGCCCGGGAGGTCCTTTTTTGTGATGATCAGCAGGAATTTTCACCGAAGAGAAGCAGTTGCACTTCACCCAAAACCACAACAGTAAGGTTATGAAGAAGCTGCTCAGTTTAGCCGTGTGCCTCTCGCTGCTGTCCACCCAGGCCGGGGCCGAGAACCCGTTGGTGGTGGTCACCTCCGACTTCCAGACCGGCAGCATCGCGCTGCTGGATCCAGGGGCCGTTGCCGCGCGTACGGATCTGCTCACCATCCACAGCGATGCGGTGGTCCGCTATTACCAGGGAAGGGTCTTTGTCATCAACCGCCTGGGGCAGGACAATATTCTGGTGCTCGACCCAGCGGCGCCCTCCACACCCCTGTTGCAGTTCTCGGTGGGCAATGGCAGCAATCCCCAGGACATCGAGTTTGCCAGTGCGCAGAAGGCCTATGTCTCGCGCAACAACAGCACCTCGGTGTTAATCGTCGATCCCCGCGACGGCAGCTCTCTTGGAGAGATCGATCTGAGCGCTTTTGCCGATGCCGACGGCCTGCCCGAACTGGCGGAGATGGCCCTGGTCGGCACGCGCCTGTATGTGGCCTGCCAGCGCCTGGACCGGGATGCCGGCTGGGTGGCCAGCGAGAGTTTCATTGCGGCCGTGGACATTGCCACTGACCAGGTGGTGGACTGGGATTCGACACAGGAGGGGGTGCAGGGGCTCAAACTTCAGAGCGTCAACCCAGGCAATCTGATCGCGCTGGCTTCGCGGCTCTACGTGGCGCAAACGGGCCAATACGGGGTGGCCGACGGCGGAGTTGAGGTGGTGGATCTGGAGGCCGGTCGCAGCCTGGGGCTGGCCGTATCCGAGGCCCAGCTGCAGGGAGATATCACGGCGCTGGCGCTGATCTCCCCGACCAAGGGGTACGCGGTGGTGTCGGCGGCAGATTTCAGCAACAGCGTGCGAGCGGTGGATCTGGGCACCGGCCAGGTGGGCGCTCCACTGGCCGGCCATTCGGGCGGCTACACCCCGGATATCGAGGTGGATGGCGCGCGGCTGTTGGTGGCCGACCAGGGCACCTTCAGCGATCCGGGCCGGGCCGGGCTGCTGATCTACGAGGCCAGCACGGGCAGTCTGCTGGCTGGTCCCATCGGAGTGGGTCTGCCGCCGGTGAGCATCGCGGTGCTGGCCGACAACCAGATCATTGCCGTCGAAGAGCAAATCTCAGCCCGCCCGCAACAGACCAATCTGGGGGAGGCCTACCCCAACCCCTTCAACGCCAGCACCTTGATCCCCCTGACCCTCGGCGAGCAGGCCGGCCCAGTATCGCTGGTGGTGTACGATGCCCTGGGCCGGCAGGTGCGCAGCCTGGTTGCCGGCATTCTTCCCGCCGGGGTCCACGCGCTGGTCTGGGACGGCCGCGACGACCGCGGACAGGGGGTGGGCAGCGGCCCGTACCTCGTCGAGCTGCGCCTGGGTCAGTGGCGCCAGATCGGCAAACTGCTGCTGCTGAAGTGAGGAGGCGGATATGGTGAACCTATCGCGCATCTACACCCGCACCGGGGACGGGGGCAAGACCCGCCTGGGGGACAACTCGCAGGTGTCCAAGACAGACCTGCGGCTGGAGGCCTACGGCACGGTGGACGAACTCAATGCCTTGCTGGGGACCGCTGGTGCCAGCGGTAGCCTCGACGAAGAGTTGTTCGGGATCCTGCGCCTGATCCAGAACGATTTATTCGATTTGGGGGCAGACCTGTGCGCTCCACAGACCGAAGGGGAGGAGGAGGGCGCCCGGCTGCGCATCACGGCCCTCCAGGTGCAAAGGCTAGAAAACCAGCTGGACCAGCTCAACGAAGTGTTACCTCCCCTCAAGAGTTTTGTGCTGCCAGGTGGCAGGATGGGCAATGCCTGGTTACATCTGGCCCGCACCGTCTGCCGGCGGGCTGAACGCCGCGCCTGGGCCCTGGCCGAGGTGGCGCCGGTTAATGCCCAGGCGCTGATCTATCTCAATCGTTTGGCCGATCTGCTCTTTGTCATGGCCCGGCGGGCCAGCGGCGGAGAGGAGGTGCTGTGGGTGCCTGGCCAGAGCCGGCAGTGAAGTCGTTGATTGTCGGGCAAGGCGGGCGTATATTTCGTGCACAACCGAGGAGGGGGTTATGTTCAATAAGGTTTGGGTCTGCGCTGCGCTGCTCTTGATCGGTTGCAGCCAGAACTACAGCGACAAGAAAAAGGATGAAGCGATACGCGAGCAGACGCTGCAGACCCCGTCCAGCCAGTCCACCGCCCCATCGCAATTGCCCGCTGGCCATCCGCCGGGGGGTGGGGCAGCCGGTACGGGTTCACCTCTTGACGTAAAGGCCGGCGATCGCCAGAGCCTGGGCGGGTTGAGCGCGGTGCTCCCCGCTGGCTGGAAGCCGATGGCCCCGAGCAGTTCGATGCGCACGGCCGAGTACCTGCTTGCCGGTGCAAGCGGGGGGGATGCTTCCCTGGTGGTGTTCTATTTTGGTGCGGATCAGGGCGGTTCGGTTGAAGCTAATATCGAGCGGTGGTACGGGCAGTTCACCCAGCCCGACGGCAAAGCCACCCAGGAACATGCCCGCCGGCGGGAGAAATCCGTGGGCAGCATGAAGGCCACGATAGTGGACATCCCCGGCACCTATACGGGCGGGGGCATGGGGGGAGGGTCGAGTGCTCCTCAGACAGGTTACCGGATGCTGGGCGCCATCCTCGTCTCTCCGCGTGGCCCCTATTTCTTTAAGCTGGTCGGTCCGGCCGCTGCGGTGGACCACTGGAACCAGAGCTTCGAGCAATACATCGACAGCGCCCTCCCCGAATAGAGGACGACCTATGTACATGCAATTAGAAGATCATTTTGGCGATGTCATCGCCAAGGCCCGCCGCGGTCAGGAGCTGACGATCGCTTCAGTCGTGGGACAGGCGGGGCTGACCCAGGCCGAACTAGAATACCTGGAGAGCGGTCAAGGGGCGCCGACCGAAGCGGTGGTGCGCCGCTTGGCCCAACGCCTGGGTCTGGCCGGCGACAAATTGGTGGCCAGCGCCGCGCAGAAGTACTTCCCGCTGTACCCGGCCGGCCGGCCAGCGGAAGGCTTGAGCGTGGAGATGATGGTCTTGGGCAGCGATTTCCTGATGAACGGCTATCTAGTCGGCTGCACCGAAACGAATAAGGGGGTGGTAATCGACCCTGGCTTCGACGCCGAGAAGATCCTCCGGGCCATCGAGAATGCCGGGCTGGAGATCGAACTAATCCTGCTCACCCACGGGCACCACGACCATGTGGGGGCGCTATCGGAAATCTGTCAGGCCACCGGTGCACCGGCCCTGATCGACAAGGAGGATCTGCCGCTGCTGGGGGAATTGCGAACCAAGATCGAAGCCAGTATTGTCGAGGGCGAGGTGTTCACCGTTGGCCGGCAAAGCTTCGAGGCGCGCCGCACTCCCGGGCACACTCCGGGCGGGGTCTGTCTGGTCCATTCGCAGATGGTTTTTGTCGGGGACGCGATTTTTGCCGGCTCCATGGGGGGGACGCGCCGGCGCACAGACTACGACTCGCTGCGGGGGGCCCTGGCCGAAAAAATCCTGTGCCTCGACGAGAAGGTGGTGCTCTATCCGGGGCACGGCCCGGCCACTACCGTGGGCGAAGAGCAGGCCCACAACCCATTTTTCATTTAAGTAGTGGGGGCCGGTCGTTGAGGGTCCAGTCGTATTCGCTGAAGACGATCTCCAACCCGGGGTGCTGGCGCCACCGGGCTGCCTGGTCCTGGGGCAGGTAGAGCAGCAGGTAGTCTACCAGGGTAGGGGCAGGGGGCGCAGCGGCGGTGGTGGGGAACCAGCGGGTGAAGTCCTCCCCATACCAGTTCAGGACCTGCGAGAGCAAGAGTTTTCCCGCTTGCAGGTCAAGATGTACCTGCGAGGAATCGGCGGCAAAGTGCCGGGCCCTGGAATCCAGCAGCGAGTCCAAGGCTTCCCCGGTGTAGGCCCGGTTGAGCAGCGCCGGACAACCCAGGGCCCCGCAGTTGAGCGCAAAGTGGATGCGGGGGTCGCGGTACTCTGGCCGGATGATCTGGCTTTCGAGCTGGTCCAGCGTCAGCTGTTCGCCCCCTAAGGTGTGTAAGCGCTGCCGGAAAAACACCTCTATCCCCCCCAATTCATCGACCCGGGAAACCGGGTAGCCGTCGACCACTCCCCTGAGCACCAAGGCGTTATAGGCGTTGATCCAATAGGCCAGTTCGTGGCGCGGGGTCGGGAATCGTCCGGGTTGGCGGTGCGGGCTGCACTGACCCAGGCTGTCGAGGTAGGTGTCGAGCAGGGCGGGATTTTGTTTGAGCGCGGCATAGTCGACCCGGCCTGCCGCGTCGACATGGGTGCGCAGCACCTGGTCCAAGAGGGCGTGGGGGAAAGGCGTCGCGCCTGCCGGCAGTACCAGCAGGAAAAGCGCTGCCAGCAGGCGGACGGGCATTATTCGGCCAGGGCCTTGAGACTCTGGGCGCGCAGCGGGTGGCGCAGGCGGCCCAGTGCCCTTTCTTTGATCTGGCGGATGCGTTCGCGGGTCACCCCCAACAGGCTGCCGATCTGATCGAGGGTCCGGGCCTCGTTGCCGTCTAGGCCAAAATAGCGCAGGATCACATAACGCTCCCGGTCGTCCAGACAGCCGAGGACCTTTTCGACCTGTTCCCTGGCCGAGGTGCGCAGGATACTGCTGTCTGGGGACTCCTGGCGGGTATCGGCCAGGGTGTCGAGCAGGTTGCGTTCGTCGTCGTGTTCAAACGCTTGGTCCAGGGAGCAAGTGGACCGGGCGCTGAGCATGGTATCCACCACTTCTTTGGTGGAGATCTCTAGCTGGGCGGCGATTTCCTCGACATCGGGCTCGCTCTCGCGGCCCTGGCCCAATTGCCGGGCGGTTTCGGCGATGTCGCGCAGCAGGCTCAGCTTATTGAGCGGCAGGCGCACGGTGCGGGCGTGTTCGGCCAGGGCCTGGAGAATGGACTGCCGGATCCACCACACCGCATAGGAGATGAACTTGTATCCCCGGGTGCCGTCGAAGCGTTCAGCGGCGGTCAGCAGGCCCAGGTTGCCGGCGCTGATCAGATCGGAGAGGGAAAGGCCGCGGTTCTGGTAATGTTTGGCTACATCGACGACAAAACGCAGGTTGGCCTGGACCAATTCGTCGCGGGCGCCCAGATCGCCTTTCTCAATCTGGGCCGCTAGTTCAACTTCCCGCTCGCGGGAAAGGGGTTTGGAATCGGTGATATCGTTGAAATAGAGATTGAGTAGATCCTCTCTATCGTGCAGAGATTCTGGCATGGCTCACCTGTTGCATGGGGAGTTGGGGGGCTGGATAAGGGATTTGGGCAGGACCCAAAGGTCCTGGTGGCACGGGGGGAGCCGAAGCTGGGACAGCGCAGGAAAGGTCGCAACATGATAAAATTCTCTGATAATTCGATATAAATAATCGCGAACACTCCGTCAAGTTTTATTTAATTTTTCGGCCCCGATTCCTTTCGGGCCAGGGCCTGCCACCGGTAAAGGGAACATGTTAGCCTTGCTGCGCCGCAACCCCATCTTGATCGGCATCCTGTTCCTGGCCTTGGTGTTGCGGTCGGTGTATGTCCTGCAGGCCAGCTCGACTCCCCTGGCCGAGGTGCTGCTGCTGGATTCCGATTTCTACGACCGGCAGGCCAGGTCCCTGCTGGCGGGGAAAGGGTGGACCGAGGGGGTATTTTTCATGAATCCCCTATATGCCTACCTGCTGGCCCTTGTTTATTGGATCGGAGGCCCCCACTGGGGGGGTGTGGTTGGCGTGCAGGTGCTGATGGGCACCACCAGCTGTTGGCTGGTCTATGCCCTGGGCGCCAAGACCTGGGGACGGCAAGTAGGGCTGGTTGGGGCTGGACTAACATCAATTTATGGGGTTTTCATCTTCTACGACGGTGCCCTGCTCACCGCCACCCCCATCCTCTTCCTCAACCTCCTCGCCCTTTATAGTTTGCTGCGGTGGCGGGAGACGAATAGATCCGGCTGGTTGTGGCTGACCGGTGGCAGCATGGGTTTGTCGGCGCTGGCCCGGCCGCTGATCCTGATCTACCTGCCGCTGCTGGGAGGCTGGTTTGCCGCCAGAAGGCAGGCTTGGGCCTGGGGGAAGGTGGTGATCGGCTGCAGTCTGGTGCTGGGACCGGTGCTGGTGCGCAATTGGGTGGTTGGCGGAGAATTTGCCCTGACGACCTCCTCTGCGGGCATGAATTTCTATGTGGGCAACAACCCTCAGGCTACCGGGATCTATGCCCAGGCCGACTTTGTGCCCAGCGCCGAGCCCGACCAGGAGCGGCAGGAGTTCCTGCGGGAAGCTGAGAGACGCCAGGGACACCCGCTGACCCCGGCCTCGGCTTCGGCGTACTGGCTGGGGGAGGGCTGGAACTTCATTCAGCGACAGCCAGGTCAGTACCTGGCCTTGCTCTGGCGGAAATTCTACCTGTTCTGGAATGAGGTGGAGTCCCAGAACAATCTGAGTTATTACTTTGCCCAGGAATGGGTTCCTTTCCTGCGTCTGAGTTTGAACTGGGGGTGGGTGGCGCCGCTGGCGCTGGCCGCCTGGGGGGTGTGGGGGAGGCGGCGTCGGGAAACCCTCCTGGAGTTGTATGGCCTCGCTTATCTGCTGGGGTGTCTGCTCTTTTTTGTTTCCTCCGAATACCGCCTGCCGGTAGTGCCTGTCCTGCTGCTCTGGGCGGCACTGGGATTGAGCGAAGGATGGCAGGCCCTGCGGTGCCGGCAGTGGGGCAAAGTCGGGGTCGCGGTGCTGGCGGCGGCGGGGCTGGCCCTCCTGGTCAACCACGCTGATCCATTGGTCCAACGGCTGCATTCCAGGCGTGTCGATTATTACAACTTTGCCGTGCTCTACGAGCGCCGGGGAGATGATCAGAAGGCCGAGAAGATGATCGGGCGTTGCCTGGAAATCGACCCCGACTTCGCCCCGGCCCGCCAGGCCCAGGCCAGGTTGGCGGAACACCGCGCCCTGAACCTGAGTCCGGCCGACGAGGAAGAGGCCACTCGCGGGTTGCGCCTGTACGGAGAGGGCCGGTACGCCGAAGCTGCAGAGGTCTTCGCCGTCCTGGTCGCCCGCACCCCCGGGCAGGCGCGGCTGCACAACACCCTGGGGCTGTGTTACTACAAGACCGGGCAATTTGCCCGCGCCGCCCAAGCCTATCAGCAAGCCCTGGCCCTCGATCCTGGTTATGCCCTGGTCCACTACAATCTGGGCCTGCTCTGGCTAGCTCAGGGGCAGCCGGTCCGGGCTGCAGGCGCCTTGCAGCAGGCCCTCGCTCTAGACCCGCAGCACATCGCAGCGCGTTATAAACTGGGGGAGATCCTGGCCCGCCAGGGGGACAGGACCGGGGCATTGGCCGCCTGGGAGCGGATATTGGGTCAATACCCCGGTGACGCTGTCTTGCGGGGGAAGGTGGATTCACTCAAGGCACTGGCGATTGGAGGAGAGTGATGGCCGGGCAGTTCATCCAGATCCGGGGCGCCAGCGAAGGCCCCCTGCGCCAGGTGGACCTGGACCTGCCCCTGGGGAAATTGATCTGCCTGCTGGGGCCGGATGGTGGGGGGAGCCGCGATCTGGCTTTCCAGGTGCTCTACACCGAAAGCCGGCGGCGTTATGCCCAAGTACTATCGGCCTCCGAGCGCGAGGCTCTGGGAGGCGGATCGCCGGCGGCGGTTGACCAGGTGCGCGGCCTGCCTCCCGCCCTCTACTTGGACGGCCGGCTGCGGCAGCGGCAAAATGTGGCCGAGATATTACAGCTAGCGGGCCAGTTGGGCCCTTTATGGCTGGAGAGGGGGCAATGCACATGTCCGGACTGTGGAGGGATCTGCAGGGCGGCGACCCCGGAGGCCGCCGCCGATGCGGTGATCGCGGCTCTGGCGGGGGAATCCTGCCTCATCCTGGCCCCCCTGGACCTGGGTCCCGGGGTGCGAGAAGAGCTGCGCCGGGCTGGTTTTCTGAGAGTGAGGCTGGGCGGGGAGGTCCACCGACTGGATCTGGAGGGGCTGGCTGAGGGGCCAGGCGAGGTGGTGGTGGACCGGGTGCCCGGCGACGCGGCCCATCGCAGCCGGTTGGTCGAGGCCTGCCGCCAGGCCCGAACCCTGGCCAAAGGTCGCAGCCTCTTCACCGGGGTCCACCAGGGCGGCCCGGCGCTGTGGCTCAACCAGCAGCTCAGCTGCGTCCAGTGCGGCCGGCAATTCCCCCAGTTGAGCGCCGAGGAACTGGGTGTCGGCTCGCCGCGCCCGGTCCAGGTGGTCCTCGGCGGGTGGGACCTTCGGGAACTGCCGCAAAAAAAGGTGGGTGAGCTGCTAAAATTGCTCAGCACCCTTGAGGACTGCGAATCCCTGTGCCGGCCCCTGGCAGAAGCCCAGGCTCTGGGGTTGGGTCACCTGCCCCTGGGGCGTCCGATCGACCAGTTATCCACCGGCGAGCAACAGGCCCTACAACTGGCGTGGTGCCTGAGCCTGGGCCTCACCGGTATCCTCTATCTCTTTGAAGCCCCCAGCCGGGGTCTGGATGCGCCGGGCCAGGCGGCGCTAGCCAGAGGCCTGTTGCGCCTGGTTGCCCAGGGTAGCACTGCGGTGGTCCTCGACCACGCCGAGCCTCTGGTGGGGGCGGCTGGTCTGCTTTTGGAATGTGAGTCCGGGCGGGTGAACCAGGTCGGCGGATGGCAGGCTCCTTCCCCGGTACCCCAGGCTCGTTCCGGCGCCCCCACGCGGTGGTTGCGGGTCCAGGACCATGGCCAGGAGTGGCGACTGCCCCTGGGGCGGCTGGTCTGCCTGCGCGGCCCCACGGGAGGGGGCAAGTCAACCCTGCTGCATCAGGTGTTGTTAGCCGGTCTGAAGGCGCGGCGGGGCAGTGCCGTGCGCTTGGAGGGCCGGCCGGGCATCCAGCGGGTGTCCCTACTGGGGCTCTTGTCTGGGAGTGGTGAACGGACCCTCCTGGCTTTGCTGGGGAGCTTTGCCGGGGTGGCGGGTCTGTATGCCGAGACGGCAGGTGCGCAAAAGCAGGGATATGGGAGGGAGTGGTTTATGCTCGACCGGCCCGGAGGGCGCTGTCCCAGCTGCGAGGGAACCGGGACCCTGCGCTGCGACTTGGAGTTTGCCGATGACCTGTCGCTGGTCTGTCCGGCCTGCGAGGGCCGCCGCTATCGACCCGAAGCGCTGGGTTTCACCTGGCGCGGGCTGACCCTGGCCCAGGTGCTGGATCTGACGGTGACAAGGGCTGTCCACCACTTCCGCGGGGTGCCCCTGCTAGGGGAGGCCCTGCAGGCGGCCCTGGGTTGTGGCCTGGGGCATCGGCGCTTGGGCGAGGCCGGCGGCCGGCTGGGCGCAGCCGAAGGATTGCGCCTGCAGCTGGCCCTGGAGCTGAAACGGGCCGGGGCGGGCGAACTGGTGGTCTTGGAACACCCCGAGCAGGCGGGCCACCCGCGAGATCTGCAGTTACTGCTCGCCATACTCCAGGCACTCAGGGCAGCCGGAACTTCGCTGCTGGTGGAGACCCATCACCCGGTATTGCTCAGGGCCGCCGATTGGCTGGTCGAGGTCCGGGAAGGCCGGCAGATGGGCAGCGGCCCAGCTCCGGATGCTTGACGGGAACGGTCATCCCTGTATATTCTTGATGAAATTGCAACTTGGGATTTCGCTCAAGTCCAGATAGAGGGGTTTGTTAGTTGCCGGCTTTCCCCGCCCTCTGGTAGCAACTCCTCGAGCAGTTCATGACCCGCCTATCCCCCAAATCACTCCCCCGACCAACTGATCAACACCATCCTCCCGAATACGTGCACCAGAGGCGGAGCTTGGACGCCTGGTGTGCGGCAGGAGAGGAGCTGATTCCCGAGGCGTCCCGACTCCGGACCGGAGTTGCCGCTTTCCACAGGAGGAAAGTATTTGATGTCTGAAACTTTGACGGCTGAAGAACCGGGCAAAAAACATGAAGAGCGCGAGTCGGTGGTCATCCGCTTTTCGGGTGATTCCGGCGATGGTATGCAGCTGACCGGGGACCAGTTCACCAACGCGGTGGCCATTCTGGGCAACGACGTGAGTACTTTCCCAGACTTCCCCGCTGAGATCCGCGCCCCGGCCGGCACCATCCCCGGGCTCAGCGGTTTTCAGGTTAATTTTGGCGCCAACGAACTCTACACC
The DNA here is from genome assembly GCA_009691525.1 of Candidatus Latescibacterota bacterium. GTDB lineage: Bacteria > Latescibacterota > UBA2968 > UBA8231 > UBA8231 > SICG01. The sequence goes on along the minus strand of SICG01000005.1, from coordinate 15,612 downwards.
GCCGGGGATGCGCCCCAGGTGCTGGTGGCGATGAATCCGGCAGCCCTGCGTGCCAATCTCAGTGACCTGGAGCCGGGCGGGGTGATCATCGTCAACAGCGACACCTTCACCCGCAACAACCTGCGCAAGGCCGGCTACGAAGGCAATCCCCTCGAAGACAATACCCTACAGGGGTACGAGGTGCACCAGGTGCCCCTGACCACGATGACCCGCAAGGCTCTGGAGGATCTGGACGAACTGAGCACCCAGCAGAAGGACCTCTGTAAAAACGCTTTTGCTCTGGGTCTGGCCTTCTGGATGTTCGACCGCCCCCTCGACATCACCCTGGGCTTCTACGAGAAGAAATTCGCCAAACGGCCCCAGGTGGTCGAAGCCAATACCCGGGTGCTCAAGGCCGGCTACCACTATGGCGAAACCGCCGAGACTTTCCAGAGACAAATGAGAGTGCCCCGGCGGATCATGGTGGAGCCGGGACTGTACCGGCGGATCACCGGCAACGAGGCCATGGTCCTGGGCATGGTGACGGCGGCCAGCAAGTCCGGCAAGCAGCTTTTTTATGGCAGCTACCCCATCACCCCGGCCACTCCCATACTCGAGGGCCTGGCGGCGCTGAAGAACTTCAACGTGCGCACCTTTCAGGCCGAGGACGAAATCTCCGCCATGGGGTCGGTGATCGGTGCCGCCTTTGGCGGGGCGCTGGCCGCCACTGCCACCAGCGGCCCCGGCATCGCTCTCAAGAGCGAGGGCATGAACCTGGCGTTGGTGCTGGAACTACCCATGGTGATCATCGATGTACAGCGGGGGGGACCCAGCACCGGACTGCCTACCAAGACCGAGCAGACCGATCTGCTCCAGGTGCTCTTTGGCCGCAACGGCGAAAGTCCCATACCCGTGCTGGCGGCGGCCACGGCCGGTGACTGCTTCGACATGGCCATCCAGGCCTTCCGTATCGCGGTGCGCTACATGACCCCGGTGATCTTGCTCTCGGACGGGTACATCGCCAACAGTTCCGAGCCCTGGAAGATTCCAGATCCTGACGCAATCGCGCCCTTCCCGGTGGAGTACCGCACCAATCCAGAGGGGTACCAGCCCTACATGCGCGATGCCGAAACCCTGGCCCGGCCCTGGGTGATCCCCGGGACCCCCGGCCTGGAACACCGCATTGGCGGCTTGGGCAAGCAGGATATCACCGGCAATGTATCCTACTCGCCCCAGGACCACGAGCATATAGTCAAGACCCGCGCCGAGAAGGTGGCCCGCATCGCCGAGTTCATCCCCGAGCAAGAGGTCTTCGGTCCGGCATCGGCCGACCTACTGGTGGTGGGCTGGGGTGGGACCTTTGGGGCCATCCGCGCCGCGGTGGAACTGGCCCAGCGCCATGGAATGTCAGTGGCCAGCGCCCATCTGCGTTACCTCAATCCCTTCCCGCGCAACCTGGGTCAGGTACTGGGCCGGTACAAGAATATCTTGGTACCAGAATTGAACCTGGGCCAGCTTGCCCTGCTGCTGCAGGCCCACTTTCCAGTGCGGGTCCAGCGGCTCAACAAGGTACAGGGGCAGCCCTTCCAGATCCGCGAGATTTACAACCGGATCAAAGAAATCGCAGGTTGAGCAAAAGCATTGACCAGATGACGCCAGAGGAGAGGTACCGATGATAGAAGCTGTGGCAGCGCCCAAACTGACCCGCAAGGACTTTAGCTCGGACCAGGAGGTGCGCTGGTGCCCTGGGTGTGGGGATTACGCCATTCTGGCCCAGATGCAGAAGCTCCTGCCCGAGATCGGCGTTCCTCGCGAGCAGATCGTCTTCGTCTCGGGGATCGGCTGTTCTAGTCGCTTTCCCTACTACATGAACACCTACGGCATCCACTCCATCCACGGAAGGGCGCCCACCCTGGCCACTGGACTCAAGCTGGCCAATCCCAAGTTGAGCGTCTGGGTGATCACCGGCGACGGCGATGGACTCTCTATCGGCGGCAACCACCTGCTGCACTGCCTGCGCCGCAACGTAGATCTGAAAATCATTCTCTTCAACAACCGCATCTACGGCCTGACCAAGGGCCAGTATTCGCCCACCTCGTTGCCCGGCCACCGCACCAAAACCACACCGATGGGGTCCATTGACTACCCTTTCAATCCACTCTCGGTAGCCCTGGGGGCCGAAGCCACCTTTGTCGCCCGTACCCAGGATACCAACATGAAGCATCTGAGCGAAGTGCTCAACCGGGCTGCCAGGCACAAGGGCACGGCCTTCGTCGAGATCTTCCAGAACTGTGTGGTCTACAATTCGACTGCCTGGGATCACACCACCGACCCAGATGTCCGGGACGACAACGTGCTCTTCCTCGAAGATGGCCAGCCCCTGATCTTCGGCAAGAACCGCGACAAAGGGGTACGCATGAAGGGTTTCGAGGCCGAGGTGGTCAGCCTGGGTCAGGGCGTTGCCGAAAGCGAGTTGCTGGTCCACCAGGCTGATCTGCGCAACACCAGTTACGCCTACATGCTCAGCCGTATGGAGAATCCCCATTTCCCTCTGCCTTTCGGGGTATTGCGCGAGGTGATTCGCCCCTCTTACGACGCACAGGTGGAAATCCAGGTAGCCCAGGCTACCGAGCAACTGGGCGCCGGCCAGTTGGGGAAATTGTACCGCAGCAGCGATCTTTGGGAGGTGAAGTGAGATAAGGATTTGGCAGGACCTGTCGCGATGTACCTAAACGAGGAGCCGGCCCCTGAGGTCGGCCCCGTTTTTTTTTGAGAGGAGAGAATCATGACCTGCCGCACTGTCCGCCTGTTGTCCTGGATGCTGCTCGTTGGCAGTTTTGCCGCCCTGCCGGCAACAGCAGAGATCGAGCGGGCCGATCTGAACCTGAGCCGCACCGTCACCCAGGGTGACTGGCTGCGCCTGCGTCTGGAGATGCTGGGGCTGAATCTGAGTTATCCGGCTTACCGCATCCACCTCGAGCTCAAGCCCGAAGGGGTATATTTCACCTTTAGCGCCAGCAGCGGCATGGTCCAGCATCTGGATGAAGCCGGGCGGGGGGAAACAGAAAGGGTGTTGGCCTATCATGCCCGGGGCATGCGCCAGCAGGTAAGTCAGCTGATCCAGGATGAGTTTCCCGAATTATGGCCGCGCTTCAACGCCGAGGATGATTTTCGGGGCCAGTTTATGGCCCCCGGAGAGGAGTGGGAGGATCCGCCCCGGCAGTTGGGGGAATGGAACCGGGACCGTTTCACCCCCAGCAAGTGAGGTTGGGGGGGTTATTCGGGGTCGTGTAAAACGATATCCCCGCGCAGGGACTCGTCGAGCGGAATGATCTTGGAGATCACTGATTCCTCGGTCGTGACCATCCAGCCCTGGATCTTCTCGCCGAAAACCACGATCTCGCGGGGCTGGGTCTGGACCACCTTGCTGGGGTCGTGGATATGGCGTTCGAGCGAGGTGCAGAAGAAGGTATGCCTGCGCGTGACGCCTTTCTCGATGGCTTCCATAAATTTGTCAGATTAGGGGGCAAAGCCGTGGATAGTGTCCACCAGCAGTTTGACGTGATCGCAGGGGGTGTCTGGGTGCACCCCGTGTCCTAGGTTGAAGATATGGGGCAGACCCTGGGTCTGGGTCAAGATCCGTTCGGCTTCGGCGATGATGGCCGGCGGGTCGGCGAAAAGCGCGCAGGGGTCCATGTTGCCCTGCAGGGGCAGGTGTCTGCCGAAGCGCTGAAAGGTCTCTCCCAAATCGGAGCGCCAGTCGAGGCTGAGCACATCGGCACCGGTTTTAGGCAGGAGGTCGAGGAAGTGGGCCGCGCCGTTGGCGTAATAGATCCGCGGGACACCAGATCCCTCCAGGGCCAGGAAGATGCGCTGCAGATGGGGCAGCGCCAGTTGCTCAAAAAGAGGCGCTGACAGGGCGCCGATCCAGGTGTCGAAGAGCTGCACCGCCTGAACCCCGGCGGCGATCTGGGCTTTCAGATAGGTGATGGTCACCTCGGTCAGCTTGTCCAGCAAGGCGTCGGCGGCCCCCCTATCGGCATGGAGGAGCCGGCGAAAGTGGGTGAACTCCTTGGCACCGTCCCCTTCGACCATATAGGTGGCCAGGGTGAAGGGGGCCCCGGCAAAGCCGATGAGGGGAATGTGCGGCGGTAGGGCCTGGCGGACCAGGCGAATGGTTTCCAGCACATAGGGAAGCTGAGCCTGGGGATCGATGGTGCGAAGGGCGTCGATGTCGGCGCGGCTGCGCACCGGCTTGGCGAAGACCGGGCCGGGGACAAAGTCGATCTGGCAGCCCATGGGTTCGATCGGGGTCAGAATATCGGCAAAGAGAATGGCCGCATCCACCTCGAGCATGTTGATCGGCATCAGGGTGACCTGGGCGGCCAGGTCTGGGGTCTTGAAGAGTTTGAGAATGGAACCGGTCTGGGCGCGGAGTTGGCGGTACGGCGGGAGGATGCGGCCAGCCTGGCGCATCAGCCACACCGGACGGTGGACCGGAACCTGTCCCATGCAGGCCTGCAGAAAAGTGCTGTTTACCGCGCTGGTCATAAACTTGGACATACCCCGATGGCTGGGTGACTGGTGGTGCGGGGCAGCGTCTTGAAGCGGATGCCTTCGGCGGAAAAATAGGTGCAGACCAAATCACTGGTGGTGAGGCCAGAAGAAGTGGCGTCCAGGGTCTGCTGATTCAGTTTGAGGCCCAACACCAGTTGGGCGGCAATCAGATCGTACAGCGCTTCGACCAGGGTGCGTCGCCGAACTATCCGCGGGATGATGCCCAGTTCGGCCTGCACCTCCCTGAGAAAGGCGGGATCGAGCACGGGGTCAAGGCTGGTACTGAGCGCTTCGATCTGGGCCACTTCCGAGGCAATATCGTCGGGGGAGTGGTCCAGTTGGCTGCGTTTGTCAATGAGGCGGTCGATGGGGTTGAGCAGGCGGTGCAGGGCGCTCAGGCGGTCGGCGTAGGGCTTGACCTGAAGGGCCAGGTCCTCACAAAGGTCGGAATCCTCCAGCTGACCCGTACTGCCCTCGGCTAGGCTGGCCAGCTGGTCCTTAGCGCGGAAAAGCTGGTCCCTGAGTCCAGCTTCTTCTTCGTCCTCCCCGTCAAGCTCCAACTCAACCGGGGAATCGGCGGTTTCTTCCGGGTCGTCCATGGCGTCCTCCATGACGCAGCCCCTGCATTCGGCGGGGTCAGTTACCGGGGGCCACCATCCATTCTGGCAGGGTGACACGGTACTTGTAGGCGCCGGGGATCTGTTGGATGACCACCCCCTTTTCGGTGGTCTCAGCCTTCACGGTCTCCGGCTCGCTCTCAGCCCAGGTGAAGGCCAGCACCCGCAGGCGGGGAAGGCGTCGGTCCTGCCAGAAGTAGGTGGGCAGTACCTCGATGGGATCGGTACAGTCGATCGGGTACACGTCGATGGCCCAATCGTGGTGGCGCACGACTGCCGCGCCGTCCAGGACCACCGGACCCAAGTTCATACGGGTGCCCCGGGTATCCAGATACAGGTAATCAGGCCCCTGGCAGTAATCGATACGGCCGGCGCCGACATCGGCGGAATAGGCCAGCACGCCTTTGGACCCGCAAGCCAGGAAGGAGGCCGGCGGCAGGGAGAAGGATTGCTCCCCGACTTGGACGGTCCAGGGCTCCAGCCAACCACCATTGACATGGAGCTGGAAACCGGACCGGTAGGTGACGCGCAGCTGGCTGTACTCGTGGGCCCCGGAGATCAAGGCCTCAGTGAGTTCGAGGAAATTGCCGTTGTGGTGGTAGTGGATGGACTCCACCTGGGTGCCCAGGTAATGGCGCTGCAGGGGCTGGAGCAGGAAGTAGGTCTTGAGGGCAGCGGCCAGTCCCCACTCCCTGATATGGGGCAGGCAGGCGGCGTGGCCAAAGGCCAGGGTCGTGGCCAGATAGCGGTCGAGGTGGATGCTGCGGCTATTTTTTTCCTCGGTGGGAATCGGGCCGCCGAAAAACTCCTCCACGCTGCCCAGACCGGCGTCGGTCTGAAAGGGGTGCAGGTGGTGGAGATCAAAATCCACCAGCAGGGGCATGCCGGCCGGATTGGGGCCGGCCAGTCGGGCCGCGTAACCTTGCAGGAGGCCGGGGTAGAGCCAATGACTGCCGCCCAGGCCCACGGTCGGCCCGCGCCGACTGAGGCCCGCCAGTAGGGCCTGGTCCGCCTGCAGGGTGCTCAAAAGCGAGGCGGGCCGTTCTATGCCAGCGTCGCAGTCTACTCGGTCCCAGGGGGGGGTGGCGGCGTGGGCGTCCAGATAGAGATAGGACTTCCCGAACTTGGTTTCGAGGGCGTTGGCGTGTTCGATCCCCATGCTCTCGGCCAGGCTCGGCCTGAGCAACACCGTATCCGCTCCGGTGGGAACCGGGTTGCCATCCGGCAGTCTGGCCGCCTGCTGCTGCCTGGAAGCGGGCAGGTCGCGGTAATTGGCGTACAGGCCGTAGCTGAAACCCAGGTCTGCCACGGCTTCGAGGTATTCCTTGAGGGCATCGTCGCCGCCTTTGGCGGCAGAGGCCTCCAGGGCCAGACCGGCAGGGCCTGGTTCGTCCCGCCAGACATCAGCCGGGTGATTGACCAGCAGTTTATCCATCCCCCATTGTTTCAGGGTGCGGAGCTGCTCGTAAACCTCGACGTAGGATTCCTCGGCGCTGGAGAGGGCGGGGATATTGTACCAGACCACCTCTCTGAGAGGGACCTCGCTTGCAATCTCAAGAGCCGGAGGGGGCGGAATCACTTCCTCGAAGTGGCGAGATACGGTGAGCAGCCAACATTCGTGCACTGGATTGCGCTTGCCGTCCGAGCGCTGGGCATAGGAGCATCCCCCGTTGAGGAAGAGCCGTCCGGCAACTGGGACAGGGGGAGCCGCATCCAGGCGGGTGGCCCGGGTGTGACTTATTTCTAGCAGGCTGGAGATAAACGCGCCCTGGGTGCAGAGGATGCCGGGGTAGGCCTCCCCCAGGTTGAAATACGGAAGGTGTATCAGGCGCGGGTGCAGGGCCCCCTCGACCCAGCCCAGGCTCAGGCCGGTGGCTTTGCCGTTGCCACCTTCGAGTTCCACCTGTAGGGTTTTGCCGCGGATGGAGAAGCAGAATAAGAAGTCGGCCAGTTCCTCGCCGTGTTTCCATTGCCAGCGGGCTTCGACCACGTCGTCGACTTGCTCGCAGGAAATCAGATGGCGCTCGATGTCTTCGTCATCGGCAGGCCATTCGCGGTTTCCCATGTCGATGGTGATGCCGCCGCCCTGCGCTGGCCGGATGGCATCGTTGTTGTTGATCTCGATCTCCAGGTCACTCAGGTTGCCCTCAATGGGGGTGTAAATGTAGCGGACCACTGCCGAGAGGGAGCGGGATTCAAATATATAGGAGATCCCCTCCTTCTTGAGGGTCGTGGCCACCTCCTCCTGAACCCGTGGTAAAAGGGAAGGAGGAGTGAGTATCCGAGCTGCCGGGGAAGCTGGAGACGCTGGAGACGAAGTTGAGGGCGAAGCGCTGGTCAGGGGCCGCGCGCCAGGGTGGGTGGTCATAAATCTCTCTGGCTCCTGTAGGATTTCCGGAGGAAAGGCAAGGTGGTGCGAGGGAAGGGTAACCGCTTTTTAGCGTATGCAAATAGTCGCATAAAAGAAGATATTCTAGAATAGACATTTATCTCTAGAGTGTCAAGGAGGCCGGCTGGCTGATTGACAGAGGACAGAATGGGCGATATCTTTCTATTTTTAAGAATCTTAAATCTGGGAACAACCTCCGTTTGATAGGCCCTAAGACATGGGATGCCCTCGTGGTAGGGGGCGGGGCGGCCGGGATTCTGGCCGCCATCAGCAGTGCCGAAACGGGCCAACAGACCCTCCTGTTGGAAGGCAACCAACAGTTGGGCCGCAAGGTGCTCATCGCCGGCAATGGACGCTGCAACCTGACCAACCGAGATGCCGATGATCCGGAGCACTATCACGGAACGCAGCCGCATTTTGTTCGGCAGGTACTGCGGGCATTCCCTCTCCAGGAGACCCTGACATTTTTCCGCGACCTGGGGCTCGAAGTCAAGGAGGAGAAGCGAGGCCGCCTCTTTCCCACCTCGGACCAGGCGCAGGCGGTGGTGGATCTGTTGGAGGACCGCTTGGGCCAGTTGGGCGTGGGGGTGGTGAAAGGGGCAAAGATCTGCCGGGCTGTCCGGGCCGAAACTGGCTTTGTAGTGGACAGCCGGGATGGCCGTTCCTGGACGGGACGGCGACTGGTGTTGGCCAGCGGCGGCGTCAGTGTGCCCAAACTGGGCGCCGACGGCAGCGGGCTGGAACTGGCCAAGGGGTTTGGCCACCGCGCCACCCAACTCCTGCCCGGTTTGGTGCCCCTGCTCAGCCCCGACGAGTATATACGTCCAGCCCAAGGGGTCAAAGTCTGGGCCGAGGTTCGGGTGGCGCTGGGCAAAGGCCGTCAGGCCATCGATACCGATGACCTGCTCTTCACTCCGTACGGGGTTTCCGGTTTCACTATCCTCAACCTCAGTGCCCGGATCGTACCTTTCCTGGAGCGGGGGCCATTGGATCTGGCAATCAATCTCTTCCCCGGCCAATCCCCGGAGCAGGTAAGCGAGATACTCAAGAAACGCTGGGAGCGCCATCCGCAGCGCGGGTTGGCTTTCAGTTTCACCGGCCTACTGCACGGCAAGCTGGTGGGGCCGCTGCTTGTCAAGCTGGGGGCTGCCCCGGATCAGCCGGTGGGCCGCGTCCCCAAGGCCCAGCGCTGGGAGCTGGCCAGACTACTGACCAGTTGGGCGGTGCAGGTGACTCAGCCCCGCGACTTTGATCACGCCGAAGTGACGATTGGCGGGATTCACACCAGCGAAGTCGATCCGGTCACGTTGGAGTCGTATCTGGTCCCAGGGCTGTATCTGGCTGGCGAGTTGCTGGATGTACACGGGGACCTGGGCGGCTTCAATCTGCAATGGGCCTGGGCCAGCGGGGCGGTGGCCGGCCGCGGCGGTTGACACCCCAATGGGGGCCCTTTAGAATCTACTCCAGATGCAAGCGAACGAAGCATATACCCCGGCCGGCATCGTCCTGGCCGCAGGTCTGGCGACCCGTATGGGGGCGTTTAAGCAGTTGCTGCCTTTGGGTGATCATTGCCTCGTAGAGTCCGTCGTGGACCAGCTCTGCAGCCGAGTGGAACAAGTGGTGGTAGTGGTGGGGCACCGGGCAGCGGAGGTTGTGGAGGTGTTGGCCGGTCGGCCGGTGCAGTGCGTCTTTAATGCCGATTATCAGCAGGGCATGTCCACCTCGGTCCAGTGTGGCCTGCGTTTCGCAGGACTGGCCGCTGCCTACCTCATTTGCCTCGGCGACCAACCCCGGCTCGCCGCCGCCCTCGATCCCTTGCTCAGTGCTGGGGCCACGTCTACCAAGGGTATTCTCATCCCCACCTACCAGGGCCGTCGCGGCCACCCTTTGCTCATCCACCGCCGCTACACTGAGGAGATCATGGCACTCGCTCCTGACCAGGGTCTCAATGTGGTAACTCGGGCTCACGGCGACGACACCCTCGAGGTGCCGGTCGGGGACAGCGGTGTCCTGGAGGATTTGGATACACCCGCCGATTACCAGCAGGTGCTGCGGCGCCATCAGGACCAACGCCATGGATGAGGTGCTCGAAGCAGTAGTCGCCCTGCAGACCAGTGGACAACGCGGCGCTCTGTCCTCGCTGGTCTGGAGCAGCGGGTCCATCCCCATGAGCGATCGGGCCAAGATGCTGGTGGCAGAGGACGGCCAGGTGCTGGGGACCATTGGCGGAGGTTGCCTGGAGGCGGAGATTCTCAGCCTTGCCAGCCAGGTGATCAGGACACAAGAGTCTCAGGTCAGCTGCTTCACCCTCACCGAGGAACAGGCCGGAGAGGGCGGGCTCAACTGTGGGGGCAGCTTGCGTATCCTCACCGAACCGGTGGGTAGCCCGGATCTTTATCCCGAAATAGTGCGGGCACGCCAGGAGCGCCGGGCCTGTGCCCTGGTCAGCGCGCTGGGGGCGCCGGGAGGGGAGATCCCCAAGTTGCTGGTGGTGACCGGCCGCTCCTGGCTGGGAACCCTGGGTGCTGCAGACTTGGACCAGTGGGCGGTGGCGCAGGCCGAAAGTCTCATCGGTCAGGGCAGGAATGGGACAGCAGTGATGGAGGCGACACCGAGGTCTGCCGGACAGGTCGAACTCTTCATCGAACCTTTTCTCCCGCCGCCGATGCTTTACATCTTTGGCGGCGGCCATGTGGGAGGGCAGGTCTGCCGTTTGGCGGCCCAGGTGGGATTCAGGGTGGTGATGGTCGACGACCGGCCCCAGTTCGCCAATGCCAGGCGGCATCCGGAAGCTGCCCAGTGGGTGGTGGGGGACATGGGACAGGTGTTCGCGGAACTACCCATCGACGAGCAGTCCTATGTCATCGCCGCCACCCGGGGCCACCAGCACGACGAGGTCGTCATCGAAAAGGCCATCCGCACCCCGGCCCGCTACATCGGCATGCTGGGCAGCGAGCGCAAGAAATTGCTCTTGTGGCGGCGCCTCGAAGAACGAGGGGGGGCACGCCAGCGACTGGACCAGATCTACGCTCCGGTGGGCTTGAACATCGGCGCCGACACCCCCGAGGAGATCGCTGTCAGTGTGGTTGCCGAACTGATCCGGGTGCGCCGGGGGGCGGTCAAGCGCTGGAAGACCAAGACCATGGAACCCCAGCCCTGAGTCCGGCGATGCTGCGTTACGGTGTTGCCGCCTGCCAGGTAGACCAACCCAATCCCCGGGAACGGAGCGAAATTGTCCGCAACACCTCCAGGATGCTGGAGATGATCGACATGGCCGTAGAGGGCTACGGACCCTTTATGGACATCAAACTGCTGGTTTTCCCCGAATTCGGGCACGCCGCGCCAATTTACCCCACCGCCAACGGTCTGCTGGCCAAACTCACCCTTCCCGTACCCAACGAACACACGGATAAATACTGCGCTAAAGCCAAGGAACTGGGGGTCTACATCCAGACCGCCACCTTTCTGGAAGAGGACGCCCGCTGGCCGGGCGTGGTCTTCGACACCACCTGCCTCATCGGTCCCGAGGGGGTGTTGTACAAGTACCGCAAGGTCAATACCTGGCTCCCCTTGGAGGTACACGCCAGCCCCCACGACCTAGAAGGGTACGCGGAAGAACTCTTCCCCGTGGCCCACACGCCCATTGGCAATATCGGGGTGGCCATTTGTTACGACTGGTTCTTTCCCGAGGCCCTGCGCCAGCTGACCGCCAATGGTGCCGAGATTCTGCTGCGGGTATCGGCCTATATGGACCCCTGGGGGGCGACCCCGCCGATGGACTGGTGGACGGTGGTCAACCGCTGCCGGGCCCTGGAAAACACCGCCTATGTGGTGGCTGCCAACCAGGGAGCTGCCCTCAGCCATTACGCGCCCTTCTCCTGGCCGGGGGGAAGCATGGTGGTGGATTACGAGGGCCGCATCCTCGCTCAGGCCGATCCCGGACCGGGGGAGAAGATCGTGGTGGCCACCCTCGATCTCGAAGCCCTCCGCCACGAGCGCCGGCGGCGGGTCGGGCACCACCCGCTGGCTCACCTGCGCACTGAGGCGTATCCGGTCTACCGGGAGCGGTTCTTCCCTCCGGGGCGACACACTGGCGACCAAAGCCACACCGTGGAGTTAAACACCCAGGCAGTCGAGGCGGTGAAGAAAAGGCTCGCAGACGAGGGCAGGTTGTGAGCAGGCCTGCGTTGCCGGGCAGGGGCGCCGCATCGTGCGCTCCTCTTTTTTTATGTCCCTAAAACACTACACCAACCGGCAGCTGCGCCGGGCCCTCGCCAAGTTCAGCACCAAGGAGACCGAGGTGGACCTCGGGCCCGGCCAGGTGCTGCACATCACCGAGGTGGAGGACGGGTACGCGCTGCTGGACCGCATGATCGCCCAGGAGGCTCGCGGGGGACAGCGCACCGAACGGTTCCCGTACTGGGCCGAACTCTGGCCCTCATCGGTGGGCCTGGCCCAGTGGTTCTGCGATCAAGATCTCGAGGCGCCGGCTGGAGGGGCCAAGGAATTGGGTTGTGGGCTCGGGTTGGTGGGCTTGACACTGGCACGGCTGGGCTGGAGAGTGGAGGCCACGGATTTTGTCGAGACGGCGCTGGTTTTTGCCACCCACAACGCCCGGGCCAACCAGGTGGGAGTGCACCACGGCACCGCCTATTTGGACTGGCGGAATCCGACCGGACTACCGGTGTCCTGCCTGGTGGCTGCCGATATAGTCTACGAGAAGAAGAACCACGCCTACCTGAACGGGGTGCTGCACCATTTGCTGCTTCCGGGAGGACGGTTCTACCTGGCTGATCCCCAACGGCCGGCAGCCGGGCACTTTGTGGCCATGCTGGAGCAGCAGGGCTATGGGCATCAGGTCGAGATGCGCCCGGTGCGCTGGAAGTCCCTCGATCACCAGGTGCATATTCACACCTTTACCAAACCCTAGGCCATCAGCACCCGCAGGTGAGCCTCCACCGAGGCGGCGGTGGCTTCTAGGTCGTACCCACCTTCGAGAATAGACACCAGCCGGCCCTGGCAGTGGTCCTCTGCCATGCTGCGCACCTGCGCCGTCAATGCCGCAAATCCTTCGATGCTCAACTCGATCTCCCCAAGGGGGTCGGCCTGGTGGGCGTCAAAGCCGGCGGAGATCAGGATGAATTCGGGGCGGAAGCGGTCCATGGCCGGCCGCAGCACCTGGCGGAATACTCTCAAGTAATCGGCGTCGGTAGCGCCGGGGGGCATGGGGGCGTTGAGGGTATAGCCCAGGCCAGGCCCGCGACCCTGCTCATGGGCGGCGCCCGTCCCCGGGTAGAAGTAGGGTCCGAATTGATGGATGCTAAAAAAGAAGACCGACGGGTCCTCCTCAAAGCTGTGCTGGGTGCCGTTGCCGTGATGGACATCCCAGTCGATGATCGCCACTCTTTGTATTTGATGGCGTTCCTGGAGGTGCCGGGCACCGATGGCCACATTATTGAAGTAGCAAAACCCCATGGCCTGGTCGCGTTCGGCGTGATGCCCAGGAGGACGCACGGCGCAGAAGGCGTTGCCCACTTCGCCCGAGGCCACCATGTCAATGGCATTCTCCACCGCTCCCGCTGCCAGGCCGGCGGTATGGTAGGTGGCCCCGTTCAGACTGGTATCCGGACCCAGGGAGACCATCCGCCCCTGGGCGCTGAGCCGGGCAATGTGCTGCACGTGCTCAGGGGAGTGAATGCGGGTCAGACTCTGCACCGAGGCGGGAGCCGGTTGGCGCACCTCCAAGTGGGCGAGCAGGGAGCTGTGTTCTAGTCCGTCCATGATGGCGAGCAGCCGTTCTGGCCGTTCGGGATGATTGAGGCCTGCTTCGTGGTCCAGGTATTCGGGATGATAGAAAAAAGCCGTTCGCGCCATGACTTAACCCCGGGTTTGGCGGGCCACGGCGGCGATGGCCCGGCAGCCGAGAACGCGGATATCAGGGGCGATTTCGGGATTTTCCAACTCTGCCGCAGTATACCAGCGCAGAGCGGCGCTTTCCTGGGTATTGATCCTGGGTTCGCCTTCCTTGGCCCGCGCGAAATAGATCAAATCGATATGCTGGTGGCCAGGGCTGATGTTCTCGAGCAGGATGCAGGCGGGGGTGCGGAGCACCTGCACCTGGCCCCAACTTTCCTGCTCGCCAAGCAACTCCACCTCCAGACCGGTTTCCTCCAACACTTCCCTGAGCGCGGCGGTTTCGGGCAACTCGTCGGTATGGATATGGCCGCCGGGGGGCAGCCAGGCCTCAATCTTGTTGTGCCATAACAACAGAGTGCAATCCTCACGGACGACAAAAGTGGTGGCGGTGAAATCCCTGGTGATCGACGCTGACAAAGGCTACTCCTGGTTGAAGTGGAGAAAAATAAACCTCGAAAATTATCGCAGATTGTGAGATGAGACACAGATTATGTTTAAACCTCGGCCATCGCTGCCGATCTAACAATAGGGGCGGCGAGGCGGCGGCCCTGTCCCCGATGGAACGCAGGCACCAAACGACAAATTCCTTGACAGGCCGCTGTCAGGCGAACTATAATAGCCCCTTGACGGGGTGGGAGTTCCGGCCAGCATGTCAGTCTTTTTCCTAAGTGACCCAAGGCCCTTTTTTCTGGCTGGCTCGTAGCAGGGTGGCCTCTCCATGCCGGGTGGTGGCTTAGTTATATGAGCGTACAGGTTGACCTGGAACTAGCGCCTGGTTCGGGAACCGATCTCATTTTGCTGGACGGCCAGGTGCCGGCCACGACCATCTGGCCCATCGCCGGGGGCAAAGGGGGAACGGGCAAGTCGACGCTGACCGCCAACCTCGGTGTGGGGTTGGCCTTACTCGGATACAAGGTCATTCTGGTGGATGGCGATTTGGGGGGGGGCGGATCTACATCTCTTCTTCAACCAGATTTCCCCGCCGCGGAGTCTGGGCAGTTTTTTCACCAGCGAAACCCGTTCCCTGCGTGAGGTTTTGTTGCCCACCCCGACGGAAAACCTCAAACTCATCTGCGGCGGCAACGAACTGGTCGGTGCCGCCAATTTGTCCTACCTGGCCAAAGAGCGTTTGATCCGGCATATACGGGCCGTGGATGCTGATTACGTCCTGGTGGATCTTGGGGCGGGTTCCTCATACAACACCTTGGACTTTTTTGCCCTTTCCAACTATGGGGTCGTCGTCTGCACCCCTGAGCCCCAGGCCAGGGTGGACGCCTATGGCTTTATCAAGAACACGGTGTACCGCAAACTGCGCCGCCGGTTCAGCAAGAGCGAGGAGATCAAGGAAGTCATCAATCAGTTCTCCAAGCAGGCTGGGCGGCGGACTGGGCGCATCTGTGCCCTGTTGGAAATGATTGGAGAGGCCAATCCACAGGCCGGGCGCGAGGCCGAGACGCTTTTGTCTTCCTTTCATCCCCGGTTGTTGCTCAACCGGGTCCGCCGCCGCCGGCATGTTGACGAGGTACACCGGTTTCTGGACCTGGTAGGAGTATCTTTCGGTCAAGATGGATTTTGTGGGCTATGTGCGCAACGACGAAGCCGTCCTGGAAGCCTGTGAAAAGCGTCGGCCTGTGCTGCTTGAGTCGCCCAAGGCTTCGGCCTCTCCCGACATCTGCAATGTTTTGATGAAAGGCCTGCGGGTTCCAGATCGCTTGCACCGTTTCAACTCCGAGGAGGCCGGTAAGTTGTCCCAAGTGGCCAAGAATGAAGCCCGGTTCTGGTAGGCGCAGGTTGGAGTGAGGGCTGATTGGCTCAAAGGCTCGCTGCGGGAGCGGGCATCGCAGTGGTGGCAGAAAGAGGAGCCACCGGCGGCCGCGGTTTTCGACGTCTTCAAGGAGTTGGCGGGCGCCGCCAAGATCCTGGTGGTTCCCAACGACCGGGTCGGCGGGTTGGTAATCGGGGCGCCGGTCTGCCGGGCAGTGCGACAGCATTACCCACGTGCCCGTATTTCGCTTTTGGTGGACGAGGCCAAAGGCGGCGTCGCCCGCCAGCTGCCCTTTGCCGACGAAGTGGTAGCCTACCCTCTGGGCCGTGCGGTGGGCAGTCCCGAGATACAGGCCGTGCGCCAGTCGCTGCGGGCGCAAGAGTTTGATC
>SICG01000136.1 GCA_009691525.1 Candidatus Latescibacterota bacterium | reverse complement strand
CGGGCCGTAGTCGAAGGGCTGGTCGAGCATGTGGTACAGGGACTCCGTCCCGCCGCTGTAGTCGCGCTGCAGGTAATAGGTGACCAGCGGGAACCGCTCCAGCTCGTCGAGGGTGCGGCTCACCGGCTGCCCCTCCTCCCAGGTGTAAATGGGGATCTCGCGGGGATTGAGCCGGTCGTTGAGGCCGCGGTCCAGCGCCGAGTGGAAGAGCCCGAAATTGCCCGGCTCGTGGCCGGCCAGCCAGTGCCCGATGATATCGACCTTGAAGGCGTTCTGGCCGAAGATCACCAGATTGGTCATGAAATCCTGGGCCCGGCCGCCGACTCCGGGGCCCTTCTCGAAGCCATTGCCGTTGCGGCCGTAGATCCCCTCGACCATGTGGAAGGTAGGACGCGAGGCGGCGTGGTTGTCGAGGGTCTTCTGCGCCCACGTCTCCATGCCGGCGCCGCTGTTCCAGTTGTCGATGGTGCCGGGTCGGTCCCAGCGGGGCACCCCGCCGGCGCGGTGCCGGTCGTAGAGGGCCTGGACCTGGGCGCGGTAATCGGGGTTGACGTCGCTGGCCGCAGGGCTGTCCTCGAACTGCTGTTTCACGGCGCTGCAGTAGTGCACGTAGGGATGGACGTTGGTGCCCTGCCAGTTCTTGGCCGTCAGGGTCACCCCCATGCCGTGGGTCTTGAACTTGGCGATGTTGAAGTTGAAGGCGCCTTCGTCGTTGATGGGCGCCACGTAGCCGATGCGCTGGTACACCACGCCGCCGGGCACCTCGCGCCAGATCACCTCGCTGCCTTCCTCGAATGTGGTCAGATTCGCCTGCGAAAGCAGACGGCCGCTGTCGAAGCTGGCCAATTGGGCGCCGGTGCGCTCGGCCACCGGCTTGTAGCCGTTCATGGAACTGCTGTTGGGGCAGTAGGCGTCGCCGAGCAGGTTGCCCTCGCGCAGGTAGAACTGCTCGCCCTTCAGGCCCAGCTTCTCCTTCATGCCCTCGACAATGCCCTCGACGAAATCAGCGTCGGTGATGATGCCCATCAGGGCCGGAGTAGCGTCGCCACCGCAGGTGAGGTTGGGCTTCATGGCCACCTTGCCGGTCACCGAGAAACCCGGGGTGTCCTGCAGGGTGAAGAGTTCGCGGGCCAGGGCCTTGCCCTCCTGCATCTTGGCGGCGCCATCCAGTTTGTCCGCCACCTGGGTGCGTTTGATGAACACCGCTTCGGGGTGGGCCGCCACGAAGGGATGCAGGCCGAAGTAGCGCGGCGCATCCTGGTAGGCGCTGGGCCAGGCCCAGGAAGGCTGCAAAAGCGATGCTGCACCCACCATCCCGGCCGACTTGAGAAAATTCCTTCTTTCCATAGCGCCCTCCTTTGGGGGTAATGATTGGATATCCCTAAGGCAAGAGTCGTACCAGCCTTCCCGGCGTTACCGTCTTCCCCCTGGAAGGCCCCCCAACTGCCCTTCAGGCCCCGGACTGAGACCCCCTCGTCCCGTATCCGCTCCGCAGTGGGCTGATCAAGCCCCGCATAGCTGGCCTGTGGCGCAGAAAGCACAGTGTGTTTTGGACACCCTTTCGCCTGCGCCACTATGGAGACCGCTGCACTCGCCCCCGGTTTCCGCCGCACGCCACTGCTCCGGCGCTGAGCCCTCTTCATTTGGCCCAGGCCCCCACCTCACCCTGGGCGTTGCGCACCGCCTGGAGCATGGGCCAGCGGGGCGCCCACTTCTCGGCCTGCTGGTAATAATACTGGGCTTCCTGGGGCCGCTGGGTCCGCTCGTAGAGGGCCCCCAACTCTTGGAGAGCCGGCATATATCCCGCTTCCAGCCGCACCACCTCCTTGAACGCCGCCTCGGCGGCGGCCTCCTCCTGCTGCGCCACGTGGGCCAGGCCCTTGGCATAGAACAGGTCCTCGTCGGCGTGGTGGTAGGTAATGGATTGGGCGAAACAGTCCAGAGCCTGGGGCGCCTGCCTGGCCTGCAAATGGACCAACCCCTGGCGGTAGTAGGCCCGCCCCAGGGCAGTGCTGGCCCGGGTGTTGAGCGAGTCGGCCTGCAGCACCTGTTGCAGGTGGAGGATGGCCTGTTGGAAGTCCCCGGCCCGATAGTAGGCAACGCCCAGATCGTAGCGCACCCCGGGCTGGGCGGGGTCCAGTTCCAGGGCCCGTTCCAAATGGGGCAGGCCCTCGCCGGGCAGGCCCAGGCGGCACAGCAGCGTGCCCAAACCCACGCGGGCCTCGACCATCGCCGAGTCCTGGCGCAAGGCCTCCTCGTACTCGACCCTGGCCTCGGGCAGCTGTCCTTGGGCCTGGAGCACCACGGCCAAGTTGCTGTGGGCAGCGGCCAGCCGGGGCTGCAGGGCCACGGCCTGGCGCAACTCGTCCCCCGCCCTGGCCACCTGTCCGTCATTGTAATAGGCATTGGCCAGCAGCACCCGCAGCTGGGCGTTGCCCGGGTTCAGCATCACCCGGGTGTAGTAGTAGCGGATGCGCTCCTTGCTCCAGACCTGGTATCCTTCGCGAACGCCGGCCTCGCCACCCTGGGCCTGCTGGCGCAGACCCAGCACCAGGATCAGTGCCACCAGCAATCTCATGGGGCGAACTTCTGCACTCGGTTGTTGAAGGTATCGGCCACGTAGATATTCCCCTCCGCATCGCGGGCGATGCCGCCGCCCACCACCCGGCGCTGCACGCTGCGGCCGGCCGCCAGCCCGTCGAGTACCGCCAGCTCGCCGGCAAAACGGAACTGCCCGGTCCCCTCCCCCTCGCTGCCCCAGCCGGTCAGGTGCCGGGCACGCAGAAAGACCTCGACGCGGCTGGTCCCGGCATTGAGGATGAACACCCGGTCAAAGGCCGCGTCCACGGCGAAGTCGGCGGGGCGCTTCAGCACCCCGCGCCCCGGATCCTGGGCCGAGAGCGGTTCGCGGCCCACCCACCACTGGGCCTGGCGCTGTTCGGGACTGTCGTAGATCATCAGCCGGGGCGCCTGCCAGCCCATGTCCAGGTAGTTGGCCGGCTCGATCAGCAGGGCGAAGTGTTCCCCCCAGAAGCGCAGGCTGGAGATCAGCAGCGGCGGCACCGGATACTGGGCGACCTCGCCTCCCTCGGTGTCGAACTGGTAAAGGCGGTCGATACACTCGATGTAGATCCGGCCTCCCGGCCCCACGGCCAGATGGCGGGCGAAGAGCCCCTGCAGGCGGCGCTCCCACAACAACTGCCCCTGCGCGTCGAACTTGGCCCAGCGCAGGCCCGGGGCCTGTCCTGCAGCGGGCAGGTTGTAGGCCAGGTGCAGGGCGCCCTGAGGGTCAAAGGCCAGCGAGACGGCATCGAGGGTGCCCGTCTCGATGCAGGCGGGCGGCACCGCGGCAAAGCTCCAGCCCCCCAGGGGCTGCCCCTGCGCGTCGAAGCGCTCCACCCGGCCGGCCCCGGCCCCGGCCACGGCGATGTTTCCCTGAGGGTCCACCGCCAGGCGGGTGGGCAGGAACCCGGCGGGCAGCGGCCAGCTGGCCAGGTGGTGGTGAATCGAACCCTCCGCCTCGGCGCTGTAGAGGGGATGACTGGCCTGGCCCGGCCGGCCGAAACGGGCGGCGATGCGGTACTGGTACCCCTGGTTTCCCTGCAGGTCCTGGTCAATCCAAGTGGTGTCGAGCACCGCATCCAGCCGGGCCAACACCGCCCAAGGCCTATCCGGGCCAAGGGACCGCTGCACCTCGTAGCCCAGGAAGCCGCGTCCACCAGCCGGAGTCCAGTGCAGCCGGGCCGCTGCGGCGGCGCTGGCGACCTCCGCCGCCAGTACCGGCGGGGAAGGCGGCGGCCCCGCCGGGCGCCCGAGGGTGCAGGCGCCCAGCAGCAGTGCAGGTAGAAGGAACACCAACCCGAATCCCCGGGTCCGGTACCTGGCGGCCATCTCAGTGCCCGCCGCCGGCATCACTCACGATTCCTGCTCCCAGCGGGCGTAGAGCTCGGGCCGCCGGAAATGGCGGAAGAAGGCCTCCGGCACCCGGCGGACCTCCTCCAGGTCGGCAGCCCTCAGGTCGGCCACTACCATCTCCTCCTCAGTGCCACTCTGCGCCTCGGCGATGACCTGCCCGCGGGCATCGCAGATGAAGGATACCCCGGCAAAAACCCGCCCGGCGCCATTGTCGCCCACCAGATTGCACACCGCGGCAAAAACGGTGTTGTCGTAGGCCCGCGCCGGCATATAGCGCAGCCAGCGCGCCTTTTTCTCCTCGGGGGTCTCGCCGCCCGAGGCGTGGGGCAGGAAGAGGATCTCCGCCCCCTTGGCGGCCAGCAGCGCGCTGACCTCGGGGAAATGGGAATCGTAGCAGATCTCGATGCCATACCGCGCCTTGGGGTGCACGAAGAGCGGCAATTCGCCGCCCTGACTCCAGGTGCCGTTCTCCGAGGTCGGCACATGGGCCTTGCGGTAAGAGCCCACCAGCCCCTTGGGGCCGATCACCACCTGGGTGTTGTAGACGATGCCGCTGGCCGCCCGTTCCAGCAGCCCGGCCAGAAAGGTCACCCCGTGCCGTTTGCCCACCTTCTCCAGCGCCCGCACCGCATCCCCGTCGAGGGGCTCGGGCACGGGGGTGTGCTGGTTGCCGGCGTTGTAGCCGCAGACACACAGCTCGGGAAAACAAACGATGTCGATGGACCGGCGGGCCGCCTCGGTGGCAAACCGGTCGATGCTGGCGATATTGGCGGCCGTCGCGCCTACCCGGCTCTGCAACTGCACCACCGCGATGCGGATATCTCTCACCTATTCACCTCCTCGTACCCGGATGGGCTGCTGTCGGGACCTTACCCTGGGTATTGTCATTGATCGATGGAGGACTGCTCATGAAGCGGAAGACCCGTGGCGCTGAGGAAAACACCGCGATCCCGGGCAGTCCCTTTCCTCACCCCAATTGCAGGAGCCAGCCGCGGCCCGGCGCCACCGGGATGGCCGCGTCGGCGGCGAACCGCCCTTCCTCCTGAAAACCCTCGATCGCCGCGGCGCGCAGCGGGGTGCCCGGGGCGATACCCAATGCCTTCCAGTCGATCTGCAAGCGGCAATCGACCAGATCCGGGGCCCAGCTGGCCAGCGCCAGGAGCGCCCGACCGCCGCCGGCGTAGACCGTGACCGGCACCTGGCTGCAATCGCTGCGCACCGGACAGGCCGGGTCCCACCAGCCGCACATGGTCAGCTCCGCGATGCCGCAGATATCCCAGTAGCGCCACAAGGCCTGCGGTTGCGCCTCCCGGCCCCAGCCGAGGCGGTTGGCCATGCCGTAGAAGAGCATGCCGCGCCAAAGGTTGCCGCCCCCCTGCAGCATCTCCCCACTCAGGCCAAAAGGTATGCCCGACATCTCGATCAGCCAGGCATCCGGCGGCGAGTTGTAGTCGTACCCCTCGCCGAACCAGACGCTGTCGCAATAGGGCAGATGCTCCAGGTACTGCACCGCCGGGCTGTTGAGCCCGTAGCGCTCATCGAAATTGTTTCCCGAGTGGAAATTCACCAGGGTATCGCGCCGCGCCCGCTTGAGTACCTTGCGCACCCGCTTCATGACCTGCCGGTCGTAGCCGATGCCGTCGAGGTAGATGCCGTCGATGCCCAGGCGGCGCACCAGCCAGCCCAGCCCCTCGATGTAGTAGTTGTGCAGGCGCGACAGCCCCTGCGTCGCCAGCGCTGCGTCCTGGCGGCCATCGCCCAGCGGGTGGTGCCAGGCCGGGGCAAAGTCCTCCCCCAGATGCTCCCACAGCCATGACCCGCCGCTGCCGGCCAACTGCGGCGCCTGCTTTTCACCCTCGACGAAATGATCGGCCAGGTGGAAACCGGGGGTCTCGCGGTAAACCTCGTCTCCCAGGCTGCGCAGGGCCCACAGCTCGGCGGCGTGGTTGCTCAGTTCGCGCACCGTGTAGTACATGATCAGGCGCATCTGGTGGGCGTGCACCTCGCGAGCGTAGTCGGCCAGCTCTTCGGCGCGCACGAAGGGGTAGTTGATATGGGGGTTGAGCTCGTTGCCGTGGTGCAGGTGGCGGATACGCGCGCCCTCGGCGGCGACCTCCGGGACGGGCCGCAACCGGTCCAGGCCGTCGCCGTAGTAGCGCCACTGCCAGTGGTCGCGGTCAAGGGGGTGGAAAGGAGTGATCAGCAGGCCGAAGCGGAAGACCAGTTCCTCGCCGGCGGCCAACCGGCGGGCTCCGCTGAAGGCCGTCAGCCGCACCTCGGTATCGCCGACCTGCTCGATGCGGCAGCCGCCGCGCCCCTCGTTGTGCCAAGAGGCTGGCAGCCTGTGGCTGGCCAGCCCGTAGATCTCCCAGATATCCCGCTCGTACATCAGCTTGCACTGCAGGCCACCGTTTACCCCCCCGAGCCAGACCATGTGGTTGGCACGCGCCTCCGACCAGGTCCAGTGCCAATCACCGGTGCGCTGCCCTCCCTGCTTGCCCATGCCCATCTGGTAACGGGCAAAGGCGGGCCGCAGCGGAATCTCCAGGCGCACATCGTCGAGATCCACCGCGGCCCGCGCCCGCAACACCACCCGGTAGGTCAGGTACCCGTCGCTCTCGAGGGTCGCCTGCACCCGGCGCTCCAGGTGCGGCCCGGCTTCCTGCACCTGCCACGAGGCCTGGCCGCTGCCGTCGAGCTGCGGCCGGCAGTCGCCGCCGGCAAAGTCCTCGGCCTGCCCCCCGACCACCGCGAGGAAACGCAGCGGCGAGGCCAGCAGTTCCTGGGCCGGCGCCCCGGCGTGTTGCACACTGGCGTCATACCGCGTGGTGATGGCCGCCGGCAGCCCGTCGGTACCCAATTCGACACTCCGGCCAAGCAGGTCGAGACGCCTCCCCTGTTGCACCAGCGGCGGGTAGGGATCGACGGTCTGCGCGTCGATGCCCAATGCCGAATCGAGCCAGGCCAGACGCGTGTGCCGCCACAACTCGCCGTCGCCGCCATCCACCAGGGTCTGGTCGGCGACCTCCAGCTCCAGTTCCAGCACCTGATCCTCGGCGCCTTCGGCAGCCACCGACAGTTGGCCGCGGTAGATCCCCGGCGTTGCCTCGGCCGCGACCGCCACCCCGACCCACAGGGGCTGCACCTGGCCGGCGGCGACATCGACCTGTTTGACCAAGGGGGCGCCCAGCCAGTCGCGGCCGCCCAGGTTGAGGCAGCACAGCGCCGAGGCCGGGATCCGCGCCCCGGCCGGGCCCTGCAGGTCCTCGAACTGGAGGCGCACCTCGCGCAAGGGCCGGCGCGGCGCGTACACCACCACCTGCAGAGCGTAGAACTCGCCGCGGCAGGCGCACCCAGCGAAGGACGCACTCACCCCGCCCTGCACCCACCGCCAGGGCAGATGCCGCCGCAGACGCACCGGGAAACGTCGATCCTCGGCAAACACCAGCCAATCCCGGCCTGGATAGCGGGCCAAAAACGCCGCCACCTCCGCGTCGGTGGCGACCAGTTCCATGGGATCGAAGCGATGGAAATCGTCGATGGCCTCGAAGGCGATCAGCTCGGCCTCGGGCAGAGTGACGGCGGGCGCCTTTCCTCCCTCCGCCAGACCAAGCGTCGCCAGCCAGGCCGGAGCCGCGATCGGCTGCGGCGCCGCGTACACCGTTGTCGGCCCGTGCTGCCAGCCCTCCTGGCGCTGCGGCAGGTAGTAGAGGTGGTATTCGCCGGGACCACCGACTGGTTCGAAGATCAGATCCCCGGCCTCGGCACTCACCCGCAGCACCGCCACGTTGGCCAGCGGTTCGCCGCCGCGCGCATCGAAAACCAGCACCGCCTTGCGCTGCGGCTCGCCGTCGTGCCGCCGCCACGGCAACAGCACCCGCACCGCCGGTGCCGCCGCGGCGACCCGCACCACGGCGCGGTGGTTGCCCAGCCCCTGGTCGGTGGCCCACGGCGCGGCGGCCGTGCGCCAGATCACCTCACCCATACCTCACCTCGCTTTTCTCTGCCTGCTGCCCCATACCCGATCCGGAGATCGGCTATCCGTCTCCCTAACCGTAAAAAAGAAAAAGGGCTGCGTCGTATTGACGCAACCCCTTGTTGATCAAGATGGTGCCGAAGCGGGGACTCGAACCCCGACGCCCGAAGGCACTGCCCCCTCAAGACAGCGTGTCTACCAGTTTCACCACTTCGGCAGGAACTAGGGCAAACCCTCTTCTTATTTTGCGCTCGGACTGGCCGGCGCCGGAGCTGGAACCGCTGCGGGGGCCTCTGCCGGGATCGTCGGCACAATCTCGCCCCCGCCACTGGCCGGGGCCGGATTAAAAGGCACCGGCGCCGCCGACTGCTGCTGCAGCATGCGCTCGGTAGCCGAGCTGGTTTCCTGCCTGCCCGAGTCGAAGGTGAGGAATTGCACCAGGCAGCTGAGGAAAAACGTGGTGGCCAGCACGGTGGTGGCCGTGGTCAGGAAATTGGAGGCGGTACGCCCGCCCAGGAAGGAAGCCGAACTCAGGCCTCCCGCAATGGAACTGGCCAACCCTCCGCCCTTTCCGGACTGCAAGAGGACCACCAGGACCAGCAAGATACAGATCAATACATGAACCGAGGTCAGTAGGATCGCCATAGAGATATCAACACGCCGCTTTGACGATGGCAGCAAAACTGTCGGCCTTGAGCGCGGCGCCGCCGATCAGACCGCCATCGATGTTTTTCTGGGTAAAAAGCTCTGCCGCGTTTTCGGGTTTGACGCTGCCCCCGTACTGGATGCGCAAGGCACCGGCTACCCCTTCGCCGTATTGCTGGTGCAACGAAGTGCGGATCAGACTGTGGACTTCTTCGGCCTGGGCCGGAGTAGCAGTGCGTCCGGTGCCAATCGCCCAGACTGGTTCGTAGGCCAGCGCAATTTTGAGGAGTTCTGACTCGCTTAACCCCTGGAGGGCGGCCTGGACCTGACCGAGCACCACGGCCTCGATCTGGCCGGCTTCGCGCTGCTGGAGGGTTTCGCCGACACAGACGATGGGAGAAAGCCCCGCGCCCAAGGCCGCCTTTAACTTGCGGTTGACCTGCTCGTCGGTCTCGGCAAAATACTGCCGTCTTTCAGAGTGGCCTAATATAACGTAGGTGCACCCGGTGGTCAAGATCATCGCCGGGGAGATCTCTCCGGTGAACGCCCCCTCGTTTTCCCAGTGCATGTTCTGGGCACCCAAGGCAATGGGAGTACCGGCCAGGGCCTCGTGTACCGCCTGTAGGCTGGTGAAAGGCGGGCAGAGCACCACATCCACTACCTCGCAGTCGCGCCCCACCTGGGCGACGATGGACCGGGCCAGTTCCTCGGCCGGTTCAGCCGTTTTGTACATTTTCCAGTTACCCGCCACCAATGGCCGGCGCATGACTCAACCTCCCTCCCGTTCCAGGACGGCTACCCCGGGCAAGACCAGCCCGCTCAGACATTCGAGCGAGGCCCCGCCACCGGTGGATACATGGGTCATCTGCCCGCTCAGGCCCAACTGGGCAATGGCGCCGGCGGTGTCCCCCCCGCCGATGATGCTGAGGGTCCCGCGCTCGCCAGTGGCCCGGACCAAAGCCTGGGCCACCTCGCGGGTGCCGACGGCAAAAGGCGCCATCTCACATACCCCCAAGGGGCCGTTCCAGATCACCGTGCCCGCAGCGCTCACCCGGTCGGCAAAGAGCTGGCGGGTCTGGGGGCCGATGTCCATGCCCTGCCAGTCAGCGGGGATCTTTTCTCGCGCCACCACCTGGGTCTGGGCATCGGCGGCAAAACGATCCGCCACCACGCAGTCGACCGGCAGCAGCAACTCCACCCCGCGCGCCTCGGCCTGGACCAGGGTCTGCCGGGCGGTCTCCACACGCTTGGCCTCCAAAATCGAAGCGCCGATCTCCAGACCCGTGCCCTTGAAGAAGGTGAAGGCCATGCCCCCGCCGATGAGCAGGGTATCGACCTTGTTCAGCAAATTCTCGATCAGCTCGATCTTGCCCGAAACCTTGACCCCGCCCAGGATGGCCACCAGGGGCCGGCGGGGCTGCTGCAGCGCGTCCTTGAGGTATTGGACCTCGCGTTCCATCAGCCGGCCGCTGGCGGCCACCGCCAGATGGTGCACCACCCCTTCGGTGGAGGCGTGGGCGCGGTGGGCAGTGCCAAAGGCATCGTTGACGTAGACCTCGCCCAAGGCCGCCAGCTGCCGGGAGAACTGCTCCTCGTTGGCTTCTTCCTCGGGGTGGAAGCGCAGATTTTCGAGTATCAGCACCTGGCCAGGCCGCAGCTGGAGGGCCAGATGCTCCACCTCTGGACCCACGCAGTCGGGGGCCAGCTGCACCGGCCGGTCCAAGAACTGGGCCAGCCTTTCGGCCACCGGCTTGAGGGACATGCTGGGCGCGATCTTGCCCTCGGGCCGGCCTAGGTGGGACATCAGCACCAGGGCCGCTCCCTGCTCGAGCAGGTACTTGAGCGTGGGCAGGGCCGCTGCTATCCGGGTGTCGTCGGTGATCTGCTGCTGATCGTTCAGGGGCACGTTGAAATCCACCCGCACCAGCACCCGCTTGCCGGCCACCTGGATGTCTTCGAGGGTCTTGCGTTTCACTGCGGCCCAGGGATCAACCAAAAAAGATGCGGGCGATATCGTACAAATCGTCGCCCACCATCTTCAACTGGCCTACCGCCTCGCTAATGGGAATGGCGATGATCTGGGTGCCCTGCAGGCTGACCATCTTGCCGTAATCGCCCTTGTGAATCAGGTCGATGGACGCCACCCCGAAACGGGTGGCCAGCACCCGGTCGAAGGCCGTGGGGGTGCCGCCCCGCTGCAGATGGCCAAGCACCGTCACCCGGGTCTCAAAACCGGTGCGCTTCTCGATCTCGTCGCTCACCACCTGACCCGCTCCGCCGAGTTTGACGTTGCCGAACTCGTCTTTGCCGCCCTGGGAGACCACCACATCGTCTCCCTTGTCGGAGGAGAACTTGACCCCTTCGGCCACCACCACGATGCTGAAGTCCTTGCCCCGCTGGTGGCGTTCCTTGATGGAGGTGACGATGTCATCCATCGTGTACTGCTTTTCGGGGATGAGGATCATGTCGGCCCCGCCGGCGATGCCCGCATGGGTGGCGATCCAGCCGCTGTGACGCCCCATCACCTCGATGACCATTACCCGGTTGTGGGACTCGGCGGTAGTGTGGATGCGGTCGATGGCCTCGGTGACGATGTTGACGGCGGTGTCAAACCCAAAGGTGTAATCGGTCATGTTGAGGTCGTTGTCGATGGTCTTGGGCACACCGACCACCGCTACCCCTTCCTGGTGCAACCGATTGGCCACGCTGAGGGTGTCGTCGCCGCCGATGGCAATCAGGGCGTCTAATTTCATGCGTTTCATGTTTTCGATGACCAACTCAGCACCGTCAGCGCTCTTGAGCGGATTGGTGCGCGAGGTCCCCAGAATAGTGCCGCCCTTGGGAAGGATGCCCGAGACCTCGTCCAGGCCTAGCGGCTCCCACAGGCACTCCATCATCCCTTTCCAGCCCTTTTGGATACCCTTGAAGCGGTAATCGTAGGCCGTGATGCCCTTGCGCACTGCGGCGCGGATCACCGCGTTGAGCCCTGGGCAATCGCCGCCACCCGTCAGGATCCCAACCGTCTTTTGCACCATGCCTTCAACTCCTTTTTGCCTGGGACAGCGTCCCCGATTCCCCAGTGCAGACCAGAGGTTAAAACTAAACCGCTGCACGGGTTGCGTCAAGGAAACGCCGCCTATTGCCCCCCAGATCTCAGAAAAGGACAGGCCAGGGCCAGCCCCCAAATTCGTCCGGCCCCGGCCCCCGCCAAAGCCCGGGCGCAGGCCCCCAGGGTGGAGGCGGTGGTCACCACGTCGTCCACCAGGCCGATACAGGTGTGCGCCGGCAGTTGCCCCACCACCCGGAACGCCCCTTCCAGGTTCTGCCGCCGCCCGACCGCGTCCAGGCTGGCCTGTTGCCGGGTGGCGGTCTGGCGCCTCAGCCGGTCTTCACACAGGGGAATGCCCAGGACCTGGGCCAGCCCCAGGCAGCGCCCCAGAGGCGCCCCCAGGTGCCGTTGGCCCTGAAACTTGAGCAGATGGATGGCCTGGCGCAGCGGGCCGGCATAATCCCCCAGCACCAGGACCCGCTCCAATTCCCAGGCAGCGCAGTTGCCACAGTCGGTCTCTGCACCGGGACAACTGCAGCGCCGACAGCGCGCCGGCTGCACCTCCCGGATCGGTGCCCAACACTGCTCGCACAAGTACGCCCCGGCCTCGGCCATAGCCTGCC
>SICG01000135.1 GCA_009691525.1 Candidatus Latescibacterota bacterium | reverse complement strand
GCCGCTCGGCGAACTCCACATAGTCGGCCTCTCCCACTGGCTTGCCCTGAGCCCCGCGCGCAAAGGCAAAGGTGTTGGGCAACTGGATGCAGTGGGTCTGGGCATTGCCCATCACCCCACGCGGTCCGGGTTGGTTGCCGGCCCGGTACGCCCCCTCGCCGCCGAAGTTGGTCAGCGGGAAGGAGGGCTCGCCCTCAATGGCCCCATAGGAGAAGAGGATAACCCGCTCGGCCACACCCAGAACCTGGGCGCAGTGCAGGCCATTGGCCAGGCCCCAGGGCTCGGGATTGCGGGCCTTGAGCAGCGTCAGCGCCTCGCTGAACTCGGCCTCGGTGCCGAACTCGAAACGACCGGTCTGGTAGAAACGGCAGTACGCCTCCCAGCCGGCATGCATCCAGTAAATCAGCTCGATGCCGGGGCGCAGCCGGTCGAAGAGCGCCCGGTGGGCCACCAGCAGACCGATGAATTCCTCGTTGGTGGAACCGGGATACCCGCCCGGATCGCTGTCGATGATGGCGATCCCGTCCGCTTTGCAGAGCGGCTTCAGAACTTCCTCGCGCCGGCGCAGCATCTCCTCCACCGCCTGGCGGTCTGCCGGATTCACCCGGCGGTCGCAATAGAAGAAGCGCTGGCCAAAAGAAGCGCGGCTGGCGACCTCGTCATAGGCCACCACATTGGGGCAGAGGGCCAGG
Source organism: Candidatus Latescibacterota bacterium (assembly GCA_009691525.1). Lineage (GTDB taxonomy): Bacteria > Latescibacterota > UBA2968 > UBA8231 > UBA8231 > SICG01. The sequence goes on along the minus strand of SICG01000135.1, from coordinate 11,583 downwards.
TACACCCGCATGTCCAACTGCTCGTGCAAGAGGTCGATGACTTTGCTGAGCTTCTCCAGATTCTCGCGGTCGCTGGGCAAAAGAGGCACGGGCATGGTCTCAATCACCGGCCAGATCAGCAGGGCGTTGTAACCCAGCGCTCGCAGGCCGGCGGCATACCCCCGCCAATCCTCCAGGCGCCAGGTGCGGGCCGCGTACGGATGGTGATAGGGCCAGTGCTGGTGTACGTACATGCCGACGATGCCGTCCTTCATCGCACGCTCTCCTGTCCAGTTAGAAGCCGTCTTAAAATCCGCTTTGTGGCCTGAGCGCGAGCGAAAGAGGCGTGGGCAAGGCGCCCGAAAGAGGCGTATTGACTCAGAAATACACCGACTGAGGGCAACGCAGAGCCACACCGCTTGCAGCCGCGCGAAGCCCGAATGGGGTTTTGAGACGGCTTCTTAGAATACCAGCCAAGTCCCCGTCATACAGGCGGCGATACCCGCCAGCATACGTACGCTCACTTCCTCTTTCAAAAACAGCACTGCCAGGATCACCCCAAAGACCGGCGAGGTGGAGCCCAGGGTGGCGGTCTTGGCAGCCCCAATCATCCGCAAGGCACTCAGAAAGGTGAAGGCCGAAAGCCCCATGCCCACCAGGCCGCTGAGGGCGACGACCAGCCCGGCACGGCGGTCGAGTTGCTTCAGATCTTGGCGGCGGTGGTGTACCCGGGTAAAATAGACCAGCAGGGCCACCAGGGGCAGGCGGATGGCGTTGGCCTGGATGGTGGTGAGGTGGGCGATGGCTGGGCCGAGGAACACCATACTCAACCCCCACGAAGCGGCCGCCCCCAATGCCAGGGCCGCCCCGTACTTCAGGCGGAGAGGACGGGCCGGCTTGCCCTCCTCAGCCGGCTCCGTCTGTGCCCCCCGCGAGGAGAGCAGCATCACCCCTCCGGCCACCAGACAGCAGCCCAGGGCCAGGTCGGTGCTGGCCGGTTTGCCCAGCAGCACCCACTCGAAGAGCATGGTGAGCAGCGGGCAGGTACAGGCCAGGGACAGAGCCCGCGAAACCCCGATCTCGCGGATGGCGGTCAGGTACAAGGTGTCGCCCACCACCATGCCTATGCCCAGCGAGCCACCCAGCAACACCCACTCGCGCAAGGACACCTGTGACAGCGTGGCCAGCGGCTCGGTGAAGGGCAGCAGCACCCAGTAGAGCAGGGCCGCCGCCCCACAGCGCAGGGCATTCATGGGTGCCGGGGGCAGCAGGTGGGACTGGGTGCGCACCATCAGGGCGCTGAGGGCACCCAGGAAAGCCGAGATCAGGGCGAAGAGTTCACCGGTCCAGGGCCAGTCACCGGTCAGAGCACCAGCCACACGCCCCCCATACAAGCGGCGATGCCCAGCAACACTCTCAGACTTACCTTCTCCTTGAGAAAGACCACCCCCAGGATCATCCCGAAAACCGGCGAGACCGAGGTCAGGGTCACGGCCTTGGTGGCCCCGATCAGCTTGATGGAGGCCAGGTACATCAGTGAGGAGAGCCCCATGCCGATCAGCCCGCTGCCGGCCACCACCATCAAGGTGCGGCGGTCTAGGCGGCGGAACTCCACCGGGCTGCGCAGGCGGATCAGGTAGAGCAGCAGGGCCACCAGGGGCATACGCACTGAGTTGGCCTGCACCAGCGTCAGATGGGTGATGGCCGGATAGAGCATCACCGTGCTCAGGCCCCACAACACTGCGGCCGACAGCGACAACACCACACCGTACTTGAGGCGCACGGGCCGGGATTCCGGCTCCACACCCCGCCCCGATAGCAGCACCACGCCCAGAGCCACCAGACCGCAGCCCAGGGCCAGGCCGGTACTAGCCGGCCGGCTCAGCAGCAGCCACTCGAAGAGCAGGGTGGTCAGCGGATAGGTAGAAGACAGAGCCAGGGCCCGCGACAGGCCGATCTCGCGGATGGCGGTCAGGTACAGGGTGTCGCCGGTCACCATGCCCACCACGATCGACCCGACCAGCAGCAGCCACTCGCCGCTGGTCACCTGATCCAAACCGACTAAGGGATCGCTGAAGGGCAGCCAGACCCAAAAGAAAAACGCCGCCGACCCGCAGCGGATGACGTTCATGGCCGCCGGCGAGACCTGGTGGGAGCGGGTGCGCAGCATCATGCTGTTCACCGCCCACAAGAGGCCGGAGCCCAGGGCGCACAACTCGCCCAGGGAGAGCAGGTCCCTCATGGGGCAGCGTTCACTGGCCGCCACTCCGGGTCTTCGGCGGCCATGCTGTCGAGGGCATAGGGGAGGAACTGCCCGAAGCGGCGGTAGTGCTCGTGGTAGCGGGCCACCTGGTCTTCGTCCACCTCCACCCCCAGGCCAACACCACTGGGCACCCCCCAGCGGGGGCCGGTGGCAATGGGCAGCGGGACGCGGAGGATGTCGCCGGCCATCATGGCTGCGGTCTGCTGGTGGCCCTCGACGATGTGCGGCAGGCTGAGCAGGGCATGTTGCCCGGCGGCGGCGGCCAACCCCAACTCGCCGTGGGTGTGTTTGCAGGTGGCCAAGCCCTCCAGGGCGGCCACCGAGGCCAGCCGGTGGAAATGGCCCAGCGAGCCGACCCAGTACGGGCTGAAGCAGAGCACGTCGCAGGCCCGGCGCGTGATCACCTCCCAGGCGTCGGCCACTCGCCAGAGCCCCTCGTTGGCGGCCAGGGGCACGCGGGTGCGGGCCTTCAGCTCGATCATGTTCGCCACTGGATCGGCAGGCACGGGCTGTTCGGCCAGATCCAGGTTCCACTCATCGAGGCGCGCCAGATTGCGCGTCGCCTCGGCGACGGTCCACGCCTCGTTGGCATCGATGCGGATCTTGCCCTCCGGCCCGATGGTCTGGCGGATCAGACGGATCGCCTCGGCCTCCCGCCCGATGTCGAGGCCGACCTTCACGTAGAACACCCGATACCCGGCGGCCACGCCAGCGCTGCACTCGGCTTCGAGGATGTCCGGCGCGGCGGCGTAAGGGAGATAGTAGAAATACTCCACCTCCCGTCGCCGGAGGCCGCCCAGCAGGTTGTACACCGGCTGGCCGCAGGCCTTGCCGCACAGATCCCACAGGGCCATGTCGATCCCGGCCCAGGCAAAGTTGAAGGTGCCCTCGCGGAAATTCCAAACGCCGCGGCGGAAGCAGTCATGCCAGAGGGCTTCGCGGTTCCACGGATCGCGGCCCAGCACGATGGGGAAACAGGCGCGCAGGGCCTCCTGCACCGACTCGACATTGGCCCCGCTGCAGCTTTCGCCCCAGCCGACCAGGCCCTCGTCGGTGGCCACCCGAACAATGATATCGGTGACTCCATCCCGGCTGACCTGCGAACTGCTCTCGCGGTGGGTATAGGGCACACTGACGATCCAGGAGTCGATGGCGCTGATTCTCACCGGCGTTTTCTCGAAGAAGGTGGGCGTTGTGCCAAATCTGGTGATTGTAATCCCCAACCAGATGAGAGGAGTATCGGCACGGCCTTGGGCGCCGTCAATTCACCCGGCTCCTTTATGAAGACAGTGTATCGATCCTCCCCACACCCCTCATTTTGTAATCCCTCCGCTGGCCTTATATTCCTCCCCTGATCTATCCCCCGAAAAAAGGTCCGACCCATGCCTCTCCTCCACATTCCCAACCCACCACCCCCAGCGCTGCTCCCATGTGGCGGAAGTTCGGGCTGAACCGCACCGCCGCCGACCCGCTGGCGGCGTGGGCCGGGGCCGGCACGGCTAACTGCGACCCCTTCCTCAGCGTCGAGGGCCTGAGCAAATCCTTCGGCCCGGTGCGGGCCCTGGAGCGGATCAGTCTCCAAGTGCCTCGCGGGGAATTCGCCGCGCTCTTGGGGCCCTCGGGTTGCGGGAAGACGACCCTGTTGCGCATCCTGGCCGGCCTCGAGTCACCCGACGAGGGCCAGGTGCTGCTGGGGGGCCGACCCCTGCACACTCTGCCGGCGCACCATCGGCCCATCAACACCGTCTTCCAGAATTACGCCCTCTTCCCCCATCTCACCGTCTACGAGAACATCGCCTTTGGCCTGCGCGCCCGCGGCCTGCCCGCCGACCCGTTGGGCGACCGGGTCGCCCGTGGCCTGGCGCTGGTACACCTCGAAGAACAAGCCGGCCGCCTACCCCACCAACTCTCGGGGGGCCAGAAACAGCGGGTGGCCCTGGCCCGCGCGCTAGTCAACGAACCCCTGCTCCTGCTGCTTGACGAACCGCTCTCGGCCCTCGACGCCCGCCTGCGGGCCGAGATGCAACTGGAGCTGCGCCAGTTGCAGCAGCGCCTGGGCACCACCTTCCTGCTGGTCACCCACGACCAGGCCGAGGCTATGAGTGTGGCCGACCGCATCTTTGTGATGGAGGAGGGTCACATCGCCCAGAGCGGCACCCCTGCTGAAGTCTACGAGAAACCCCGCACCCGTTTCGTGGCCCAGTTCCTGGGCAGCGCCAACCTGATCGAGGCCCGACACCAGGGCCAGGGCCAAATAGTGGATACCCTGCTGGGGCCCCTCACCCTGCGGCAGGCCCCGCCCTGGAGCGCCGGCACCCTATCCATCCGCCCCGAGCGCATCCAGGTCTGTGACCGGGCACCGGCCTTCAACGGGCTGGCCGCCACCGTCTGTGACTGGGTGTACCGGGGCGACCACTGCGAGGTGGTGGTGGAACCCGGCCCATTGCGCCTGCGCACCGCGCCCTCTCCGCTCTTGCAGCGGGGCCAGGCCCTGTGGCTGCACCTGCCCCCCGAACACCTCAAAGCACTTTATGAGTGATCAACTGGTCTGGCAGGGCCGGCTGACCACCCGCCGCCGGCTGATGCGCGAAGCCTGGTCCTGTGCCGGGGGCGGCTCGTGCTGGCTCACCCTCTTCCTGGTGCTGCCCTCGCTGCTGGTGGGCGGCATGGCCTTTGCCGGCCGCGATGCCTACGGCCAGGTGGTGTGGGAGTTCACCTTTGAAAACTTCCGCCGGCTGGCTGGCTTTGGGACCCTGGGCTGGTCGCCGGCCTACTTCTACATCCTGGCCCGCAGCCTCTGGCTGGCAACGGTAGTCACCTTCTTCTCCGTGGGCCTGGCCTACCCGCTGGCCTTTTTTATGGCCGGCCTGGGCCCCCGCCGCCGTGCCCTGGCCCTGGCCCTGATCGCCATTCCCCTGTGTACCAACGTGATCATCCGCACCTATGCCTGGGAGCTGCTGCTCTCGCCCCAACTGCCCCTGGCCCGCCTGGCCGCGCTCCTAGGCCTGATCGCCCCAGGCGAAGCGCTGTACCCCGGCGCACTCGGCGTGTACCTGGGCATGATCTCCTACTCCCTGCCCTTTGCCGTCTTGCCCCTGTACACCAACGTCGAGCGCCTCGATTGGGCCCAGGTGGAGGCCGCCCGCGATCTGTACGCCTCGGGCAGAACGGCCTTCCTGCGGGTAATCCTGCCCCAGACCCTGCCGGGCCTGAGCGCCGCGGTGGTGCTCACCTTTGTGCCCGCCCTGGGCATCTTCGCCATCGCCGACCGGCTGGGCGGGGCCTCCTTCATGCTGGTGGGCAACGTGATCCAGCAGCAGTTCAGCGCCAGCCGCGACTACCCCTTTGCCGCGGCCCTCAGCCTGGTGCTCATTCTGCTCACCCTTGGCGGTCTGTACTTCTACCGCCGCCATAACAAAGGCATGGAACTGCTGTGAGAGCCCCGCTGCTCATCGCTGCCGTGGCCATGGCCCTGCTCTATCTGCCCCTGCTGGCGGTGGCGATCTACTCGGTCAACGCCGCCCGCATCGGCCTGGTCTGGCAGGGCTTCACGCTAGATTGGTATGCCCGACTCCTCCACCACGAGGCCATTTTGCAGGCGGCCCGCAATACACTAGTGCTGGCCCTGCTCTCCACGGCCATCTCCACCGTCCTGGGTACCCTGCTGGCCCTGGCCCTGGAGCGCTTCCCCTGGCCCCGGCGCACCCGCCGCCTCTTGGAGGCCGTGGTGGATCTGCCGGTGGTGACCCCGGATCTGGTCTTCGCCGCGGCCCTGGTGGTGGCCTTTGCTCTGGTGCGCACCCTGTGGGCCGGCTTTGAGCTGGGCCTGCCCACCATGGTCATCGGCCACGTCACCTTTCAACTCTCCTTTGTGGCCCTGGTGGTGCGCAGCCGGCTGACTCTTATCGGCCCCACCCTCAGCGAGGCAGCCCGCGACTTGTACGCCAGCTCGTGGCAACTCTTCTGGCGCGTCACTCTGCCCCTGCTCTGGCCGGGCATCGCCGCCGGCGCACTCCTGGCCTTCACCTTGTCGTTGGACGACTTTGCCATCAGTTTCTTCACTGCCGGCCCGCACTCCGACACCCTGGCCATCTATATCTACGCCTCCCTGCGCCGCGGCCTCAGCCCCGAGTTGCACGCCCTCTCCACCCTGATCCTTTTCGCCAGCGCCGCCCTGGTCCTCGGGCTGCAGCGCCTGGCGTGGAAAGCGAACTGAGATGTGTATTTTTCTCTGTCTCCTGACTCTGCTGCTGGCCGGCTGCGGCGAGCCACCCGCTGCCCCGCGCGAACTCAACCTCTACATCTGGTCCGAGTACCTGGACCCGCAGATCCCCGCCAACTTTGCGGCCAAAACCGGGATTAAGGTCAACGTCTCGGTGTACGAGTCCTCCGAGGAGATGCTGGCCAAGCTCCAGCACGCCGGCGGCAGCAGCCAGTACGACCTGGCGGTGGTCTCCAACATGCTGGTGCCCACCCTGGTCCAACTCAAGCTGATCCAGGCTCTCGATCACAGTCGCATCCCCAACCGCCACAACCTCGACGCCCTCTTCCTCGATCCGGCCTACGATCCGGGCAATCACCACAGCCTGGCGTACCAGTGGGGCACCGTGGGCCTGCTCTACAATAAAACCAAATTCCCCGACCTGGAGCCCTCGTGGGGCGTGCTCTTCGATCCGGGAAAACAACAGGGCAGCTTTGTGCTCATCGACGAGATGCGCGACCAGTTAGGCGCGGCGCTGATCTTCCTGGGACACTCAGCCAACAGCACCGACCCCGAACAACTGCGCCAGGCCGGCCAACTGGTGCTGGGGGCCAAGAAGAGCGCCAAGTCGCGAGGGTTTGAGGGCGGGGTGGGCGGCAAAAACAAGGTGGCCGCCGGCCTGGCCGATATGGCGGTGGTGTGGAATGGGGACGCGCTGAAGGCTATCGAGGAAAACGCCAAAGGCGAGCTGGCCTACCTGGTACCGCGCGAGGGCTCTCTCATCTGGGCCGACGTGATGGTGGTCCCAGCCCAGGCTCCCAGCCCAGGAGCCGCACACCAGTTCATCGACTACCTGCTCGACGCCCAGGCGGGGGCGCAGTTGTCGCGCTTCACCCGCTACGCCAGCCCCAATAAAGCCGCCCGCCAGCTCTTGCCCAAGGAGGATTTGGAGAACCCGGTGCTCTACCCCTCTCCAGAAATCCTTTCGCGCTTGGAGTACCAACGCGAAGTGGGCGAGCACGTACGCCTGTACGACGAAGTGTGGACCGAAATCAAAAGCCGTTGACCCCTTTCCGAGGATCACCCACCATGAGCCTGACCCCTGCCCAACTTGACCAGTTCCACCGCGATGGGTACCTCATCGTGCCCGACCTGTTCAGCGCCGCCGAGATGGACGCGGCCCTGGAGGCCATGGAACAACTACTCTACGGGAAACCCTTCGCCCAATGGCGGGACGAATTCGAGGCCGGCCAGCACGCCAAGGGGGTATCCGACGGCTTCACCACCACCCACAACCACAAAGAGGGCCGCTCCCAGTTCCCGGTGGGCATGCCGGCGCTGGACCGCCTCATCGAAAACCCCCGCTACCTGGACGCTTTTGAGCAATGCCTGGGGGCACCGTCATCCTACTGCAACGCCCATCTCTTTTTGCGCAGCGGCCCCACCGACAAGCGGCACGCCCCCAACCCCTGGGAGGGGTACCATATCGACCACTACACCAACTGCCTGCTGCCCCCGGCAGAGCACGGCTTGTATAGCTATCTCAACTGCGGGGTGTATTTGCACGATGTGGAGGACGACGGGGCACCCATGCTGGTGATCCCCGGCTCGCATCATCAGGCAGCGGCGGTCTACGCCCAGGCCTTTGCCAGCGGCAACGCCAGCGGCGGTTCCCTCAAGGACCTGCGCCTGGCCACTGAGCTGGCGGCCCCGGTGCCCTCCATCGCCCGCCGCGGCTCGGCCCTTTTCTACTCTTCGTATCTGATCCACGCCGCCCAGCCCTTCCGCAACAAGAGCGCCCAACGGGCCCTCTGGACCCTGTCCATGTGCCGGCAGGACAACGACCGCTGGACCCGTTTTGCCAACCCCTTCCTCTACGGCGAGCGGGAATTCATGATGCCCTTCTTCACCACCACCACCCCGCGGGTCCGCGCCCTCTTCGGCTGGCCCCCGCCCGGGCATTCTTATTACACCGAGCAGACCCTGGGGCTGCTGGCCAGGCTCTACCCGGAGATGGACCTGAAGCCGTACCGGCAGGCCCTGGGCAGCGGTTGACCCCCGGTGCGACAGGGGGGATATTTGCGGGGTCAGCGCCACCTGCAGCCCGCCCAAGAGGAGGAAAACCCATGGAAATCGACTTGTCCAACATCTTCAAAAGACGCCGCGCCGAGTCCCGCTCCCTTTCGGCCGAAAACTTCCGCGGCGAAAAGGGCAAGGGCGGCATGGCCACTGCCGAGACCACGATGCACCAGGGCTCGGCCAACGCTGCCCGCGAACTGGGCCAGACCTGGAAGGTCTCTCCCTGCATCGAGTTGCCGGCCGGCAAGACCGTGGCGATCATGGATAACGAGGGTCCAGGGGTGATCCGCCATATCTGGATCACCCTCGATCCGCGCTGGTACCGCCACGTGATCGTGCGCGTGTATTGGGACGGAGAAGCAACCCCCTCGGTGGAGGCGCCGGTGGGCGACTTCTTCTGCAACTCGTGGAACACCCGGCAGGCGGTCCTGGCCCAGCCCATCAACGTCAATCCCAGCGGCGGCATGAACTGTTTCTTCCCCATGCCCTTTGGCAAACACGCGCGCATCACCGTGGAGAACGACTCCCCCGTCGACCTGGCCCATTTCTTTTATACCATCAACTACACCCTGGAAGCGGTTGATGCCGACGCCCTCTACTTTCATGCCCAATGGCGGCGCAACAATCCCCTGCAGTACGGCACCGACTATCTGATGCTCGACGGGGTGAAGGGGCAGGGGCAGTACGTGGGCATTTTCATGGCCTGGCAACAGAACAACGCCGGCTGGTGGGGCGAGGGGGAGATCAAGATGTTTTTAGATGGCGATGGAAAATTCCCCACCATTTGCGGCACCGGCACCGAGGATTATTTCGGCGGGGCCTGGGGCTTTGGCGACGACTTCTCGGCACCCTATCTGGGATACCAGCAGGTGATCAAGAAGTCGGGGGAGGTGGGCGCGCGTATGGCCCTGTACCGCTTCCACGTTTGCGACCCGGTATTTTTCAGGAAAGATCTGCGGGTGACCATGCAGGCCCTGGGCTGGCGCTCCGAGGGGCGGTACCTGCCCCTGCAGGACGACATTTCTTCGGTGGTTTACTGGTATCAGACCCTGCCACACGCGCCTTTCCCGGCCCTGCCTGACCGCAACGCGCGGGAGATCATTTAACCTGACGGAGAACAAGGCTCATGGGACTGACGCAACAACAGCAGCACTGGCGGCGCTACTTCGACGACTTCGGTTTCCTCTGGCTTCCGGGCTTCTTCGCCACAGAAGTCGGCTGGATCTCCCAGGAATTCGAGCGCCTCCTGCAGGAACAGGGCAGCAAACACGACGGCACCAAACGCTCCGGCTGCCAATCGCCCCTGGAGTCGAGCGAGCGCCTGGGTTCCCTACTGCAAGATCCGCGACTGGTCGGTGCGTTGAATGCGGTACTGGGGGAGAACTACGAGTACCTGGGCAGTGGGGGAGAGTTGTACACCGGCGACGGCATGTGGCACCCGGACGGGGTGTTCAAGGATTTTCGGCGCGCCAAACTCGCCATGCACCTGGACCCGCTGACCTCGGCAACCGGCGCCCTGCGGGTGGTGCCCGGCTCACACCTGCAAGGATGGGAGGGGAACCTCGACCCCCAGGCCCTGTGGGGCATCAGCAACCACGAGGTGCCCTGCGCCTCCTTCGACAACCAGCCGGGCGACGCGATCATCTTCAACCTGCACACCCTGCACAACTCCCTCGGCGGGGGATTCCGGCGGCGGATGCTCAACGCCGTGTTCAAGTCGCGGGTGGTGCCGGGCCTGGCCCCCAGGCCGGCGTGACCTCAGAGGAGTCTTCTCTATTGCAGGGTGTAGAGATCGGTCCGCCGGTCCTTCAGGTGCGATGATTCCCTGGCCCTTCTCTGGTCAACGGCGGCGAGGTCGATCTCCGTAACGGAAAACGAGACCTGCTCGCAGGTCTCGTCGACGACAACCTCGCCTTCTGGGTCGGTGAGCAGGGACTCCAGCGGGTGGGTGAAAGCGATGAAGACCTCGCTCTCATAGGAGCGCGTGCGCATCAGCCATAAATTGCGCTCGCCGTACATCCCGTAGGTCGGGTTGAAGATCACCCTGGCGCCCTGGAGGGCCAGCGAGCGCACGGTCTCGGGCCAGCGCCGGTCCGCGCAGATCATCACCCCGAAGGGGCCAAAGTCCGAGCCGAAAATAGCCAGCCGCTGTCCGGGCAGGTACTTGTGGTCGTGCAGTTGGCAGTGAGTCTTGTCGTAGATCCCACTGAGCGCGCCCTGCCGGTCAAAGATCAGCGCCGTGTTGTACACCCCTTCCGGCGCGCTCCGGGTACAGTCCAGGATCACCCAGGCTTCCTGGTGCCTGGCCCACTGCGCTACGCTCGCCACCAGGGGACTGGTCTCGGGGTCCACGGCGTACTGGTGGATGTTCTCGCCGGTGACTTGTTCCTCGGTGGAGATATAACCGTCCAGGAAACCCTCGGGCGTGACCACCACGTCCACCTCTTCCCGTCCCACCTCGCGCAGCACTTCCATCAACCGCGCGTGGTTGGCCTCTAGCTCGCCTTTAGCTGGGACGACCTTGAGTTGGGCGACGCGGATCACATCCTTCATGGTCCTCGGTGCTGCTTGGGGATTGAAGGACCCTACAACCCCTCGGGAGATGGTTTTTTGCCCAGGTACACATCCCGGTGAAGCCGATAGGGAATATCGATCTTCTCTATGGGCTCGTCTCGATAGTTGAAGCGCAGGGCCATGCCTTCGATCTGGACTGTGAACTCCTCGACATCGTAATCCAGGGTCGGAAAAACGATATAACCTTCTTGTTCCTGGCCGCTGAAGATCATGTCATCTTTGAAGAGGGTCTTGCGCAAGAGGTCTCTGCGTTCCTGGAAGTAACGGTAGGTATTGCCCGTATAGGCCACGGCATAGGGCCAGTAGTACTCGACCATGGAAGAGAGGCTGAGGGCTGGGTTGACCGGCCCCCGGAAATTGGCCCACTCAGGATGTGAGTAGGTGGGTGTTGCTGAAGGCCTCTGGGCTGAGGTAACCCAGTCGGCTATGGGGTCTTTCGGTGTTGTATTGGCATCGCCAGTCTTCGATCACTACTCGCGCTTCGTGG
>SICG01000134.1 GCA_009691525.1 Candidatus Latescibacterota bacterium | reverse complement strand
GAGCACAGGCCCTGCCCCACCACATGCACCACGGCCTGCTTCTTCTGCGAAGGGCTTACCACTTTTTTGAGTTGACCTCTTCCAGCACCCGGATCTTGAGCATGGATTCGGCCCGCATCTTCTTCAACTCCCTGTTTTCCTTTTCCAGTTCCTTGAACCGTTTGGCGTCGGCCAGCTCCATTCCGCCATACTTCTGTTTCCAGCGGTAGAACGTCTGCTCCGAGATGTTATGCTCCCGGCACACCGCCTGGGCCGTTTCACCCCTGTCGGCCTGCCGCAGAATCCGAATGATCTCTTCGACGCTGTGGACTTTCCGCTTCATGAGTATCCCTCCGTCGATCTGAAGAAATACTCACATCCCAAGTGGCGCAAATTTGAGGGGTCATGTCAGTTGCTGCGCCAGCTGCCACACCGCGCCCCCGCGCTGATCGAAAAGGGCCAGGCCCCGCAGGTGGAGGCCTGGTGCCGGCTGGTGTTGGCGCAAAATCCAGGGTACCAGGAAGGGATGTTCTTCCTGGCAGTGGCGCTTTTTGCCCAGGGGCGTTATGCCGAAAGTATCACTCTCAACCAGCAGTTGGTGGCTCTGCACCCCGATTTCGGCGAAGGGCACCTGCAGCTGGCCAACGCCCTCGAAAGCGGGGGCCGGTCCGTTGAAGCGGTGCCGGTATATAGGGACTTGGCCGTGCGGGGGGGCGATCCCTCCCTGCGTGCCGAGGCAAACATGCGGTTGCAGAATCTGGAAAGGAGGCTGGGTCGCCCGTGAAATACGAGGAGAAATACGGCTGGGTGCTGATCCTGATCCTGTGCGGTGCCATCTACGCCGGCTTCTTGGGCAATGGTTTCCACTACGACGACGAGCACTCCATCCAGCAAAATTCCCATATCCGCCAGTTGGGCAACATCCCCGACTTCTTCGCCGATCCTTCCCAGTTCTCGGTGGACGCGGACAAGAGCATGTACCGGCCGCTGCTCCTGGTCAGTTATGCCCTCAATTTTGCCCTGGGCGGCTTCTCGGTCAGGGGGTATCACGTTTTTAATCTGTTGTTACACGCTTTCAACGCCTGCCTGGTGTGCTGGCTGGCCCGGCGTCTGAGCGGCGATGCCCGCATCGGCCTGGTCGCCGGCCTGCTCTTTGCAGCCCACCCCCTCTGCACCGAGCCGGTCAACTACATCAGCAGCCGCTCTGACAGCCTGGCAGCGGCTTTCTGTTTGCTGGCCCTCGGTTTTTTTGTCCAGGCCGAACAGGAGGGCCAGCCTCGCAAGCGGACCTGGGTGCGTCTCTGCCTGGTCCTGGGGCTTTTGAGCAAGGAGTCGGCCATTGCGCTGCCGGCAATGCTGCTGGTCTACGACTATCTCTTTCTCAGCCGGCAGCAGTGGCCGGTGCTGTGGGCCAAGTTCTGGCGTCGGCACGGAGCCTACTGGGGGTTGGCCGCCGGTTATATGCTGGTGCTGGTGTTGAATGGTTTTCTTGGCCGGTCCCTGGGCAAGCCGGTGCGCGAGCTGGGTGTACAGGCAGCCACCCAGCTCAAGGCCCTGGTCTATTACCCCTATCTTCTGTTGATGCCGGCCCGGCTCAATGTCGACCACCAGTTCTTCGCCCAGCAGGGCTGGCTGGGGGCGGGGGTGTTGTTGCCCCTGGCCTTGGTGCTGTCGGCCGCCTGGCTGCTCTGGTCTCACCGCCGGCAGCAGGACCAGGCCCTCTTCCTGATCCTCTGGGCGCTGCTGGCCCTGCTGCCGGTGATGGTCATGCCCCTCAATGTGCTGGTCAACGAGCGCCGGCTCTATCTGCCCTGCGCCTCCCTGTGTATCGGGTTGGCATGGCTCTTGCGGGCCGGCCGGATCAGGTGCTGGGTCCTGGTGGGTCTGCTGGTGGGGGTATACGCGCTGGGCAGTTGGAGGCGCAGCCAGGTGTGGGCCGACGAGCTGAGCCTGTGGACCGATGCGGTGAAGAAGGCCCCGCTCATGCCCCGGGCGCACCTGTACCTGGGCAACGCGTACAAGGATCTGGCGCTGCAGGGCAATACCTCCCGCTGGGTCGACGCCGCCAAACAGTACCAATTGGTGGGCGACCTTGACCCCCGGGGGGATCTCGGTTTGCGGGGCCTCAACAACCAGGGCAGCGTGCTTTTTGTGCTCGAGGATTTCAACGGGGCCGAGCGCGCCTACCGCCGGGCCCTGGAGCTGAGCCCCCGTTTCGAGGACGCCCTGGTCAACCTGGGCAATGTCTATTTCCAGAAAAGCCGCGGACCCGTGGATGTGGCAGCCAAAACCGCGTTGCTGCACCAGGCCCTGGACAGCTACCAGGAGGCCCTGGCCGTGCGGCCCAACCACTACCAGGCCCACGGCGATGTGGGGGTGGCTTACCAGGAGTTGGGGCAGTATGAGGAGGCCCGGGCGGCCTATGCCCGCGCCCTACACATCGCCCCCAACGATGGCCAGGTGCTCAAAAACATGGGGTCCCTTTTCGCCGCCCAGGCCCAAGAACTGCCTCCGGACAAGCGAGGTCCGTACCTGCGCCAGGCCCGCGAATATTATTCCAGCGCCCTGTCCTTTGGGTACCCCCAGGCCCGCGAGGGGCTGGACCAGGTGGAGCGCCTGCTGCAAGAGACCAGATGAAATCACCCTGGCTGTTGATCCTGGTGGCCAGCTGGGCGGTGTACCCCAACAGCCTGGACAACAGCTTCCACTACGACGACAGCCACGCCATCGTCGAGAATCCCCACCTCCGCTCCCTGGACCAGATCCGCGGATTTTTCGCCGATCCATCGGCTTTCTCGCGCGAGCCGGCCATGGCCATGTACTGGCCGGTGCTGCTGACCAGCCTGGCCCTCAACTATGCGGTGGGGGCCTACCAGGTGCGGGGTTACCACCTGGTCAACATCCTGGTGCACAGCTTGGTGGCGCTGTTGGTCTGCCTGGTGGTTGCCGCGCTGAGCGCCTCCCCCTGGGCCGGTTGGTGGGCCGGGATGTTGTTCGCCCTGCATCCGGTGCATACCCAGGCGGTCAACTATATCACCAGCCGCTCGGAGTTGCTCTGTGGGCTGGGGGTGCTGGTCGCCTTCTATCTGGCCGGGGTGCGCCGGCGCTGGCAGCCCTTGGCCTGGATGGCGTATTTGCTGGCCTCGCTGAGCAAGGAGGCGGCAGTGGTATTGGTGCCGCTCTTGGCCCTTCAAGAACTCCGCCGTCCCGCGCCGCAGCGCGACTGGAAAGCGCATCTACCTATCTGGGGCCTCACCCTGGGTTACCTGGCCCTGATCACTGCCAATGGTTTTCTGCCCCATTCGCTGGCCCAGGAGGTGCGGCCCCTCGGGGCGCAGTTGTGCACCCAGCTCAAGGCGCTGGTCTTCTACCTGCACCTCTTGGCCATGCCCGTACACCTGAGCGTCGAACACGCTTTTGCGGTCAACACCAACCCCTGGTCCTGGGCGGTACTACTCAGCTTGTTGCTGATCCTCTCCCTCCTGTGGTGCGCCTGGCGCAGCCCCCGCGCCGCGGCCAGCCTGGGGCTGGGCTGGTTCCTGGCCGGTCTGGGCCTGACCTTTCTCACCCCGATCAATGTGCTGGTCAACGAACACCGGCTCTATCTGCCCTTCATCGGGCTGCTCTTGGTTTTGCCGCTGGCGCAGCTCCGCCTGCGCTGGGCCGGCTTTGTTTTCCTGGCCACCCTGGGGCTGCTCTCCTTTGAGCGCAACCGGGTGTGGCGCGATGAGTACGCCCTCTGGGGGGATGCGGTTTCCCGGGCCCCGCAGATGTTCAGGGCCCAGAGCAACTGGGGCCTGGCCCTCTATGGCCGGGGTCAGGTGCAGGAGGCCCTGGCTGCTTTCGAGCGCTCCCTGCGCTCAACCCGCGCTACAGCAAGACCTGGAGCAACCTGGGCGCGGTGTACGAAGACCTGGGGCGTACCGCCGAGGCGATCCGCGCCTACCAGCAGGCTCTGTCCCTGGAGCCCGGCCTGGCCGGGGTACACAACAACCTCGGGCGCCTGTTCCTGGCCCAGGGGGACCTAGTCGGGGCCGCAGCCCAGCTCCAACAGGCCCTGGTGTTGGATCCCCACTATGCCCAGGCCCGGGTGAACCTGGGGCTGCTGCGCCAAGAGCGCGGCGAGTACGAAGCTGCGGCTCGCGAATACCAAGAGGCGCTGCGCCTCGATCCCACTGCCGCCGAAGCCCTCAACAATTTGGGACTGCTCTACCTGGACCAGGGGTAGCCCGGCGAGGCGCGCACCGCCTTGAGGCAGGCCCTGCAACTGAGGCCCGACTACCAGGAGGCGCGGCTCAACTTGGACCTGCTCGAACTGCGGGGGCAGGGGCCGCCGACTGCCCGGATGTACGCGCAGATCTTGGAGCGCTATCCGCAGCAGGCGTCGCTGTGGCTGGCACTGGGCCAGATGCGGGCGGCGGAAGGGGATTGGCAGGGGGCAGCGGCGGCCGGCGAGGAAGCCAGGCGTCTGAGTCCGGGCCTGCGGGCAGTGCCGGTGTTTTTGGCCGGTGTCTACCACCACCTGGGCCGGCTGTCCGAAGCAGTCGAGGCCTGCCGGCAGGCCATCGCCCAATCTCCGGCTGAGGCGGGCCGGTACAACAATCTGACCGCTGCCCTGGCGGCTGCCGGGAAAACCGCAGAGGCCCTGGAGGCCACGCGCCAGGCCCTGGAGCTGGATCCGGCCAATGCGCGGGCAGCACAAAATTTGCGGCAGCTGACCCAGGTGGGCGGTGCGCCTAGTGGTTTGACAGCGGGAGGGGGCAAGGCTATTCTTTATTTAATTGAATCTCCCGGCCGACGAAAGAAGCTGAATGGATATTTCCCGCATCCGCAATTTTTCGATTATCGCCCACATCGATCACGGCAAATCCACCCTCGCCGACCGTCTGCTCGAAGCCACCCGTACCCTCACTGCCAAACAGATGCAGAACCAGGTGCTGGACAACATGGACCTGGAGCGGGAGCGGGGCATCACCATCAAAGCCCATGCGGTGCGTATGGCCTACCGATCAAAGGCGGGCGAGGATTACGAGTTCAATCTCATCGACACGCCTGGTCACGTGGATTTCACCTATGAGGTTTCCCGCAGCCTGGCTGCCTGTGAAGGGGCCCTGCTGATCGTGGACGCCACCCAGGGCGTGGAGGCGCAGACGGTCAGCAACCTGTTCCTGGCCCTCAACAACAACCTGACCATCATTCCGGTGCTCAACAAGATCGATATGCCCAGTGCCCAGGTGGACAGTGTCAAGCAGCAGGTGGTGGACCTGATGGGGTGTCACCAGGACGAAATCCTGTCCATCAGCGCCCGCGAGGGCATCGGGGTGCCCGAACTGCTGGAGGCCATCGTCGAACGCCTGCCCCCGCCCTCGGGGCAGCAGGAGGCGCCGCTGCGGGCTTTGATCTTTGACTCCCTCTACGACCAGTACCGGGGGGTGATTTGTTATGTGCGGGTGGTGGATGGCCAACTCAAGGCCGGCCAGAAGATTCGCTTCCATTCTACTGGCAGAGAATACGAGGTCGAGGAAGTGGGTATCCTGCGCCTGGAGCGTTTCGCCGCCCCCAGCCTGGGCACCGGCGAGGTGGGGTACCTCATCGCCGGGGTGCGGGTGCTGGCCGAGGCCCAGGTGGGCGACACGGTGATCGACGCCCGGGCGCCGGCTGTGGAACCGCTGCCGGGGTATCAGCCGCTCAAGGCCATGGTCTTCAGCGGCCTCTACCCGGTAAACCCGGACGATTACGAGGAATTGCGCGACGCCATGGCCCGCCTCAAGCTCAACGACGCGGCCTTCTCCTATGAGCCAGAAGTCTCGCCGGCCCTGGGTTTTGGGTTCCGCTGTGGTTTCCTCGGCCTGTTACACATGGAGATCATCCAGGAGCGCCTGGCCCGCGAATATCAAGTGGAGATCATCACCACCCAGCCCAATGTGCGCTACCAGGTGGTCCGCAAGAACGGAGAGGTAATCGAGGTCGAAAATCCGTCCCTGTTGCCGCCCATCGGCGACATCGCCGAGATCCGCGAACCCATTCTCTCGGCGCAAATCTTACTGCCCAGCGAATACATCGGCTCGGTGATGCAGGTGGCCAACGACCGGCGCGGCACCTACCTCAATACCGAATACCTCGACGGCAAGCGGGCCATCCTCCACTACGAATTACCCCTGGCCGAGGTGGTCATCGATTTCTACGACCGGCTCAAGTCGGTCTCGCGCGGTTACGCCTCCTTCGACTATGAACACAAGGAGATGCGGGCCAGCGCTCTGGTAAAGCTCGACGTGTTGATCAACGGCGAGTCGCTCGACGCCCTCTCGGCCATCGTCTTCCGCGACCGGGCCTACGATTGGGGCCGGGCCCTGTGCGCCAAACTCAAGGAGCTGATTCCGCGCCAGATGTTCGAGGTCATCATCCAGGCGGCGGTGGGCAGCAAGGTGATCGCCCGCGAGGTGGTCCGCCCTTTCCGCAAGAACGTGATCGCCAAGTGTTACGGGGGCGACATCAGCCGCAAACGCAAGCTGCTGGAAAAGCAGAAAGAGGGCAAGAAACGGATGAAGCAGTTCGGCAAGGTCGAGATCCCCCAGGAGGCCTTCCTGGCCGCCCTCCGCATCGACAGCTAAACCCATGGGCAAGGCCGTCGCCCTCAAGGCACCCCGCCGCGGCGGGGGTACGCGCAAAGCCCGCAAGGCGCCCAAGGCGCCTTCCCCGGAGCGAAAGTATTTTTGGTATCTGGGCGGGATGGTCCTGCTTGCCCTACTGGTCCGCACCTTCCTCCTCCAGGGCTTTCGTATGCCCTCTCATTCCATGGAGGACTCGCTGCTTTTGGGCGAGTGGGTGCTGGTGGAAAAGATCAGTTTCGGCCCAGCGGTGCCCTTCACCGCGATGCGGCTACCGGCCCTGGACCAACCGGCCCCAGGTGATCTGCTGGTCTTCGAGTACCCCGCCGACCCGCGCCGCATCTACCTCAAACGCTGCATCGCCCTAGCCGGCCAGCAGGTCGAAATCCGCGACAAGGTGGTGCTGGTCGATGGGGTGCGCCTGCCCGAGGCGGCGCTGGCCAAACATGCCGACCCGCGTGTCTTCCCCGCCAGTAAATTGCCGCGCGACAACATGGCCCCCCGCCGGGTGCCCGCCGGCCAGCTCTTTGTCATGGGGGACAACCGCGACTACAGCCGCGATAGCCGTTCCTGGGGTTTTCTGCCTCAAGAGTTGGTCCTCGGCAGGGCCCTGTGTGTTTACTGGTCCTGCGCCCCCGGTGGGCAGGTCGATTTCTCCGCGTTGGGCGCACTGCCTGCGGCCCTTTTTACCCAGGTGCGCAGCCTGCCCGACCGCATCCGCTGGGGCAGGCTGGGGACCTTCGTGCGATGAAAGGGGACAATTGGGGACTCTATGTTCACATCCCTTTTTGCCTGCAGGTCTGCCCCTATTGCAGCTTTGCCGTGACCACGGTTCGGCCCCGTCTGCACGAGGGCTATGTCAGGGCAGTCTGCGCCGAAATCGAAATGCACCGCCAGTTGGCAACCAGGGGTCCGCTGGACACGGTCTATTTCGGCGGGGGCACCCCCACGCTGCTATTGCCGGAGCAACTGGGACGCATTCTGGAAAGCACCAGGCACTGCCTGGGCATCAAAGCGGATGCCGAACTCACGGTGGAGGCCAATCCAGAGGTTGCCGACACTGCCCAGTTCAGCGCCCTCAGGGAACTGGGGTTCAACCGGCTCTCTCTCGGCGTGCAATCCTTCGCTGACCAGAGCCTGCGGCTGCTGGGCCGGCAACATTGTGCGGCCCAGGCCCACGCCGCCTGCAAGGCGGCCAGGCAGGCCGGGTTCGGGAACCTGAGTATAGACCTGATTTTTGCCACCCCCGGGGCACCGGCGCTGGATTGGGGAAATAGCCTGGAGCAGGCCCTGGAACACCGGCCTGAGCACCTGTCGACCTATGGGCTGACGATTGAGTCGGGAACGCCTTTTGCCAAACAGGAGCGCCAGGGCCGTCTGATCCCCCTGCCCGAAGACGACCAGGCCCAGGCCTATGAGTGGGGGACAGACCGGCTGGAGGCAGCGGGGTTCGAACACTACGAGGTCTCCAATTTTGCCCGCCCTGGTTTTCGCTCGCGCCACAATTGGGGGTACTGGCACGGGGGCCAGTACCTGGGGGTGGGCCAGGCGGCCCACAGCCTGCTCGGGTGCCGGCGCAGTTGGAACCAGCGTCTCCTGAAGAACTATCTGGGGGCGGTCGAGGCAGGGCTTTCCCCCGAGGCCGGCGCCGAGGAACTGGACGCGGCCACTGCCCAGGAGGAGGCGCTCTGGCTGGGTTTGCGCACCAGCGAAGGTTTTGCCCTGCACTCAGGCCTGGCGGGGCGGGAGCGTTTCCGCGATCTGGTGGCGGCCGGTTATCTGGAGTTGCGCGGGGAGCGGGTGGGATTGACCCGGAGGGGTTTTGTCCTGGCCGACGCCATAGGCGTGGAGTTGATGGATCTACTGGAAGGAGTCGAAAAGGCGTGATGAAGAGCTGTTTCGCTTTGCTCGTAATGCTGGCTCTGTTGCCTTGGCGGGCGGGCGCTGCCGGGCCACAACCAGATGACCAGAAGCAGACCATCGTCATCCAACAGCCCCCGCAGGAAGCGCCCAAGACCGCCGCCGAGATGTCGGAGATGATCGGCATGGAGGCTTTCAAAGAGGTGATGGCCAGCGGCCAGTACCTGGTGGGACCGGGCGACCAGTTCCTGGTCCATGTCGCGGGTATGGAGGTGCCGGCTGAAGGCAAGGTATTGGCCGAGGGCGGCTTGTACATTCCCCGGGTGGGCATGGTCCGTATTGGCGGGTTGCGGCTGCGCGACGCCCGCCGGACCATCGAGGAGGCGTACCAACAAACCGTCAGGAACGGCGGGGCGATCCAAATCCAGTTGATCGCCCCGCGCAGTTTTCCGGTTCCGGTGGTCGGCCTAGTGGAGAAGCCGGGCCTGGTCCAGGCCCGGGGGGTGGAGCGGATCAGCGAAGTGCTCGCCAAGACCAGAGGGGCCATGGCAGCCACGGCATCCCGGCGCAACATCCATGTGATCAAAACCGCCTTTCTCGATTCGGCGGCTGCCGCGTGGCTGCGGCGCCTGGCGCTGAGCGGCCAGCACGAGGCCCTGGCCCGCGAGGCGGCGCAGCGGGTGGACCTGGACCTCTACGAGGTCACCGGAGAATCCCGCTACAATCCCTTTGTGGAGGACGGGGATATCATCGTGGTGGGGGCCCAGCAAGGCAAGGTGGGGGCTATGGAGGCGGTGCAGCGGCCCAGCATGTACGAGTACGTGCCCGGCGACCGGATCAGCGATCTGCTGACCCTGGCCCTGGGACTGGCCCCCAATCACGACCCGGAGAAGTTGCTGCTCTTCCGATATGCCCAGGACACCCGCAAACGAGAGGCCCTACCCCTGGACCTCAAAGGTATCCTGGCCAGAGACCCGGGGGCCGATCTGGAATTGCAGGTGGACGACTGGGTGGTGGTGCGCTGGCTGCCGGTGTACCACCGCCGGGGCGAGGTGCGTATTGTCGGCGAGGTGGTCTACCCCGGCTATTACGTGGTCGAAAAAGGGAAGACTACCTTGCGCGAGATCATCGAGAAGGCCGGCTCGTTTACCAACGACGCCGCCCTGCCCGAGGCGCGGGTGGTGCGCCAGAAGCAGAGCCAGCAAGAGGAGGATATCGACCCAGAATTTGAGCGGCTGCGCACCATCCCGGTGGGCGACCGCACCGAGGAGGAGAACCAGTACTTCATCATGAAGAGCCGCGAGAAGCGCGGGCAGATGGTGGTGGATTTTGTCGCGCTCTTCGACCGGGGCGACGAATCCCAGAACATCCAGCTCTTGCCCGGCGACGCCATTGTGGTACCCGCCATGCAGCGGGTGGTGGTGGTCAGCGGCCAGGCCTCCCACCCTGGGGCGGTGATCTACGACTCCACGTACACGGTGGCCAATTACATCGAAAAAGCCGGCGGCCTGGGCTGGCGGGCCTCCAAGGACGTGTTGGTCATCAAGGCGCGCACCGGGGAGATCAGGCGGGCCAGAGACGTCAAACAGGTGGAGCCGGGCGACCGGATCTGGATCAAGGAGAAACCCGTACACGATTACTGGGCCATCTTCACCGGGACCATGGGGGTGATCGGCCAGATCAGCACCATTATCCTGCTCTATGCGACGCTGACTAAATAGGCCCGAGGTTATGAAGGAAGAAGCCAATCTCTTCGACTACGTCTATGTGCTGGTGAAGTGGCGGCGCCTGATCGGTGTTTCGGTGCTGGTCGTCAGTGCGCTGACCGCGGTTGTCAGCCTGCTGCTGCCCCAGGAATGGAAGAGCAGCACCACGCTGGTGCCGCCGGAAGAGGAATTCGACCAGATGGGGTTGGGCATGCTGCTCAATAATGCCATGCCCCTCAATATCGGCGGGCTGGGCGGCCAGCAGCCCTCGGCGGAGCGGCTGGTCACCCTGATCAAGAGCCGGCGGGTCCTGGGCGCCATGGTAGACCGCTTCGGTCTGGTGGCCGAGTACGGGGCGGCCTACCGCGAACAGGCCATCGACATGCTCGACGACCGGGTTGAAGAAGAGCTGGGTCGGGACGGCACCCTCAAGATCGAGGTGCGCGGCGCCACTCCCGAGCAGGCGGCCCAGCTGGCCAATGCCCTGGCCCAGGAGCTGGATGCGGTGAACCGCGAATACAAGCAGCGGCAGGCCAGAGCCTTGCGGGCCTTTCTCGAAACTAGGATGACGCTGGTGCGGGGCGAACTTGAGGTGGGGGGGCAGGAGATGCAGCATTTCCAGGAAGCCTATGGGCTGGTAGACCTGGAGGCGCAGACCGCTGCTGCCGTCGAGGTGGTCAAGAACGTGGTGCTGGCCCAGGTGGAGCAGGAGGTGAAGTTGGGGGTGCTGCGGCAGCAACTGGCCGTCGGCCACGAGGAGCGTTGGCTGGTGGAGACCGAGGTGGATGAGTTGGAGAAGCAGCTCAAGATCCTCACCGGAGACGTGGAAACCAGCACCGACTCGACGGTGACCGCCCTGCACCGACAGGCCCTAGGCCCGCCGCTGCAGGCCCTGCCGGAACTGGGCTTTCAGTACACCAAGCTGGGCCTCGACCTCAAGGTCAAGGAAGAGATCATCCGTTTCCTGGGCACCAAGCTGGAGGAGGCCAAATACAAGGAAGCGCTCAATACCCCCACCCTGCAGGTGCTGGACGAGGCGGTGCCGCCTAAGTTCCGCAGTGCGCCGCGCCGGGCGCTGATGGTACTGGTGGGGGCTGCCTGCAGCCTGGTGCTGAGTGTGGTGCTGGCCTTTGCCCTGGAATCCTTTGGCCAGGCCGGCGACCGGCACCAGCAGCAGCTCAAGGCGATTCGCGGGCTGCTGCGCCGGGACCAATAGATAGCACGTGCTAATACGAGATAGACGCCCTTGAAAGTCAGCGGTTCGCAGGCGGTATTTTTCGGTGTACAGTTGGCGGGGCATGCCGATAATTCAAACAATGGAAAGATGGTACGGACTCACCGACAGGATGCACCTGCGGCTGCGGCTCCGCCAGGTACAGATGAATCTCAGGGATTATTCCTTACCGCAACATCTGAAGGAAGAGGAAGGCCTGCCGCGCAGCCACCAGGAACGGCTGCTGTGGATCAAGCACCGGGTGGAGGAGGGCTTTTACGACAAGGCCAAGGTCCTCAAGGCGGTGGCCGAGGCCTTCCTGGATCCACCTGACAAGCGAAGGGCCGGGGACCAGGCGGTCCCCGATCAACCGGGCCCTTCCCAGGCACCGGACGGGACTTAAAAGAAGCCGGGACGATCTGCAGATCGTCCCGGCTTTCTGTCTTCGACCCCCCTCACCGGCCATCCAACCTGCCCCCAATCGCGATCTCTCCCTTGTGCCATTATCTGGAACGCGCGCGTTATCGTTGTGCCGGCATTAAAATCCCCCCCCCAACTTTTCGGGCTTGTTAAGGGAGAAAGGTATCCAATGAAAGAACCACGACGCCCCGTTTTTTGTGCTGCCCTGCTGGTGCTGTTTACCCTTTGGCACGCATCTGCTCCTGCTCCGGTATGGTCCCAGCCGACCATCGACCCAGGCAGATGGTATCGTCTCTCCAATACCTTCCTTGGTGGGGAGCGGGCCCTGGAGATCGACGCGGCCGCAAAAAACGGCTCTACTATCTTTTCTACGGGTGATTTTGGCGATTTTGAGGGGTCTGGGATGAAGGAGGTGAGGACCTTGAGCATGAGGTATCGCTGATCTTTGATGCCGTAGGCTCGGCGCTGGATAGCGCGGATCTTGTTGTTGAGGCCCTCCATGAAACCGAGCG
>SICG01000133.1 GCA_009691525.1 Candidatus Latescibacterota bacterium | reverse complement strand
ACTCAGCCAGTCGCCGCACCACCTCCTCCCACTCCTCCTGGGCCACCCGGGCGTTGATCCCGGCATCGCCCAGCACCCGCACCTCGTGCTCCAGCAGACTGAGAAAGATCAGGATGCCGGTGCGCTCGCGGGTGGCGAAGACCTCTTCCTCGACAAAGGCCTGCAGTGCCCGCCCGGTGACACGCCGGTCCATCAATTCCTCGCCGGCCAGCAGCCGCCTGAAAGCCGGCACCCACTGGACCAGCAGCATGCCTGCCCCACCGGCCAGGGCCATTCCCGCCCCCATCGCCCCCAGGCCCAGGGGCAGCCAGGCGGTGGTAAAGGCACGCAGGCAGAAAAAGGCGGCGAAAACCAGGAAAGCGGCGATGGCCCCTCCCCGCCAGGCTGCTTCCTCGTATTCGTCGCACTGGGCGACGATACAGGGCACGATCTCTCCGGCGGTATGCTGCTCGGCCGTTTTGACGGCGGCGGCAATCCGCTCCCGCTCCTCGGCGGTGAACAAGTGCTCGACCTTTTTCGCCATGGACGCACTCCTCTACTTCTTGAACTGGACCTCCAGGGCATGACCCGCGCTCACCTTGGCCGGCCGCTTCAGGTTCAGACAGTTCCCCTCCTGGACAAAGTCCACCTCCTGCCCGCCCAGGTTCACCCGGCGCACTGACCGGCCCCGCAGGAAGGGCAATTCCAGCACCCGCAGCGATAGCTTCCCCTGCCGCACCTCCACCCCGGCCCGGCCTGGCCCCACCTTCAACATACCCCAGCCCGTGCCCAGGCTCCAGAAGCACCTGAAGCGGCCCTGCACCAGCTGCACCGGATCAAATCCCAGGCGTCCCTGCACCAGGTCAAAGCTCAGCCCGCTGAAGGCATTGAGCAGGGCATAACTGGCCAGGGAACGGGCATAGTTGCTGCCGCACTCGAACTCGTTCCAGGGATTGCGCCGCTCCCCATCGTAGCGATGGCGGATGGCCACCACGGCCTTGGTGCCCTCCTTCACCAGGCCGCTCTGGATCATCTGGATCGCGGCCGCGTATTCGAAGCCATTCATGGTCTCCTGGGCATAGGTCAGGGGGATCATGGGCTTGGGTCGGCCGGCCGGCCACGCGCAGATCACCAGGCCGCCCTCGTCGTTGAGGGAGTAGATGCGGCAGGGATTGTAGTGGTCGCGCATGGGCTGTTTGAAATTGTACCTAAAGAGGGAGCGCAGGGCCTTGCGCGTCTGGCCCGGGTCGAAGATCTCGCCCAGCCCGTAGAGGTTGGCATGCCACTGGGCCAGCACCTGGTCCAGGCCGCAGCCCTCGCCTACCTGGTATTTCAATTGCCCGTGCTCGGCGCTCCAGTAGGCCTCCTCCGCCCCGAAACGGGCCGCCGCCCCGCGGTCCCCGAGGTCGAGCTGCTGCTGGTAGTACTCGCCGTTGAATAGGTGCTCGTCGGTCCAGGCCTTACCCCGGGTGAAGAGTTCCAAGTAGTGGCGAGCCTGTTCCTCCTCGTCCAGGAAAGCAGCCATCTCGGCCCCGGCCTTGAGCGCCCCGAGGTAAAAGCCGGTGAGCCAGGCATTGGGCCCGAAGAGTTCCATATCCAGGGTGTGGTGCTGGCGTCCCTGCAGCACTCCGGTCTGCTGCGGGTCCCACTGGTCCTCGTTGGCCGGCGACCAGGCAAATTCGAGGGAGCGCCGCACCTGCGGCCACAACGAGCGCAGCCACTGGCTGTCCCCGGAGATCTTCCAGTCCCGGTACACCTTGAGCACCCCACCGAACTGCCCGTCGGCGCAGGGCCGGAACTTGGAGGCCTCCACCCCCAGGGGCAGTTGCAGGCGGAAGGGCATACCCCCGTCCTCGCGCAGATTGTGGTGATAGTCGGCCTCGCGCATGGAGCGCTCGAGTTGCGGAAAGAGAAAGGCCAGGGCCTGGGCATAGTTCCACACGTGGGTGCAGGAACCCTCACAGCAGCCGGTGTTGGCATGGCAGCCTTCCCAGCCGTAGAAGGTGCCGTCTTCCAGGCGCATCACGGTTGGGCTCTTGAGGATGGAAAGGTTGGCCGAGACCGCGTCGAGGGCAGCCGGAGGCAGATCCGAGCCGAAGAGCGCCTCCTTGAACTCGGCGGTTTTCGCGTACAGGGAGTCCCAGTTCTTCAGTCCGTACCGGGCACTGGCCCGCGCGTCGGCGAAGCAGGTGGCATAATAGTTCTTCCAGGTGGTGGACACACCGCATTCGGCAGCGCAATCCCCAGCCTTGGGGTTCCAGTAGTTCTGGCAGTTGGGGAAATTCCAGGAGAGGATGAACCGCACCCGGCCCCGCTCTCCCGGCCCTAGCTCCAGGTGGGCCGCCAGGCTGGCGTGGTTGCCCTCGCCGGCCTGGTCGGCGGCGTAGTCGCGCCCCTTGAGCCGGCCGGGCCGGGTGAAGTCGCGCCAGAACACCTCCAGACTGTCGAACCAGGCCCCCCGGTACCAGTAGCGCTGGCAGCTGGTCTGGGCCGCGTCGGTAGCCAGGCACAGATCGCCGGCCTCCAACTCCTCTCCCCCAAAGGCGTCCGAGCGCAGGTGGAGCAGCGACAGGCCGCCGGCCCGCTGTACCTGGTGGAGGTTGTTTTTGGGCAGGGGATTTTTCAGGGTGCCGCACAGGGTGTAGCGCAGCGTGCGGCGGGTGGTGTTCTCCACCTCGAACTCGAAAAAGGCCGCTGGAATTCCCGAGTTCTTGTCGTCCAGGGGGATGAAGGGGTTGAAGGCCTGCAACTGCACCCGGCCAGGGAACTTCGGCTCGACGAAACGCAGAGCGGCGATGGGGTACTCGCCGCGGAACTCGACCTGGCGAAAATGGGGCAGGCCCGTCAGATAGTCGCGCGCCGGTCCCCAGCCGAAGGAGGACCACGTGGGTTTGCCCAACTCGCCGCTGTACGGGGGCTGCAGATCCCCGTTGAGCACCCGCGCCTCCACCACCTCGTCACCGGCTTCGGCGCGGATGGCGAAATGGGTAAAACCATTTGTACTGCCCTTGTTGGGCCGGTTGAAGATCTCCCAGTCGATGAGCCGGCCATTGCCGGCCAGGCCGATACAGCCCGTGCCGATGCCCCCCAAAGGAAAAGAGATCTCCCGGGTTTTGGCGCCGCGATACAGAAAATGGTCCATCACTTCCTCCTTGCAGCGATTGACATGGCCCTTGACAGCGTCGTATTAATAGGGCCATGACTTGTTGCTGGTTGCTCTCTCTGTGCGGCTTCCTGCTGGCCGGTTGCGGGCTGCTCAACCCGGCGACCCCGAATTACGGGCTCATATCCGTGGGTCCTTTTCACTACGCGGTCCAGGAAGACGAGCAGCCTCTCTTTGAGCTGGAGGTGCTCAAGTGGCCCGATGGCCACAGCGCCGCCGTCTCCATCACCTATGACGCGCCCTTTGGCACCCATCCCAACCATCACCTGGCCATCGACGCGGTGCTCGCCCGGGGCCTGACTATGGACATGGAGATGGTGACCGCCATCTTCTCGGCCCCCAAAAACCGCCACCTGGTGGGAAATATCCAGGATCAGTTGCTGACCCGCGGCATCCACCTCTACGGCCACGGCCACCGACACATCGACCACGACTCGCTCAGCTACGAAGAATCCCTGGCCGACTTCAGGCTCTGCTATGAGCTGATGAATGAATGGGGGCTGCGGCCCAGGGCCTATGCCTATCCGGGCAGCGCCGGCCGCCTGGCCCGGACCCAACTGGCCAACCGCCAGGCCGGCTTTCTCTGTGCCCGGGGCATGTCGGTGAAACCTGCCGAATACTGCATCTGTCCCGACAGCACTACCGTGCCGGCCAACTGGTATTACCTGCCCTCCGTGGTCCTGGCCCAGAGCGAGTCTCCCAGCTACGTCAACAGCTACGAGGAACTGGAGCCCATCCTGGCCGATGCCCTCGCGCGCCAGGCCTGGGTGATCCTGATGCACCACGCGGTGGGCATCCCCGAGGGCTGGGGTTATTTTCCTCTGGACGATTTTGGACGGGAACTCGACTACCTGGCCGGCCACGACTTCTGGAGTGGCAATATGGACATGGTCGCCGTCTATATCAAGGAACGCAACGCCTTTGTCCCGCAACTGGGGCGCGTCACCAAGAAAAAGGACCAGCGCACCTTTGCGCTGGTCCTGGCAGATGGTCTGGACAACAGCGTCTATGACCAGCCCCTCACCCTGGAATTCCGCTTCAACACCCGGCTGAAGGGCCAGACCCTGCACGTGGAGCCGGCCCTGGAGGGCCGGACCGATTTTCCAGTGGTGGAGGGCGTCCTGCGCCTCCAGGCCATCCCGGATGAACAAACCTACCAGTTGAGCCTGCGCTGACCCTCCTGGCCGCAGGTCTTGATCGCTGTGACCGGGCTACTGAGGGTCCTTGATCTTGTACCCGTCCGCATACAGATACCCCCAGCGGTCCGGCGGACTGATCTGCATGAAACCCGCAAAAAGCGCCCCCTTGCTGCCCAGATCCAGCAGCCGTTTCCACTGCCGGCCATCCCCCACCCACAGCGAAGGCCGATGGCTCTGCTCGGCGTACTTGATGAAGGGCACATAGATCAGCCCGCTGCGGCCCTGCGCCATATCGTAGGCGCTGCCGCCGTAGTTCCCCTCCAGGTTCGCACTCAGGGTCTTTTCATAGAGGCCGGTCTGCCGGTCGTAGCGGGTCACCGCCCCCTCGTAGGTATCCTCCCCCCAGATGATGGCCTCCGCGGTGAAGGCCACGCTGGTGGGCTGGGCGGAACGCATCCACTTCCACTGCTGGCCCCCGTCCTTGGACACGTAGGTCGCCCCGTGCGGGCCGTCGCCGTTGGTCACCCACACATCGCCGGTAAACGGGTCCACTGCCACCCGGTGGATGTGAAGCCCGTCCACATCCGGAGCCTGGAAAATGATCCTCCAGGTCTTCCCCAGATCCGTGGATTTCCACACCTTCTTGGACAGTCCCCGGTCTCGCGGCCCGTACTCTCCCAGGTAGAGGTTGTTCTGGCTGTCGGAGGCGAAGGACCACCACAGCGCGCAACTGGCCCGCAGAGTTTTGACCCGCTCGAAGCTGAGTCCCTGGTCCGTGGAGCGGTAGATCCTACAGGGGGTGTTCGGGTTCCAGCGGTCCCGGTCGGTGGAGACGAAGAGATACCCATTGGCGAGAAAGTGCAGACCCTGGATCGGGTCGGCAAAGCTGTAGACCGCCTCGATGGCCTCGCCCTGGTCCACGATCCGGTACAGGGTCTTGTCCGCGGCGCCGTAGGCCTGCCCATCAGGACTGAGGGCAAAGAGTCCCAGGCGGTACTTCACCCGGCGGATCTCCACCCTGGGCAGGACACCGGCCGATTCGGCGACGATCTTGGCCGCCCCGTCCCCCCTCCCTGTTTCCACTGTTTCTGCCGGCCCCAAGGTTCGCTCCGCGTGCTCACAGCCAGCGCTCCAGAGCAGCAGGCAGAGCAGGGAGCAGACCAGCGGTTTGGCTCTTTGAGCAGGCAGGAAGGTCATAGGCCCTCACGCGGCGGATGGATGGAGATGGACAGGGTGAAGCGAGGGCCATTTTACATCATTGCCGGTGGAGTTGTCAAGCAAGTGAGTCTTGACAGCTGGGCCATGAGAGCTATATTTATTCCAAAAAACGAATAAATATTCAGAGGACGCGATGACCAAACCCCGGATCTACATCGACGGCCAGGAAGGCACCACCGGCCTGCGCATCCGCCAGATGCTCGCCGCCCGCCAGGATCTCGAATTACTGCTCGTGCCTGCCGAGGAACGCAAAAACCCCGCGGTGCGGGCCGAATTTCTCACCCGGGCCGACCTGGCCATCCTCTGCCTGCCCGACGAGGCCGCTGCCGAAGCCCTCGAACTGGCCGGCACCTCGCGCGCCCGGATCATCGACACCAGCACCGCGCGCCGCGTCCACTCCGACTGGATCTATGGCCTGCCCGAGATCAGCCCCCAGCAGAAGGAGGCCATCCGCCAGGCCCCCCGGGTGGCCAATTGCGGCTGTTACCCGGTTAGTTTCATCCTGGCGCTGCGCCCCCTGGTCCAGGCCGGCCTCATCGATCCACAGGCGGCCTACACCATCAACGCGGTCTCGGGTTATTCAGGCGGCGGGCGCAAGATGATCGAGGCCTACGAGCAGGCCCCCCGGCCCCAGCGCGAGGCCAACGCAGCTTTGCCCCTGTGTCTGTACAGCCTGGACGGGGCCCACAAACACCTGGCCGAGATGCACCAGTTCAGCCTGGTGGCCAAACAGCCCCTCTTCGTGCCCTCGGTGGCGCCCACCTATTGCGGCATGCTAGTCAGCGTGCCCCTGCCGGCCAGCCACTTCACCGGCCCCGGCACCACTGCCCAACAGGTATGGGAAGTCTGGGAAGCCTACTACCGCGACTGCCCCTTTGTGCGCCCGGTACCCCCCGACCAAAACGCCACCCACCTGCGCGAGGGGAAATTCCTCGACCTGGAGGGCTGCAACTTCACCAACCGGGTCGAACTCTACGCCTTTGGCAAACCCGACCAAGGCCTGGTGCTGGTGGGCCGGCTCGACAACCTGGGCAAAGGCGCCTCGGGCAACGCGGTACAGTGCCTCAATCTGATGCTGGGCTTCGAGGAGACCACCGGCCTGATCGCCTGAGATGCTCATCGACACCCACTGCCACCTCGACCAACTCACCGACCCGGCGGTTGCCCTTGCCGAGGCTGCGGCCCAGGGTGTGACCCAGGTGGTGGCCGTCAGCGAGAGCGCCTCCTCCATGTCGGCAGTGCTCGCCCTCGCCCAGGCCCACCCCGGCACGGTAGTGGCCGGCCTGGGCCTGCACCCAGCCTGGATCAGCCAGCAAGCCCCCGAGGCGGTGGAAGCCGGCCTCCTCTTTCTGGCCCAACACCTGCCCCAGGCCCAAGTGTTAGGAGAGGTGGGGCTGGATCACCAATGGGCGACCACCCCAGAGGAGCAGACCTTCCAGGAAGAGGTTCTCGACCGACAACTGGCCCTGGCCGCCGCCGCCGGCAAACCCCCCAACCTCCACTCCCGCCGCTGCCCCCGCCAGGTCATGGAGCGGGCCATAACCTTTGCCAGACAAACCGGCCTCAACGCCCAACTCCACTGGTTCACCCACTCGCGCAAACTGATCCACCAGTGCAACGACGCCGGGATCTACGTCTCGGTAGGCCCCATGGTGGTCGACGACCCGCAGACCCAGCAGGTAGCCCTGGCCATCGCCGACGAATTACTGCTGATCGAGACCGACGCCCCCGTGCCCATCGGCGGCCTTCCCAACCAGCCGGCCCGCGCCCGGGCCGTGGCCGAAAAATTGGCCACCCTCAAGGGCCGCCCCCTCGAAGAGATCGCCGCCCTGACCACCGCCAACTTCCGCCGTTATCTGAGCGGCAACTAGCCCCTTCCTCCCCAGCCACCTTCCCCCTATATTTATAGCCTGCTTTTTTACCCACGAGGAATCCTGCCCGTATGAGATCCATTTGTGTAATGGGAACCGGGTACGTCGGTCTGGTAACCGGGGCCTGCCTGTCCGACTTTGGCAATGCCGTCACCTGCGTCGATATCGACGCCCAACGCGTCGCCCGCCTCAAGGCCGGCCAGGTGCCCATCTATGAGCCCGGCCTCGAAGAGATGATGGCCCGCAACACCGCCCGGGGCCGCCTCACCTTCTCCACCGAGATCCCCTTTGCCATCAAGGCCTCCCAGCTCATCTTCATCGCCGTGGGCACCCCTTCCCTGCCCGACGGCGACGTGGATATGTCTTATGTGTTTGAGGCGGCCCGCACCATCGGTCGGTACATGGAGGACTACAAGATCATCGTCAACAAGAGCACCGTGCCGGTGGGCACCGGAGTGCAGGTGGCCGAGTTGATCCGTCAGACCCAGCCCGGGGTCGATTTCGACATCGTCTCCAACCCGGAATTCCTGCGCGAAGGCTCGGCTATCGACGACTTCATGCACCCCGACCGCCTGGTCATCGGCGCCGGCAACCAGCGCTCGCTTGAGGCGGTGGTGGATGTGTACCGCCCGCTGTACCAGAACGATATCCCCATGGTTCTCACCGACGTGGAGAGCGCCGAAATGATCAAATACGCCGCCAACGCCCTGCTGGCCACCAAGATCTCCTTCATCAACGAGATCGCCAACATCTGCGAAGCGTACGGGGCCGACGTCACCGCCGTGGCCCGCGGCATGGGCCTGGACCAGCGCATCGGCCCGCGCAACCTGAGCGCCGGGGCCGGGTACGGGGGCAGCTGTTTTCCCAAGGACGTGGCCGGCCTGGCCGCCATCGCCCGCAAGGGCCAGGTGGACTCGCCGCTGATCCAGGCCATCAACCCCAGCAACGCCCACCAGCGCCAGCGCATGATCGCCAAACTGCGCGAACTGGTGGGTCCCTTCGCCGACCGCACTGTCTGTATGCTGGGACTCTCCTTTAAGCCCGACACCGACGACCTGCGCGAAGCCCCGGCCCTGGAGATGATCGAGGCGCTGCAGGCCGAGGGCGCCACGGTCAGGGCCTACGACCCGGCAGCCATGGAAAAAGCCCAGCAGCTCTTTCCCCAGCTGGTCTGCTGCGAGAGCCCGTACCGCGCCGCCGAAGGGGCCGACGCCCTGGTGTTGATGACCGAGTGGAACGAATTCCGCAACATCGACCTGGCCATGCTGCACAGCGCCCTCAAGGCCCCCAAGATGCTCGACTGCCGCAACCTCTACCACCCGCGCCAGATGCAGGAGATGGGCTTCGAATATCTCAGCGTCGGCCGGCCGCCGCGCCGGCCCGGCCAGGAGACCCCGGAGAAGACCTCCGACTGGCTCCTGGGCGGCTACCCTTTGCGGCGCTGACCGGTATTACACTTTGTGAAATCAGGAGGAAGTATGACATCGAGGTACCGGCCTTTACTGGCCGCCCTGGGCCTGCTGGTGGCCAGCGCCCTACCCCTTTTGGCCCAGAGCCAGAGCGAACTGGAGGATTTGGTCGAGCAAGGCCAGGCAGAGGAAGAAAAACTCCTGCAGCTGCCCGGGGCGGACATGGGGGGGCTGGGCAAGGAAGCCCTTTCCGCCCGCAACCGCTTGCCCAAGGGAGAGGAGGTGGAGCGCCTGCACATCAGCCAGGACCAGCAGGTCGACCCCGCCACCTATGTAGTCGGCCCGGGGGACGTGTTCGAACTCTACATCTGGGGCGAGTGGAACCGCTCCTATCTGGTGCAGGTGGACCCCGAGGGCAACGCCATCGTGCCGGCGGTGGGCAGCTTCCCCGTCTCCTCCCAGAAACTCGCCCAGGTGAAGGAACAGATCCTGGGCCGGACCCGCAAAAAGTACCCCCGGGTGGAGATCACCCTCACCCTGACCAGTATGCGCTATTTCACCGTGTACCTGACCGGGGCCGTGGTGGACGAAGGCAGCTTCGTCGCCCATCCCAATACCCGTGTTTCCGACGTGATCGAAAGGAGTGGCGGCTTTCTCGACGACCTGAAGGGCAACATCGAAGAAACCGTGGCCGGCAGGAAAACCACCCGCACCACCCAGATCCAACCCCAGCCCACGGGACGGCGCTCCATTCAGCTCATCCACCGCGACGGCACCCAGGAGATGGCGGACCTGCAGTTGTATCGGGCCACCGGCGAGGTGCATTTTAATCCCTATGTGCAGATGGGTGATGTGATCCGCGTGCAATACCGGCAGCAAGATATCTTTGTCTACGGCTCGGTGAACAAGGAGGGCGTGCAGGAATTCCGCCCCGGCGATACGGTAGGCACTCTGCTTTCCCTGGCCGGAGGGGTGAGCGGCGACGCGCCCCTGGAGGTGGCCGAGGTCTGGCGCTTCAGGCCCGACGGCCGCACCAGCGACATCATTCCTCTGATCACCACCGAAGACGTGGCCCGGCAGGTCAGGGCCGCCGATATCAGCGGCGTGCCGCTGCAACCCAAGGACATGCTCTTCATCCGCTCCCGTTCCGACTGGCAGCAAACCCCCACCGTGTACGTCCAAGGCGAGGTCAAGTACCGCGGCCGCTACCGCATCGTCCAAGGCCAGACCCGGCTGCGCGAAATCCTCGGGCAGGCCGGCGGCTTCACCGAACGCGCCTCCCTGCCCGAAGCCCGGTTGCTGCGCGCCAAGGCGCGGGCCGTCAAGGACCCCGAGTACCAACGCTTGCTGCTCTTGCAAGCGGTCAGCGGCCTGGCCGACATGACCCCCGAGGACAAGGCCTACCTCAAGACCAAGGGCCGCGAGGAAAAGGGCCGCCTGGCAGTGGATTTTCGGCGCCTCTTCGACCAGGGGGACGAGTCCCAGAATGTCCCGCTCGAAGGAGGAGACGTCGTCTTTATCCCGGAACGGCGCCACACCGTCAGCCTCAGCGGCCAGGTGAAAAAGCCGGGGCTGGTGGACTTTGTAGAGGGGCGCCGGGCCTCCTACTACCTGGATCAGGCCGGCGGCTTCTCGTGGAGCGCCAACAAGGGTGGGGCTCGCCTGATCCGGGCCCGCACCGGCGAGCGGGAGCAGATAGATAAAAATTTTCTGGTCGAGGCTGGCGACGAGATCTGGGTCCCCGAAAAGGAATACCGCAACTGGTGGGCCTTCACCGCGGCCACCATGCGCACCGTTGCCGAGAGCCTGACCCTGATTCTGCTAGTCCGCGCCATCTAACCCGAGGAACCAGGTACATGACCGACAAACAAGTCGATGTGCTCACCCTGCTGGACGCCCTCAATGCCGGCAAGCGTCTGATCCTGGGCGGCACCTTCGCGCTCTGCCTGCTGGCCGCCGGCGTGAGTTTGTTGTTGCCC
The DNA here is from genome assembly GCA_009691525.1 of Candidatus Latescibacterota bacterium. GTDB lineage: Bacteria > Latescibacterota > UBA2968 > UBA8231 > UBA8231 > SICG01. Next base: position 1,756 of record SICG01000133.1, on the reverse strand, counting down.
AACGAATACGAGGCCCAGGTCCAGCTTCTGCCACCCAAGGAAAACAAGGAGGGCTTTGGTTTTGCCGATCTGCTCTCCTCACTGCCCATTCCCTCGCTTCGTCTGGGCGAAAAGGGCACCCCGGCCGACATCTTCATCGCCACCCTCAAGAGCGAGACCATGCGCCGGCAGATGGTCGAGCACTTCCAACTCGTGCAGCTCTACGAGGTGAACACCATGACCGAGGCGCTGGAAACCCTCAAACAGCAGACCATCATCGGCAAGAGCGAGGAAGGCACCATCCTGATCTCGGTCTTCGACCAAAGCCCGCAGCGGGCCGCCGACATGGCCAACTACTATCTGACCCTGCTGGACGACACCAACCGCAGGCTCTCGCACGAGTCGGCTCAGGACCGCTACAATTTCATCGACGGCCTGCTGGCCCTCGAGAGCGGCAAACTCGACGGGTTCATGGGCGTCCTGAAGGACTTCCAGGCCAATAACAACGCCATCTCCCTCGAAGACCAAGCCAGGGCAGTGATCCGCGCCGCCGCCCAGATGCAGATGGCCACCATGGAACTGGAGATTAACCGCAAGAGCCTGCTGGCCTCGGGTTTCTCGTCTGATCACCCCGAGGTGCAGAAGCTGGACCAGGAACGGATTCTGCGACAGCAGGCCCTGGTGCTGTTGAGGGACGGGCCCAACAGCGAGAACAGCACTGGCAGCCTCAGCCTGCACCTGGACGAGAACCTTTTTCTGCCCCTGCGCGATATCCCCCAGGTAGCCCAGGAGTACGCCAAGATCGAGAAGAACGTGTTGGTGCAGACAGCGCTGATGAAGATGTTGCTGCAGCAGAAAGCCGAGGCCCTCATCGAAGCCAGCAATACGACCTCCACCGTGCAGGCGCTGGACCCAGCTAGCGTCCCAGAAAAGAAGGCCAAGCCCCAGCGTTCGCTGATCGTCTTTGTCACCGCCATCCTCGGCCTCTTCGCCACCTCCTGTTATGTGCTGGGCGCCGGCTATGTGCGCCTCTTACAAGACCGGTGGAGAGCCGGGCGTTCCGCCTAGGAGGCCCCAGCGTGGAAATTCAGGTCCGCCTCACCAAACCCGCCCACCTGCCCATGCCGGCCTACCAGACCATCGCCAGCGCCGGCATGGACCTGCGCGCCGCCCTCGACGCCCCTCTGATGCTCGAAGCCGGGGGGCGTAGCCTGATCCCCACCGGCCTGCGCCTGGAGATTCCCCCCGGGTACGAAGGCCAGGTGCGGCCCCGCAGCGGCCTGGCGCTCAAACGCGGCCTGACCGTCCTCAATTCCCCCGGCACCATCGACGCCGACTACCGCGGCGAGGTGGGGGTGATCCTGATCAATCTGTCCCGTGAGGCCCAACGCATCGAACCGGGCGAACGCATCGCCCAACTGGTTTTCGCCCCGGTGGCCAGGGCGATCCTAGTCGAGGCCGAATCCCTGGCCGATTCGGAGCGCGGCGCCGGGGGCTTTGGCTCGACGGGAGTGAACTAACATTAACAGCACCTACCGTACCCTGACCCTGTTGCTCCTGTTATCTGCCCCCGCTCTGGCCGCCGACCTGGGCGGTTTTGTGCGCGACAAGGCCAGTAGTAATAGCGGAGAGCCACGATGTCGTGTCGGGGGTGATGGGCATAGAGCCCGGTCCGGCGGGCGACCACGGAGTTGAACCCGTCGCAGCCCAGAACTAGAGCCTGTTATGGACTTTAGCTATTGTGTAGCTTGAGGATATGACCTATAAGCCCTATCCC